>JBBTXW010000001.1:0-8520 GCA_038062025.1 Patescibacteria group bacterium
TTTGCTATTTTTGAAGCAGCCACATTGTGTTCAGCACCAATTTTTACCGCTTCTTCAAAGTAATCTGCCAAACTTTGGGTATCAATAAGTATCACGGCTTGCGCTACATTAAGGTTATAGCTTTGCACAAAGCGTGTAATCTTCTCTCCCGGTAACTCCGGCATCTCTTCTTTAATTTTTAATTTGTAATTTTTAATTTGTAATTTTGGAACGTCTGGTTCCGGAAAGTATCTATAATCATTTGCTTCTTCCTTTTTTCTTTGAGGATACGTTTGTTTTTTATTCTCGTCCCATCCGCGGGTTTCTTGGACTAATAGTTCGCCGTTTTCCAAAGCTTCGATCTGGCGATTTATTTCGTATTCGACTGCTGCAACCATGAAACGAAAACTGTTTATGTTTTTGAGCTCAACACGATATGAAGGCAATTCTACAGATCCTTCGACTCGTTCTGCTCGCTCAGGATGACCGTTCGGAATTCTCCTCACGGACACGTTCGCCTCTAGCCGCATATCCCCGCGCTCCATATTGGCATTGGATACTCCTAAATATCTGCAAATTTGCTGAAGCTTTTTTGCATAATCACGAATTTCTTCCGAGTCTCGAAAGTCCGGTTCGGTAACAATTTCTACCAAAGGGATTCCAGAGCGGTTGTAATCAATAAGCGTAGAATCACCCTGATGGATAAGTTTTCCCGTATCTTCCTCCATGTGTACTCGATTGATTCTCACAGTTCTCACTTCACCTTTCGCACTTCTCACTTCTATCTTCCCATCTCTAGTTAAAGGCCAACGATATTGGGAAATCTGAAATCCCTTTGGGAGATCGGGATAAAAATAGTTTTTTCTCTCAAAGCGCGATTCTTCAGAAATAGTACAACCAAGTGCTAAACCAATTTTTGCACAAGCAACTAACGCTTCTGTGTTTGCATAGGGTAAGGCACCCGGAAGCCCTAAGCATATAGGGCACGTATGGGTATTTGGTTTTGCGCCAAAATATTCTGTAGAACAGGTACAAAACATTTTACTCTTGGTATTTAGCTCAACATGCACCTCTAGGCCGATTATTGGTTCATATTTAGCTAATAGCGAATTGCTAATTGCAAATTGTTCTGCGTTCATTTTTTGTTAAGAGCTCGCTTAAAAGATCTTATCCTTCTTATAAGATGCTCCGCTTCGCCATATAGTTCGGAAACTTGATTTTGGTTTAAGTATGTTAGCTCTTTGGCGAATAGTGCTTGCGACACAGTTTCAAGCGTAGACTTTATCGAGATATCTAAGTAATTACAGAAGCCTTTTGTTGTCACACTTCCTGACCCTTCTGCAATGTTGCTAGGAACAGACACGTATGCTCTTTTCATTTGTGATTTTAAACTAAACTCTTCTGTTTTTGGTAAACTTTCCACAACTTTATAGCCGAGTTTTGCATAGGCTATAGCGTGTTTCCATATTTCTAGTTGTTCGAATCTAAACATGACTATTTGCTATTCGCTATTTGCGATTTGCGGCTTACTTAAGTGCCAGTTTGTGGACACCTCATATGCTTCGCCCACGTTAAGAATTGTTTCTTCGTCAAAGTGTTTACTAAGCAACTGTAATCCCACAGGAAGACCTTGGACAAAACCACATGGAACAGACAGTCCTGGGATACCGGCAAGACTTGGGGGGACTGTGTAGACATCTGAGAGATACATTTTCAAAGGATCGTCAATTTTCTCGCCAAGACTCCAAGCAACTGTTGGTGAAACAGGCCCAACTATCACATCACACCCTGAGCCTGTCGAAGGGTCAAAAGCTTTCTCAAAATCTCGTTTGATTAAAGTTCTAACCTTGGCAGCTTTTGCAAAATAATCATCCCAGTAGCCCACAGATAGAGAGAAGGTTCCAAGCATTATTCTTCTTTTAACTTCGTCTCCAAACAAGTCTCTACTCCCCCCAAACCTAATTCCATCGTAACGAGCCATGTTGGAAGAAACTTCTGAAGCTATCAAGATGTAGTAGGCAGCAATTGCGTACTCTGTGTGTGGTAGGGTTATTTCCACAATTGATGCTCCAAGTTCTTCAAGCTGTTTTATTGCGTTTTCTACAGTAATTTTTACATCATGGTCTAGACCTTCAGTAAAGTATTCTGTTGGTATACCTATTTTTATTTTTGATATATCGTTTTTCATTTTACCTTTTACTTTTTTCGTTTCTGCCACGTTTGAGTCTTTCCCATCTGCCCCAGTGATCCATTCAAGCACTGTTCTTGCATCACCAACGGACTTTGTGATAGGTCCCGGGCAATCAAGAGATGAAGCCATGGCAATTACGCCATATCTTGAGACTCTTCCGTAAGTTGGTTTTAAGCCAACAACTCCGCACATTGCCGCAGGTTGGCGAATTGAGCCTCCGGTATCTGTGCCCAGCGCAAAAACACACATATCTGCAGAAACTGCGGCTGCTGAGCCGGAAGATGAGCCGCCTGGGATTTTTTCAAGGTTCCACGGGTTTCTGGTAACCCCGTATGCGGAGTTTTCTCCGGAGGATCCCATCGCAAACTCATCGCAGTTGGCTTTTCCGAGAATCGAAATGTCTACAGGCTTCAGTCTACTGATTACAGTCGCATCATATTGGGGAGAGTAGTTTTCAAGAATCTTTGAACCTGCGGTTGTTCTTATGTCTTTTGTTGAAAAAACGTCTTTTACTGCGGCTGGAATCCCCTTCTGTGGTTTGCACAAAGTCAAGTAGGCGTTTAACTCTGGATTGAGTTTGTTTGCACGGTCAACATATGCTGAACACAGTTCCTCGCCAGAAAACTTTTTTTCTTCCAAATCTTTAATTGTGTCCTTTAATGTTAATTTAGTTATTTCAGACATAGTTATTAATGGATTAATGATTCATTTATTGTTCATTGTTCAAATGGTTACTGGTTATTTTGCTTACTACAAACATTCCGTTGTCAACTGCTGGAGAGTTTTTTAATGCTTCTTCTTGGGTCAGACAAGGCTTAGTCGCATCTTTGCGTGTAATATTTTCTAAATCTACTGGAACGAACGTTGGGTCGACTCCCTTCGTATTCACAGCACGAAGCTCGTCAAAGTAGTCAACAATCTTTGAAAGTTGGGAAGAAAAACCTGTTTCTTCTTTTTTAGTTAGAGGGAGATTTGCTAAGCGGGCAATTGTTTTGACTTCGTTGGTTGTAAGTTTGGCCACAGGCTATCTTAGCATTATTGAGAGGTGATTTCAGACTCGAGATTAGAAAGTCGTTTTTCAGTTTGCTCAAATCTTGTTTCATGGTTATCCTGTTTTCTTTCTATACGGTCAACAGTCGCTTCAACTCTTGAAAGATCATTTTTCGTTGCCATTTTTTTGTATATGTCATCCAGAACAGGCAAAATTAATTCTTCAAAACCCCTTACGAATAAGCCCATGAACTGTTTTTCATCAATTTGAATTTTTGCTGGCATAAACCATATTAAGAAGTGAAAATGCCGATGTCAATAAAAAAGCCCTTGAAATGTTCCTTGCAGGCGGCGAGAGTGGGCACTTGGGCCGCCTGCAAGGGAGTTGTCAGAACAGGAAAGGTGAGTAGTTGTATTCGAGAGCCCGCACTAGTGCGGTTCTCCCTCGGTTTACGTTGACAAGAAAGCACAGTGCTTCTATTGCTGCTTCACGACCTTCGTGAAGGTAGACTAACCAGAAACGGTGGCCAAGCCACATTTCTGATTCACCAGAATCAACGGCTTTTTTGAATCTGTCAAGCAATTTACCACTCCTCAATAATACTCTGCTTTTTCAAGCAGGCTGGGTAAATTGTACCACAAAATCAAAAATCAAAGACGGAAGGCCATCTGAAAAGCATGAGCTGGCCTTCTGGGGACGCCCCATTCAAATGGGATTCCACCCTCGTTAGTTTTGACACTATTGACCTTTATCCTGCAATGAAAGCAGGTCTGTGCATGTTGTGCCTTGGCTGTGATTCCGTCCTCCAGAAGACTTGGGATATCACCTGAAAGAACATCTCGCATGTTGCCGAAGCGTCTTGCCGCCTTGGCAACGGCTTGAACATCGGAGTCTGTCAAGCATGGTGATATTTGACTCATCAACTAAAAACTCCTTCTCTTCCTTTTTAATTTGCGACAACGACTTAAAAATATATTAGACACTCCCAGGGGAAACACGCAAGAGGGAAAAGTTGACTGCTAGTTTAGGCCATTGAGCGAAGCGCCCGGATGCGGTCTTCTACTGGGGGGTGGGTGTTAAACAAGCCTGCAAACCAGTGGGTTCGACCTTGCTCACCACTTCGCTTCGCTCCGCCTACATCATCTTTAAACGGGTTGGTGATATATAAATGGGCTGTTGCTTTGTTGGCGGCCTCTAATGGCTCTTTATCTTTTGCAATTTTTTCTAAAGCACGGGCTAATCCTTCGGGGTAGCGAGTAAGTTTAGCACTTGAGGCATCTGCTAAAAATTCGCGGCGGCGTGAGATGGCAAGCTTAATAAGTTGTGCAATAATTGGGGAGAGAAGAACGAGCACAAATCCCACGATCATTAATACTCCGCCAGCCTTGTTGTCTTCATCGCGGTTTGAATGTGCCGATACTCTAAACATCCAATCAGATAAAAGAACTATCAAACCTGCTAGTACCGTAACTATACTCATGAGGCGAATGTCGTAGTTTCCAATGTGGGATAGCTCATGGCCGATTACTCCTTCAAGTTCAGTACGATCAAGTTTTTCTAGAAGCCCAGTTGTTGCACAAACGACTGCATGCTTTGGATCTCTTCCGGTTGCAAACGCATTTGTTGCTGTGTCATCAATCACATATAGCTTTGGCATGGGAATTCCTGTGGCAAGCGATAGGTTTTCTGTGACGGTGTAAAAGTGGAAATCTTTCTTTCGGTTTGCGGGGCGAGCTTGTGAGATTCCTAAAATTATTTTGTCTGAATACCAGTAGCTTGCAAAAGCCATTAGACCTGAGAACACAAGCGCGTAACCGATCATTTCCGGGCCGTATCCGAACGTATAGGCAAACACCCAAACGACACCAACCACAAAAGCTGTAAAAAAGAGCATCACCAAGTTACTCTTTAGTTTATTTGAGCCTACGGCTTCGTAGACATTCGTTATATTGCGCATACGAATAATCAATTAAAAACCTATTTTGGGCGTTTTTGTTTCCTCCGATGTTACTTTCAGGTTGTCCAGGCTCTCCGGCGTTTCCAATCCTTTTTCTTGTCTAAATCCAAACATATTCGCAACAATATTGGACGGAAAGTTTACAAGCATTGTGTTGTAATCTGCCGTTAAATCAATAAGAGTGCGGCGCGAGTACATGACTTTGTCAGCTGTATCTCTTAGCTCATCCATAAGATTGGTAACCACAGTTGACCCTTTAATTTCGGGATTAGATTCCACTGCTATGCGGATTTGTGGAAGCACAGCCGCAAGTTTTTCGCTTGCTTTCTCAGCTTGCGCAAGGCTTCCAGACTTTTGTGCTGCAACCACAGATTTTCTGGCATCAGTTAGATCTTTAAAAATCCCTTTCTCGTGTTTTAGATAGCCTTTAACAGATGATTCCAGGTTTGGAATTAGATCTGCTTGTCTTTTAAGCTGGTTTGCAATTTCTTGGATTGAGGCGCGAACGCGTACTTTAAAAGTTGAGAGTGTGTTGTATACGTAAAGCAAATATCCACCGATTAGTACTGTTGCGCCGATTAAGATATAGGTTAAGTTCATAATTTCACCTGCTTTCCAGAACCTTTGCGAATTTATCGTAAGGTAGCGTATTCATTATATCACCCTTTTTTGCCCAGCCGCGACGAGCAACAGATACACCATATCGAATTAGCTCCATTTGATCTTTGCTGTGTGAATCTGTACTAATAACTAGCTTTACTCCGGAGTTTATTGCTTCATGGACGAGTGTGTCCGGCAAATCGAGTCTTTCCGGCCAACTATTAATTTCAAGCCAAATGTTTTTCTTTTTGCAAATCTCAAAAACTTTTGGCCAATTAATCTCAATTCCTTCGCGGCTTCCCAACATTCTTCCTGTAGGGTGCGCAAGTATTTTAACCTTAGGGTATTCGAGCGCTTGCAGGATTCTTGAGGTTTGAGCCTCACGAGTTCCGCGGAAACTTGAATGGATAGCAACAACTAAAAAATCCAAAAGGTCAAAAGCAAGGTCGGGAAGTGCAAGCTTACCATTAGGCTTAATGTCAACCTCGAGGCTATTGAACACTTTTTGTAACCGATTTTCACGAGAGCCTCCACGTAGGGTCGGAATTTGCTCAATTAATTCTTTTTTCCTTTTTAAATCGTCCATTATTTTGTTTTTGCTTTCTGTTTGCTTTGGGTTGTGTTCAGTAAATGCGATGTATTCATAACCCAGGTGTTTTGCTACTTTTGCCATTTCGTTTGGCGTGTGGGCCCCAGAATCATGGCTTGTTTGGGGAGGAAAGTTTGAATGAAGGTGGAGATCACCTTTAAGATCATTCACTTCAACCAAGTTTGGAAGCTTGTGCTTCAATGCGGCCTCAATTTCGCCTGTGTTTTCCCTAAGCTCAGGTGGAATCCACTCTAAACCCAGATATTGGTAGAATTTCTCCTCACTGTTAAAAAGGAGCGTATTATCGTCCCTTTTAAGGCCAGGCCTTAAAGAGCGCGATTTGTCGGGCTGTTTTGATATCCCATATTCTGATAAGCTAAGGCCTTTTTTGACGGCTAAAGTTCGTAGTGCAACATTGTGATCCTTGGATCCTGTAAAGTGCTGCAACAGGGCTCCGTAGGCTTCGGGTGTTTGGACCATAAGGTCTACGTGGATTCCGCCGCCCACGAAAAGGGCGGCGCTTGCAGTTCCTGCTTCGATAAGCTTTGTCTTCTTTGGATAGTTTTTGAAATGTTTAATCACCTCTTTGGGCTTATCTGAAGCCACAGAAATATCAACATCTCCAATTGTTGAAACCTGTCGCCTAAGAGATCCTAAAGTATCTATGCGCTCCACAGCCTTGCTTTTTTTCATATATTCAATTACTTCGTCGGCCACTGTTTGTGCGTAGGGCAGGGGAAACCTTTTAGATTTTTCTTTGACTTGTTTTACGGTTTCTAAGATTTGAAGTTCAGATTGCTCCCCCATTCCCTCAAGTTTGCGGATTCGCCCTTTTTCTGCGGCTTTTATTAATTTTTGAATTGCTCCTTGGGCTTTTGAAATCCCCAGCTCTTTAGAAATTTTATAGGCACGTTTTGGGCCAATTCCGGGTACCTGCATGATTTCAAACATAGCAGGAGGTAAGCCTTCAAACACTTCTTCCCAGTCCTTTACTTTTCCAGTTTTAAAAAGGTCATGTAAGTGTTGGGCAATCGTTTTGCCGACGCCTGGAATTGAATCTAGCTTATTATCATCCCAAAGATCTTTAGCTTCAGAAGTTGAATGCTCGACCGAGTCTGCTGCACGCTCATACGCAATTACGCGAAATCTGTTGGTGGGATTTTTTGAGTATTTGATTTCTAAAGCTGCGGCAATTGCTCTCAAGAGCCGCGAGAGCTCGAGATTGGACATGTTCTTGTGTAAGTCCATTGAGGGCGGGCCCGACCGGAATCGAACCGGCGATCTTCCGCGTGACAGGCGGATGTGTTAACCGCTACACCACGAGCCCAACAAACTATTCTACCATAAAATTTTGGGTCTTGACAGGTTAGTTTTGATATCGATATATTGCGGTCAGCACTAGTTTGCACCAAAATGGATACAAAAGCGATTTTAAAGTTTATATCGAAAATTTCTAAGAAATTTTCTCAGCACCTATGGAATTGAATACAAAGAAAATTTTGAAGGTTATGAAACTTAATGAGAACATGATAAGCATGGTTTTTGGGGCTTTGGTCGTTTTGGTTGTTGGAGTTTTTCTTTTCAACACTCTAAGAAATCGAGCAGGCAGCCCCGAGGTGTCGCCTCAAATAACCCCTGAGTCTGCACAAACCCAAAATCTCCAGCCACAAGCAGGCGGAACATACAAGGTTCAAAAGGGAGACACTCTTTGGAGCATTGCTGAAAGATCTTACGGCTCAGGCTACAACTGGACAGATATTGCGACAGAAAACAAACTCGCAAACCCAGGCGCAATTGAAGAGGGACAGGAGTTGTTTCTTCCCACCCAAGAACTTGCCCAGGCTCCAACTTCTGTGCCCTTTCAAGTGTCACCCTCTCCCACACCCACAACCCTGTCTCAAAACCCACAACCCACAACTCCTCCCACCATTCAGACAGAGTCCTACATGGTTGTCCGCGGAGACCATCTTTGGGGAATTGCTGTTCGTGCATATGGGGACGGATATCAGTGGGTAAAAATATGGCGGGCAAACAAGGCCATTATCAAGAACCACCCGAATCTGATTTATGTCGGACAAACTTTGACGATTCCACGAGAGAATACAAAGTAGCCAGGTAGACAAGTAGATATGTAGAAAGGTGTGTTAAAATTCCTTATTGCGGGATTAGTACACCGGTAGTATGCCACCTTCCCAAGGTGGAGAAGCCAGTTC
>JBBTXW010000002.1:0-17149 GCA_038062025.1 Patescibacteria group bacterium
CGCACTTTTCACTTTTCTCTTTTCACTTTTCACTATTTTTTTCTGGTCCCGCTTCTTATTCACCCTCCCTAAACCCGGACAACTTGTTGACAAAAATCCAGTCCTCTCAACAAAAATCTACGACAGAAATGGTGCCCTCCTTTTCAAAA
Source organism: Patescibacteria group bacterium (assembly GCA_038062025.1). GTDB lineage: Bacteria > Patescibacteriota > Microgenomatia > UBA8517 > UBA10165 > 2-12-FULL-44-25. Next base: position 150 of record JBBTXW010000002.1, read on the forward strand.
TATATTCAAACCAAAACAGAACGCTTCTGCCTTTGTCCGAGACTCCAAAACACATGCAGCTTGCGACAATCGCGATAGAAGACGCTGAGTTTTATACTCATCATGGCTTTTCAGTCAAAGGAATAATAAGGTCAGCAAGACGAAATATTACTCGCGGCGAAAAAGCTGGAGGTTCAACAATAACCCAACAGCTTGTAAAAAACACCCTCCTCTCCCCCGAGAAAACCTTTTCCCGAAAGTTAAAAGAAGTAATTCTTGCAATAATCGTAGAAACAAAATTTGATAAAGACCAAATCTTAGAAATGTATCTAAATGAGGTGTCCTACGGCGGTGCCTCATACGGCATTGAAGAAGCATCCCGTCTTTATTTCGGAAAATCAGCAAGAGATCTTACCCTTGCCCAATCAGCGCTTCTTGCAGGCCTTCCAAAAGCCCCAACAACCTACTCCCCCTTTGGAAATCCAGAGTTGGCCCAAGCCCGCCAGCTTGAAGTTTTATCAAGAATGGTACAAGAAGGCTTTATAACAGGAGACGAAGCCCAAACTTCTGCCCAAGAGGAACTTATTCTTGCACCCCAAGAGAAAAATATAAAAGCGCCGCACTTTGTAATGTACGTAAAACAGATTTTAGCAGAAAAATACGGCCAGAAAATGCTGGAAGTTGGGGGTTTGGAAGTTTTTACCTCTCTTGATCTTTCCCTCCAAGAACATGCCCAAGAAACAGTTTCAGAAGAAGTCCAAAAAATACGGTCTTTAAGAATATCAAATGGAGCAGCCCTTGTTACCAATCCTCAAACAGGCGAAATTCTTGCAATGATTGGCTCATACGACTACTTTGCAAAAAATATCGACGGAAATTTCAACATAACTTCAGCACAAAGACAACCTGGAAGCGCAATTAAACCAGTAAACTACTCCTTTGCCCTTGAATCCAAAAAATACACAAGTACCTCTATGATAGGAGATACCCCAGTAACATATGTTGGATCACCCCCTTATACTCCAAGAAACTACGACAACAAATTCCGCGGCAATGTCACTCTTCGGACCGCTCTTGGCTCCTCCTTGAATATCCCAGCAGTCAAAGTTCTTGCGTCATACGGAGTAAACAACATGATAGATCAAGCAGAGAAGCTCGGTATCACAACCTGGGGCAACAGATCAAGATTTGGACTTTCCTTAACTCTCGGGGGCGGAGAAGTAAAAATGGTGGATATGGCTGTTGTTTATGGAACATTTGCAAACATGGGGACAAAAGTAGCCCTAAACCCAATTCTAGAAGTCCGTGATGCAAAAGGCCGAGTATTAGAATCTTCCCCTTGTAGTGCATTAGAGAGCGATAAAGTTAACTCTATTCACTTCGCACCTCCTGTGCGAGCCGAGCAGGTCACTCCCCCAAAACCCTGCGCGCAAAGTGTCCTTGATCCAGGAGTAGCTTTTATTCTTACAGATATCCTAAAAGACAATAACGCAAGAACTCCAGCCTTCGGACCAAATTCCCTCCTGGTAATTCCAAACCACCCCGAAGTTGCCGTAAAAACCGGAACAACCCAAAATCTTCGCGACAACTGGGCAATAGGCTATACAAAAGATTTTGTTGTCGCAGCTTGGGTTGGAAATAATAACAACACGGGAATGGCCTATGTTGCCTCAGGAGTTACAGGTGCAACCCCAATTTGGCATAAAATATTTGCAAGTTTATTAAAAGACAAGCCTTCTGTCTTGTGGATCCCACCAGATAGTGTGGTTGGGGTCAATGCTTGCGGCCGAACAGAATATTTCTTAGAAGGAACACAAAGAAACTTCACATGCATCGTTAAGAAGGATGAGGACAAAGAAAAAGATAAAGAAGATAAACGAGCAAACCGCATACTCGATGGGGTATCAGTCTCAAATGAGTAGCCGCGCAGTTAAATGCACACAAAAATGCTTGACAAAGTGTGCGGCAGATGATAAAATCGGCAAATGAACACTCCGCTCCTTAAACGAATAGTCTCCATAACTGAGCTTAGACGCAACTTTGGCGAACTTACAGAGAATCTAGCCGAGGTTGAAGAATTGATCCTTACCAAAGGAGGAGAACCATTTGCAATTCTTAAATCAACTCCCAATGAGAAAGCAAAAATCTTAAAAAAGGCCGCAGGTGCCTGGGAAAAAACTGCCCTTGATAGCGATAGAGTCTGGAAAGAAGTCTTTAAAAGACGCTCCCGCAAAGAAGACATTGTCCTTTAAATGAAATATTTTGTAGAAACTTCAGCAATCATCAACTTCTTAAAAAATAAAGAAAATGCAGTTTCCTTTATTGAATCTTTAGAAGGAGAACTCACCTCAAGTTTTGTATGTTTAGCAGAACTTTATGAGGGAATATATCGGGTTAATAACCCCAAAGAACTAGAAAAGGGTGTACTACTTTTTTTCACAGGACTAGGCGAAGTTTATGGATTAGATCAAGATATTGCAAAGAACTTCGGACAAATTCGAGCAGAGCTCAAAAAGAAAGGTGAAGTTATTGAAGATATAGATATACTAATTGCGGCAACTTGTGTTGCGCAAAATTTAACTTTAATAACATACAACCCCAAACATTTCCAAAGAGTATCGGGACTAAAAGTTATCACTCCAGAATAAATTTTTATTCAAATTTAAGGCGGGCCTTCCCTTTTTAGTTTTTGGGCTTTATTATCTTCTTATGGACTATCCAGGCGCAACTCTGGCTCAAAAACCCCCACAAACCGCTTTAAATCTCCACCAAAGGAACTAATAATTCTAATTTTCTCTCTGGTATTGTTAGTTGGAGGAGTATTTATCTATAAGAATTGGGACAAAATTTCCGGCTTTATTTCACCTAAAAAACCTAAGATTACAAAAAGTGGTACTACTGTTGACCTGATTAGACAAACCCACGGAAACCTGTTCCGAGCCGAGCTTGAATACGACAGCAAAACAGGAGTAGTTGTCCAACTTCAAACAGGCTTAACAAATGGCGATACACCTTACTTTTTACAAAACTCTCCTCAATCATTCCCTGGAGATCTTGTTTACAGAGTAGAAATTGTTTCAAATGAAAATGAACTACTACAAACTGGTTGGAAAGTAATTCCCCAGGAAATACTAATAAGCGAGGGGGACAAAACACGATTTGTAATAACTACCGTTTATAAGCCCAAGGCAATGGTCAGAGTCTATTTGCCTGACGGGAAACTTATTTGGACTGGAATTATGCAATGAGAAAAATATTACTTTTTGCTGTTTCAATTTTTTGTTTTTCTCTAATTTTACCTGTACAGGCAAAAGCTGAAAATGTAGTTCAGCCCATACTTATTATTCCTAAAAACTGGGACACGAGAATTACCCCAGAGATGGAAAACAAATATAAACAAAGCATTTTAGACGCCCTGGCAGAAGTTCAAACTTGGTATAGTTCAAAGGCTAACGGAAAGACATATAAGTACGTGAACAAAGTTGACGTAAGGAGAATAGATGAAAAAATTGGCGATCCAACTTATTTCAACAAGATAAGTGACAAAGACGACCGAAAAGATATTGCGCAGGAATTTTGGAAGCTTGGCAATAACGACTTTCTCTTTTATACCGATGATACCTTACATATTTTTTGGTTAGTTGGCTCAGGGGAAGGTCCAGGCTGGGGAGGATATGCTTACAGGAACGGAAGCCCGGCCAGAAAAGTTAGCTTTGCTCTGATGACACACGAGAATCTTATTAGTCTTGAGAAAGGCCGGGATCCTGAGCAGAGAAATGTAGAGCTAGGAATAGTTGCACATGAGTTGGGACACGGGTTTCATTTGGTATATGCAGGAAGAGCAAAAGGGCACCCTTGTTCTGAAGTGAGCATAAACGAGTGTGAAGGTAGCCCTCCTTATCCAACAGCAAATGAGTGGAACGGGAATATCATGGGATCCCAGTGGCTATATCCAGACACAGGTTTTACTAATACAACAGATAACCCGGTTTTGGAAAAGCTATATCAAAGCTTGTTTGTAAATCCACAAAGAGATCCTGCACCCAAGCCAATTCGACCCCCGAAGAAAGCAGTAACCAACTCGGTAACACCGAAAAATCTTAAAAATGGCCAGACATTTGAAATTCATGGAAGCGGTTTTGGTGAAAACATAGGTTCGGTTTTTTTCAAAAGCACAACAGGTGGTTTTGAGGAATTCAAACAATTTACGATTCTTGTCTGGAGTGACAAGAGAATCATCGGCGAAATTTTAAATAATGCAGATAAATTCCCGTATTTAAGAACTTACTTCACTCAAGTTATTACAAACGAGTTTAAAGAAAGTGTTGTTGAAGGCGACAATGTTTTATCTATAGCACCACAAGTCTCGGCTCCAAAAGCAGTTCCAATTAATATAAGTGCTACGTGTGGAAGCAGTAACCAACCTTTCTTATAGTATAAAGTATCCTTTCACCAGTTAACAGCAGACCTCCAAAATATTTTTATTTGTGAAGAAATTTCAAATAAAGAAGGAAAAGCTACAGTTGTTCTTGTCGAGCCCAAAGTCGGTTATTACAAAATTACCCTGACTCCTTTAATAGATGGTCAGGTACCGAATACTTTTACCAAGCTGTTTGAAGTTAAAAAAGATGAGCCTATGCCAAACGAAATGACCCAAAATTTTAATCTTCCACAATGTCCAACGCTTGTACTCACGACTACTCCAACCCCAACTACTACTCCGGCCTTGGAACCAGAATCCCTACAAGGCTTAAAAAAGAACAACATACACAATGTTGAGGCATATAGTTTTTGTGAGCAGTATGATGGTGACGTAGATGCTTGTGATGCCAATAAGTGCGCATATTTTTTATGCACTAACCAATGCTATCCCGACGGGGTTTCAGAAAAGGTTGTATGCGCTGGCGAAAACCAGCTCCAAACAATTCCAAATCAGCCTATTAGTTCTTGTGAAAACAAATATTACTGGGATCCTAATGCAAAGGATGGAGTAGGTACATGTATACACAAACTATCCTCCAAGGAAGGCAACACGCCTCCTAAATGTGACTACATCTTTGATCCTGCTGATGATGAGAAATGTCCTGATAAACCAACCGAGCAAGAATCAATTATCCAGACCCCTACCCCTACCAACCAAGAAGCACAAAGAAGTTTAACGGGAATCATTCTTTCAAACTATGAAGATTTTAGAGATACTAATGTTCCGGGAGATGAAGGAAGTATCACTTCCCCTTTCTCTCCTCAAGAAGGACAATCTATAGACTGGACTCTTTCTACCCTTTCTCCCCATTCCCCAATTCACATCAGAAGACTATTTAGCGACGAGACATTTGAAGATAGTGAGCTCACACTTGGAAACGGGCAAACAGCAAACATAGACTTTTTGGCAATTAGAATACACGAGATCAAAAAAGTAACAGAAATACTAATTAATGGTCAATCCGTTGATATAAATGATCCCGGCTTGTCACTACATCTTGACGGAACAGAAGGTCAAGCACAGGACTTTTCCGTACCAGTTTTAATAAAATACTCAAACGGAGAAGAATCAAGTACAGAAATAAACATTCGTTATCGACCAGCTGTTCCTGAACAGGAAGGCGACAACACATCAACACAAGACGAGCAGTCTGAAAATCCCCCAGATCAAACACAACCGGGGACTGCTAAAACACAGCCTGAGCCCCAGACCACACAGTCGCCACAAGAAGCGCCACAACCCCAAGATTCGTGTGATGATCTGTTCTACTGGGACGATGGCGCAAATGATGACGAGGGAGGTTGTATATACAAACACACAGACAACTCTTGGCCAGATTGCGAGCCGTACGCATTTGATGGTGTAGACAGCGGTAATTGTGGAAGATAAATATATGAGAAATTTCAGAATTACTAAAAAGCAGATCTTAATTCAAATCATTTTGCTATCTATATTAGGGTTATCAATGTATTTAGTTGGTCAAAGAACGTTCCTCAAAAACAAGGCAAACGAAGAGGTTGGTCGAGCCTTGGAAGTAAAAGACGCCCATGGTAATCCACTCGACTGCTCTGGCGGATCTTGCGAAACAAAAACGCTCGACGTTGAAATCCGTCTTGATAAGGGCAAATTAGAAGAGTAGCTACCCCCCGTCCGTCACTCCAAAATAATTTTTTCCTCAAAACTCGGGGCTTGAAATTTGATCTCCGGCAATTTGTTATTCCCTTTAAACCAAAAGTATCCAGCCAAAAGTACTGTTGCCAATAAAACCCCCACAACAATCAACCGATCCTTTAAAGTCCATGGCTTCTCCGGCTCTTTTTTCTTTCTCTCCCGCCTTCCCTTGCCATCTTCACCTTCTGGGTCGCCCCTCAAGAAGTTCTTTGGCTCATTGGTTCTTGGGTTCTTGTGTTTTCCAAACAACGGCAACTGAAACATAAAATGATTTTATCAAGCACTTGACAAAAATAACAATGTATTGTACCATTAAATACATAAATGCCTAAGGCAACCGCCTTTTCAAAACTTGAGGGTTTTGAGTGGGATGGTGCCAACTTAGAGCATATTGCAAAGCATAATGTTAAATATAGCGAGTGTGAACAGGTTTTTCAGAACGAACAATTGGTAATATTTTTTGACAAAGAACACTCAAAAATTGAAAAACGCTATAAGATATATGGTGAAAGTTCGACAGGCCGCAGGCTGGCAATTGCTATCACCGTCCGCAAAAACAAGATTCGGGTTGTAACCGCCAGGAACCAAAGCCGAAAAGAAAGAGGTGAAAATAAATGAAAAAACTAAAAAAAGTACCAGACTTTAAAAACGAAGAAGATGAAGCAAATTTTTGGGATACCCATGATTTCACTGACTATTTTGATTTCAGCAAGGCTATAAGAAATCCAGTGTTTCCCAACCTCAAACCATCCACCAGGGTTATCACCATCCGCGTACCCCAAGACTTAATAGATCACTTAAAAATGATCGCCAACAAGAAGGATGTTCCTTATCAGTCTCTGGTAAAAATCTATCTTGACGAAAAAGTCCGGGAAGAAATGTCGGCGAGGTGAAGAGTCGGCCAAACCTCAGGATTAACCAAGTTTTCCGACTTCTCACCTTTTAATGCTTTAAGTATCGCGTCTACCGCCTGCTCTCCCATCTTTTCTCTAACCTCAATTGTTGCCGAGGCTATATGCGGCGTTAAAATTACATTTTCCATCTGCATCATCTCCGGGTTCATCTGCGGTTCATTCTCATGAACATCCAGAGCCGCCCCCGCAATCTTGCCCGTATGCAACGCTTCAACAAGAGCGTGCTCATCAACAACCGCGCCTCGAGCTGTATTGATTAAATAAGCGGTAGACTTCATAAACCCAATTTTTTCACTGTTTATAAGATGTCTTGTTTCTTCCGTTAGTGGCAAATGTATGGTCACATAATCCGACTCTCCCAAAACATGTTCGATCGGATGCATTTTAGCACCAGTCTCTTTTTCAACTTCCTCATTTCGTGATCTATTGTAGTAAAGCACGTTCATGTTAAAACCCTTTGCCCGTCTTGCAACCATAGCTCCAATCCTTCCCAAACCTACAATTCCCAAAGTCTTTCCATAAACATCTCTCCCCAAAAACACATCCGGCTCCCAACCGTGATATGCCCCTTTTCTTGAAAATTCATCTGCTTCAACAACTCGTCTTGAGAGAGAAAGAATAAGAGACCATGCAAACTCAGCAACTGCCTCGTTTACTTCCTCAGATGGCGTATTGCAAACCATAATCTCACGCTTGGTTGCAGCATCAATATCAATATTGTCAAAGCCAACAGCATAATTTGAAAGAATCTTTAAGTTCGGGAACTTATCCATAAGTTCCCCTGTCCACTTATCAGTCAAAAGCGTTAATATTCCTTCTGCCTCCCTTCCCATCTCAATCATTTCCTGCGCCGTAAGCGCCCGATCAAACTGTGAAACCACACAATCAAACGCTTCTTCAAGCCTTTTGAGTGCATTTCCCGGAATTCGTCTGGTTACTAAAACTTTTGCCATAACGTGTTACATGTTACCTAAATCATCTTTGGCTTCAAAGATGATTTGTACTTCTCCACCCATTCCACTATTTGACCACTCGTTAAAAGCCCTTCTCTTGCCCCAACATGCTGCAAAACACTACTTGCGTTCATTGTTCCCCAGAGCATTGCATCAATCAAACTTTCACCCTTTATTATTGCTGTCAAAAATCCCGTTGAATACGCATCCCCACATCCAGTCCTTTCCACAACCGGCGTATCCGGAACCCCCATATGCCAAATTTCCCGACCGTCGTGCGTTGCATACGACCCCCTTTGTCCATCGGTAATAACTATTGTTTCAGCACCTGTATCTTTAAGTTTTGAGAAGAGTCCCTCTATGTCAGAGCGTTCTATGTCAGAGCGTTCTATGTCAGAGCGTTCTATGTCCTCAATATCTCCATCCACAAGTCTCTGTGCTTCCTCCCGATTAACCAAAAGCACAGAGGCTTTCTCCAAAACCGGTTTAAGTTTTTCGACCCCGTCTAAGAGCTGATAAGATCCTGGGTTAAAAGCAAGTTTTGTGTTGTTTCGTGCAACATGCTCGAGCACCTGTTCGTGTAATTTCGCGTGCTCTTTTCCTACCGACGTTAAGTAAACCCACTCACTCTCAAACTGTGGAAGATCATATTTTCTTAGCTCATGATAAACAAAAATCGTCCGCTCTCCGGAATAATTCAAAACCGCAGAGAAGTTTGATTTCCCCCCATTCTCCATAACTATATGTGTGCCATCAACACCCTCCTCAGTCAAAACATCTTTCGAGTCTTGAGAATCTTTATCACTTCCCAAAACTGTGTAAATCCCACTTGAAAGCCCCAAACGAGCACTCCCCACAGCTAAATTTGCAGCATTCCCAACCCCAGGAATTCTAACCATCGAAGAAACGGGAACCTTCGCCCCATATTCAAAAGAAATCCGACATTCTTCCTCGTCTAAGTTGCAGACTGCTTGGGAATCTTGAGGATCAACCGTCAAGAAAACATCAATCGTTGTATCGCCAATCGCTAGAATGTCAAGCTTCTGCATGAGCAATTTCCTTTCCGTATACAAGTTCCGCGAGCTGTTCCGCAACGTTCAGCGGTTCTGACGCCTGCCAAACATTTCTTCCTATCGCCAACCCAACAGCTCCAGCTTCCAGAATCTCTTTTGTGGTTTCATACAAATCTTCAACCTTTTCAGTCTTTGGCCCGCCAACTACAAATACCTTCGTCTCTCCCGCAACCCCCACAATCCTCTTATATGACTCCGCATCCCCCGTGTATTTGATTTTAACTGCATCACAGTTCAGCTCAAGTCCTAAACGTGCCGCATACGCCAAAATCTCCGGGTCCGTATCTGATTGAATGTGCTTCCCCCGAGGATACATCCAACCAATTACAATCAAGCCCTTCTCATGCGCTTCGCGTTCTATCTCAGAAAATTCGGCAATCATCTCGTTCTCGTGTTCCGACCCAACATAAATTGTATACCCCACCCCAACTGCTCCTAATTCTATTGCTTCGAGAACTGTGCAATTCTGAACTGAAACCGGCTCCTCATCTCTATGAAACGCTGTCTTGCCGTTTAACTTAACAATCAGCGGTACCTTATGTTTCGACTTATTGTAGTAATGAGCCGCAACTCCCTTTTGGCAAACGACTCCCGTAAAATGCCCAGAATCAGCTAGTCTCATAATCCACGCCGGGTCTGCAGATCTATCGTCAAAATCAATAGGCCCATGTTCGAAACCATGGTCATAAGCCAAAAGCATACCTCTCCCGTTTCTCAAAATAGGATCCAGAGAAGCAGTGTTCATAATCTACTTTGAGTATACTTGAGGATGTGTACCAATGTCATAAAATAAGAATCCTTCTTTAGTTTTTCGATAAGTAACCCTAATATCTCCTGTAACCCAAAAAGCCCGCCGATGTGACTGTTCCCTAGTTAATTGATGGTCGCCTAAAACTGGATTACTAGGATTTTCCAAGAAAAGCCGAAGAGCTTCTTTATATTCTTGAACTAACAAGGGATTTGGTGAAACTCTTTCTTTGAAGTTCTTTTGAAACCTTGTATGGTACAGGACTTTTGGTTCCATTTAATTGGTCCATCAAATCGTCAACATTCTCTGCAACAAAGATATTCTCACCCTTCTTATAGTCTTCGTCCATCTTATCATATCTTTTAGCTGCGGCCGGGGACAGCCGCACAGGGATTTGTTCCTGAAACCTTACCTGAATCGCCTTGCTGGCAAGTTTGTGCAAATACATTCTCACAGCATCCTGCAAAGACGAAAAACCCTGCACCTGGGCCTGCTTTTCAGCATTCTTTCGAAGCGATGGACTCAACGGTACCTGTAATACGACTCTGTTCATAATTACAATTGTAATACTTTTGTAATACTTGTCAATCTCTGTCGTTCTTTCTCGTAATTACTCTTTTGACTGCCTCTACAATATGTTTCGCAGTCATTCCATACTTCTCAAGAAGCTCCTCAAGTTGCCCTGATTCTCCAAAGCAATTAGGCATACCAACGTATTCAATTGGTACAGGCCAATTTCTTGTAACCACTTCTGCCACAGCAGACCCCAACCCCCCATTTATCTGATGCTCCTCAACAGTAACAATTGCCCCGCATTTGCGTGCCACACTCACTATCGCCTGCTCATCAATTGGACTTATTGTGTGAGAATTCAAAACAATACACCCAATCTCACTTTTTTCTAACTCTTTTGCCGCCAAAAGCACCTCATATAAAATTGGTCCACAACCAATTATCGCCACCTGATTTGTCGTGTCCCGTGTCCCGTGTGACGTGTCCCACAGTACATACGCCTCCCCAATCTTAAAAGGCGTTTTTTCTGTCGTAAAAACCTGAGTTTTTTCTCTTGCAAACCTCAAATATGTGGGTTTTCCATTCTCTGCAGCCGCCATTGTGGCTTTCTTCGCCTCCACACTATCACAAGGCACTAAAACTATCATGTTTGGCATAGCCCTCATAATCGCAATATCCTCAAGCATCTGGTGTGTTGCCCCATCCGGCCCAACAGAAACCCCCGCGTGGCACCCTACTATTTTTACCGGAACATCATTCAAGGCAATAGTTGTACGAATTTGTTCCCAATTCCTCCCGGGAGAAAACGCAGCATACGAAGCAATAAACGGAATCTTCCCGTAGTTTGCCATCCCCGCAGCAATCGTCGCCAAAGCCTGCTCCGCAACCCCAACTTCAATAAATCTCTCTGGAAACTTCTTAGCAAAATCAATTGTTCTCGTGGATTCTATTAAATCAGCACAAAGCGCAACTACTTGTGGATTTTTCTCCCCAGCCTCCACCAACCCCTCCCCAAATCCATTCCGTGTAGGAATTTGGTCAATTGTGTCTTTGAAGATTTTGCCAGAAAGGTGGACTTTTGCGTTTAACATATAACTTAATTTTTAATTCTTAATTTGCAATTTTTATTGTAAATTAGAAATTCTACTCATGCTCAGACCTTATTTTGCCTTTTAGTGTCCGTAATTCTCGCAATGCAAGCTTTGCTTGCTCCTCATCTGGTGGTTTCCCATGCCACTCATATTTTCCCTCCATAAAGGGAACACCCTTCCCGGGGATTGTATGAGCAATAATTACAGTCGGTTTCTCGGCAGTTGCCCTGGCTTCATTACAAGAGTCAATTACTTGTTCAATGTTGTGACCATCGACCGACAATACGTTCCAACCAAACGCAACATATTTGTCCTTCAACGGCTCCAAAGGCATTACATTTTCAGTATATCCGTCAATTTGAATATTGTTTCTGTCAACTATCGCCGTAAGGTTTGAAAGCTTGTTTTTCCCGGCAAAAAGTATCGCTTCCCAATGATTCCCCGAGTCATGTTCTCCATCAGAACAAATGCAATAAACGTGGAACTTTTTCTGGTCCATACGGGCAGCATACGCATACCCCGAAGCCTGCGCCAAACCGCTCCCCAAAGGCCCCGATGTTGTTTCCACTCCCGGCAATGTTGCCCTCTCCGGATGTCCTTGAAGTCTCGACCCCAATTTCCTTAGTGTTTTCAATTCTTCTTTTGGAAAATATCCGGCATGCGCCATTGCGGCATATCGAACCGGACAAATATGGCCATTTGAAAGAAACAGTCTATCCCGCTCCTCCCATTCTGGGTTCTCTGGTTTATGTTTCAGCACAGAAAAATAAAGCGCAGTAAAAACATCAGCCATCCCCAAAGGCCCAGCAGAATGCCCAGACCCAGCCTCAACCAGCATCTCTATGATGTCTTGTCGTATAGTATTTGCTTTTTGCTCTAGTTCTAAAATTGACAAAGTGTTCATTAGATTTTACCCTTTGGGTTTAAATGGGTTATCTCCATATTCTTTCTCCAGTTCTTTCTCAAACTGTTTTATCGCAGGAACAACATTATCGACCTCAGTCACAATTCTATAAACCCTAAGTTCCTCTTCCCTCAAAAGCATGCTTTTTGCGATTTCTTCCAAAATTGAATACCAAAAACTTCCAAATAAAATTAAAGGCTTATGATGTTTAAAATACATCCGTGCCAAACCCCAAGCCATCCCAAACTCCGAGAAAGTCCCCGTTCCCCCGTTGAAAATGACATAAATATCCCCGTAATCTAGAAGTTTTAATGTTCGCTCAAGGTAAGTCTTCGTTTCAATAAGCTCGTCAACAGTATTTCTTGGATCATGCCCCTCAAAATAAGTCGCACCAGCTCCTGGATAAAATGTAACCCCAACTGCTGTTCCCCCAGCCCATTGAGCCCCCTCAGTTGACGCCCGCATTACCCCAGGACCTCCACCATTTACAACAACATATCCAGCCCGCGCAACAGCTGAGGCAACATCATATGCTTGTTGATACAACTCTTCTCCTGGCTGTGTATCTGAGTAACCCAAGAATGTGACGTTCTTAATTTTTGTCATAATAATCCGTGCAATCCGTGGTTCTTCGCTCCATATTAACCCCTGCATCAATCTACTAATTCGCTATAATTGTGTCCAACTGTAACCTCATCTGCTCCTGCTTGTTCAATTTCTTGAATATTATCTTTGTTTACCCCTCCATCGACCAAAATCTTAAAAGTTCCTCCTTCCGCCTCTCTAAGCTGCACCAACTTTTCAATCTTATCTAAAGCAATTCTGTTAAATTCCTGTCCTCCAAACCCAGCTCTCACGCCCATTATCAGAATCGCATCAACTTCGCTCGTTACCATGGGGTCAATCTTTTCAACTGGTGTTTCAAGATCAACTGCTAGCCCGCCCTTTACTCCGAACTCCAAGACTTTCTTGATAAAGTTTCCCTGATCTGACATCTTTTCAATATGTCCAATTATTTTGTCTGGACCACACTTCATTGCTCCCTCAACCCAATTTATCGGTTCAACAACCATCAAGTGAACATCCAAAGTCAAGGTTGTCTCAATTTCCCCTACAACCTCTGGCAAAACCGTAATGTTTTCAGCAAACTCCCCATCGATTATGTCCAAATGCACACGCTTTGTATTGTCCATAATCTCCAAAACCCGAATTTTTTCTTCAAGCTCTGCTACATCATTTGTTAGTATTGTGGGAGTAATCTCAAGCATTCGTGTTACGTGTCTCGTGTAGCGTGTTGCCAACAGCTATTGTCTGCTCAATTAATCTATGCGAAAAGCCCCACTCATTGTCATACCAAGCCATAACCTTAACCAAATCTCCGTCTTCAACTTTCGTCAATGAAAGATCAACAATTGCTGACTCAGATCTCCCAATGATATCTGAAGAAACAATAGGCTCGGAAGTAGTAGCAACAATCCCTCTCCACCGAGGATTTTCTGAAGCTTTTTTAAATATATTGTTTACCTCCTCGACTGTTGTTGGCCGCTTTGTAACAAAAGTAAAATCAGTAATTGACCCTGAAGTTATAGGTACTCTTATCGCCATTCCATCAAAAAGACCCGAAAGCTCTGGAATTGTTTTGGTAACGGTTTGTGCAGCCCCCGTTGAGGTCGGGATTATATTTGCAAAGGCTGCTCTTGCACGTCGTAAATCGTTTGAATGTCCTCCGGGAGGCGATCCGTCAACTGTATTTTGCTCCGCAGTTACAGCATGAATCGTTGAAAGCATTGCTTTTTTAATTCCAATCTCCGCCTCCATAATCGCAGCAACCGGCGCAACGCAATTTGTTGTACATGACCCATTAGAAACAATATCATGCGCTCCCTGGTACTCATTTACGCCCAATAAATATGTTCCTACATTTCCTCCCTTATCAGGGGCAGAAATTACGACTTTTTTAGCACCAGCAATAATATGCTGCCTTGCTCCTTCTTCAGAAGTAAATATTCCCGTTGCCTCAATAACCACCTCCGCTCCGTACCGCTTCCAAGGAATTTTCGAAGGCTCTCTTTGGGCCAAGACTGGATATCTCTTTTTATCAATTACCAATACTCCAATTTCAGGATCCTCCCCAGGACCTTCAACTAAAATTTCTTTTGAAAATTTCCCATAAATTGAGTCGTATCGGAGAAGATGTGCCCAACCTTCAGCATCCATTGAACCCGAAGTATTTATTGCAACAATTTCAATATCACCTGCGAATTTTTCTAACGCGACACGAAAAGCTAATCTTCCAATTCTTCCGAAACCATTAACTGCGGCAGCGACCATAGTGGCAACTTCATTCTACTCTATCCGCGCTCTCCCTTAAAGCTCTAAGTCCCGGCAAATCCCCATATGCTAAAAACTCCAACATCGCGCCTCCTCCAGTTGAGATGTGATCAAGCTTACTAGAAATTCCAAGTTTGTTTATAGCATGTATCGTATCCCCTCCTCCAGCAACCTTATACGCACTACTTTCCGCAATCGCCTTCCCCACAACTTCTGTCCCATCCCAGTACCCATTATCAATATCCCCCATGGGCCCTGCCCAAACTACTGTTTTTGCGTCAGTAATTATCTGTGCAAAGTTGCGTGCTGAATCCGGAGTAATATCATGACCCTGCGGAGTCAAATGTGCAGCAGACACACAAACTCCTCCGTCGCTTTCTTTGCAATAAGAGGTAACCGTTTTAGGCAGTAAACCCCCTGCCAAAACCCACTCTGAATATTCAAGCAATTTGTCAACAAATAGTGCTTTCTCTCCCTTTCCTCCGCCCAACACAAATACAACTGGGTGGAGAGCACCATCAATCACCCTCTCTAATGCTTCAACCTCATTCAAAACAGAAAATCCTGCAGCTGATGGCAGAATTTGTGGCAATCCTACAATAGAAGCATGCTCCCGCCCAGAAGCTCCAAAAGCATCGTTTATATAAATATCCCCCAACTGCGATAACTCATCCGTATAGTGTTCGCTATTCTTTTCTTCCCCGGGATTAAACCTCAAGTTTTCAGCCATTTGGATATCAAGCTCTTTCAATCTTTTTTTACCAATCTCTTTTTCAAGAAGCTTCTCAAGATGTTTTGCTACTGGACTTAGACTTAATTCTTGTACTGTTTTTCCCCCAGGCCTCCCCCTATGTCCCAGTACAACTATGCTTTCCACACCCTCCTCAATTAAGTACTTAATCGTTGGAATCGAAGCCCGAAGTCGGGTGTCATCAAGAACTTTTCCATCTTCTGTAGGTACATCTGTATCCATCCTCAGAAGCACTCTTTGTCCAAATACATCCAGCTCGTCAATTCGTGAGAGATTCATATTGGGAAATTTTTTCTATTCTTCTTTTGTGTCTTTTCTCTCCTGAAAACTTAGATTCTAAGAAAGTCTTTACAACCTCCAAAACTTCTTCCCTCGGAATGTAATCTGCCCCCAAAGACAAAATATTTGCCGAATTATGTTCCCGAGCTTTTTCGGCCATTGCCGAATTTAAACAAACTGCCGCCCGAACTCCGCGAACTTTATTTGCAGCAATTGCCTCACCATTCCCCGACCGCCCAATTACAATCCCAAGCGAGCCTTCCTCACTCGAAACGTGCTCAGCAACCGGAAAAACATAATCTGGATAATCATCCTCACCCTGAAGCTCAAATGCCCCCTTATCAACAACTTCATACCCCAAACCCTCAATAAACAACTTCACTTCTTGTTTTAACTTGTATCCTCCGTGATCAGTACCAATGTATATCCGCATCACTTAAATCCTCCAGCCAATTCCACTAAAACTTCATATGGATCTTGGGCCAAAACTACAGCAGACGAAACAGCAACCCCCATTGCCCCAAGTTTAACAGATGTTTTAACATCTTCCCCCGATTTTATCCCTGCCCCGACAACAAGCAGCACTTTCGCATCTTTGCAAATCTTTACAGCATCCGAAATCAAATCCGGCTTTGCCTTCGCAATAGATGTATTTTTCGAAGCAATCAGTTCCGGCGGCTCTATAACCACAAAACTCGGCTTTTCCAAAACCGCTTTCTTCAGCTCTTCAACGTCAGATGCAAACACTGCTGTTTCCAATCCTATCTCCCTACACTTCCTATTTGCCATTCGCCATTCGCTATCTGCCATTTTGTGTTCTGAATGATTCAAGAAAGTGCCCGCAATTCCTGTTTCTGCCACAGCTTCAACTGTAACCCACCCAGTACTCTGGCCAGAGTCAACGCTATCAAGATGCTCAACCCAAACAGAATACCCCGAGGTATTAACACAAAGCCTTGCATCTGCAATCCCGACTACAGGAATAATAGCTACTCCGCTTGCCTTTTGGGCATCAACAATTTTTTGGATTAACTCAACAGCCCTCGGCCCTGTGGCCTCTTTGTAGGTTTTGAAATTTACGAATATCACTAGAACAAATGTACCAGAAGTATCAAAAGTATCAAATATATCAGAAGCAGAGAACCACACAATAACGCGTGCGCGACGAGAGGCAAATCATTAATCTCTACATCAAACACGAGTCGCGGTTCTTAAAAGTATTGCCGAGATAAGCACGCCACCTACTACTCTACTGTTATCTTCCCCACCATTCCAAGGTCTTCGTGATTTCCTACACTGCAGTAAACCTC
>JBBTXW010000003.1:0-5420 GCA_038062025.1 Patescibacteria group bacterium
GCAAGGATTTCTGAGGGTAGAGTATCTTTTTCTAAGATTAGGTGCTTTATTCTCTCCGTTATTACTGTAGTCTTGCCGGTACCGGCACCAGCGATTATTAAAAGGGGTCCATCACCCCAGTTGACCGCTTCCGATTGGGCTCGGTTTAGAGAAGGGGAAGAATTCATTTTTTATGACTGCAAGGTCTCATTATGAAGGCAGGGCTTGTGATTCTGGTTCTGCAATCGTTTCTGCTGTTTCTTTTCCAAGCTCTCTTGTTGATGTGATTTTATGTCCTAGTTGGGCAAAGGATGAGGAGAGCGTGGCCATTGTATTGTAAGCATTGCCTATATGCCTGCCCAAAATACCCAAAACACCTCCTACTTTTTCATAGTCTTTTTGGATTGCGCGAATTGAAGAGAGGACCGAGCGGGCTTGGACCTCAATGCGTTTGCCTTCAAAACTTAAAAGAATGATCCTTAAATGGGCATACATGGTTGTGGGAGATACTGGATATACTCGTTCTTTGCGGGTAAAGTCCATTACTTCTGGTAAATTTACAATTTCGTAATAGACTGATTCTGAGGGGACATACATTATTGCAAAATCTACAGTTCCCTCCTCGGGAAGTATGTATTTCTTAGAAATTGCTTCTATATGTTTTTTAACATCCCGAGAAAATTCCCGTTTTGCGCGCTCTCTTTCTTCTTCTGTTTCCCCCTTTACCATTCTTTGAAAATTTTCCATCGGAAACTTCGAGTCTATGGGTAGAATTCCAGCGTCAGTTTTTAGAGCGGCGTCTACTCTTTCACCGCTTTTAAATTGATACTGAAGGTAAACTGCGTTTTTAGGAAAAACTTGATTTAATAAATCTTTTAAAACTTCTTCTCCTAAATTTCCTCGAAGTTTGGGATTTTTGAGGAAATCCTGAAGGTCTCGCATGGAGCGTGAGACTTCTGAGAATTGGCCGGCTTCTTTTTGGAGATCTCCGATAACACGGGCTGCGCGATCAAGCCTTTCGTTAATGTCGCGGGTATTTTGGGCAAGGATATCAGCAATGTTTTTGTTGTTTTGTCCAAGGGCTTCTTGATTTGCTTTTAGCCACTCAATAATTGTTTGGTCCTGGGACCTTTGGGAGAATTTTTTTGAAATAAGCCAGTAAAATACACAAAAACCTGCAGCGACTAAAAGGATGACTAGGAGCAGTTCCTGACTCATTGGCCAATATGGTAGCATACGCTTTGGTAGAATGAAAATGTGAGTAAGAATTATACTTTGCGAGTCAAAAAAAGAAGGTGTTATTTGCCTGCATTGCTGTTGGGGGTTTTTTTATTTTTTGTTTGGCTTTTGGTTTTTTTCTTTATTCCCCCACAAAATATTCTTTATATTGCAGGATTTTTAGTGTTGTTGTTGTTTTCACTACTTTTTATTTCATCTTTGATTTTTGCCAATACAAGACGAGGGTTTCTTCTTGCTTTGGGTTTGGTTGTCTTTTTAATTTTGGGGTATTGGGGGGCTGGTACTTGGCTAAACTTTATCCTTTTAGGTGGGATTCTTTTTGCTATTGAACTTTATCTTCATACTAAATCTTGACCTTAGCCTTTCTGGTTGATACACTTTGACCAGTTGAATTCCTGCCGCAACTGAACCTATATGAGACTTTCTACGCGGCGGGTAAACCCGCATCTAAAAAAGCAGCTTTTTTCTACGCTTCACCAGGCTATTGCAGATCTTCGCACCCCTGGAGAAGTAGAAACTGTTTTGAGCGCATTTTTATCAAGCGCAGAACACGAGATTTTGGCAAAGCGAGTTGCTGTTTCTTACTGGCTTGATAAGGGGCGAGGATACAACAACATTCGAGACAACCTGAAAGTATCGAGTGCGACAATCGCTTCTATTCAAAATGCCTACAATTCCAACAAGGGAGTAAAACTTATTTTAACCAAGATTCGCGCAGAAGAATGGGCAAATGTTTGGGCTGAGAAGATTAAGAAGTTAGTTAGGTGATATTCGCAAATTAGTTAATTAAGACTCCTGTTTTTTGTTCTTGTATACTAGAATCCTATGGCAAACAAATTTTATATTACCGCTGCAATTCCTTATGTAAACGCTTCTCCGCACGTTGGACATGCTTTGGAGTTTGTGCAAACAGATGCGATCGCAAGATACCACAGACTTCTTGGAGAAGAAGTTCTCGCTCTATCTGGCGGAGATGAGAATGCGTTAAAAAATGTCCAAGCAGCAGAAGAGGCTGGCATTCCAATTCAAGAGTTTGTCGACAAAAACACAGAAATCTTCTCCAACCTTACAAAGCGGCTGAACACACAATTTGATGTTTGGCAAAAAGGGAGCGACAAAAAGCATCATTTTCCTTCCAGTCAAAAGTTGTGGTCTTTATGTGAACAGGCGGGAGATATATATAAGAAAGAATACGAAGGACTTTACTGTGTCGGATGCGAAACGTTCTACACCCATGATGAATTAAATGAACAAGGTGAGTGTTTCGAACACCCTGGAAAACCTCTACAGGCAGTTTCTGAAGAAAATTACTTCTTTAGTCTGTCAAAGTATCAAAATCGTCTGATAAAACTTATTGAAAACGATGAACTACTAATAGTTCCTGAGACAAGGAAGAATGAGACTTTGTCTTTTTTAAGAAGCGGCCTTGAGGATATTAGTATTTCTAGGTCAAACGAAAGGGCGAAAAACTGGGGTGTTCCTGTTCCCGGCGATCCAAGTCAGCGGCAGTTTGTTTGGTTTGACGCTTTGAATATCTATCAGAGTGGTGTTGGATTTGGCTGGGATGAAGATATGTATAAAAGGTGGTGGCCAGCAGACTTGCATGTTATTGGAAAGGGGATTTTAAGATTCCACAGCGTTTACTGGCCTGCGTTTCTGCTTTCTGCTGGTCTTCCGTTACCTAAGAGTCTTTTTGTACATGGCTACTTCACTATAGACGGGCAAAAAATGTCCAAGACTATTGGTAACGTAATTGACCCATTTGTGCTAATCGACAAGTACGGAATCGATGCCCTGCGCTATTACTTGCTTGCGCGGTTTTCACCTTTTGAGGATGGAGATTTTTCCGAAGAGAAGTTTAAGGAAGCATATAATGCCGATTTGGCAAATAATTTAGGCAATCTCGTTGCAAGAGTTGCAAAGTTAGCAGAGAATGTTGGACTTTTTGCCTCTGAGGCAAAACAAGACACTTTTGATCAGGAAGTAGTTAAACATCTTGAGTCGTATCAGTTTAATTTAGCTCTGCAGACTATTTGGGGCTGGATTGATGCTCTCAACAAAAAAATTGACACCGAGAAATTGTGGGAGAACACACAAGAAAAACAAGTTGTGCTAAGCGAGATAGTGGGCAAAATCCAGAAGGTCGCTTTTAATCTAAAACCATTTTTGCCTGAGACTGCTCAAAAAATAGAAAAGCAGTTTACAGGAGATGTTAATGTTTCAGATCCGCTTTTTCCAAGACTTGGCTAGTTTCAAGGCAATGAAAAGGGCACGGACGTGCAAATTTTGCATATCCGTGCCCGAGAAGACTTTTTGCGACTCCAGAATCCAAGGACAAAAGGTGCGAGCTTATCCCGCTATGGGTAAGTGTGGTATTATAACACATTATGGGTTTTGTCAAGTTGACTTGGGCACATCTTCAGCGTAAGTGGTAAAATATGAGATTGATGTTCAGAAAATTTGTTACCTCCCATCCAAGATTTTTTCAAAGACTATTGGAGATTTTGCCTGGGTTTACTTCTTGGAACTTAATTCTTTTTCCCTACTGGGGAATTTTGGTAATTCCGGTTGCTGTTGCTTACTTTGTTTTACTTTTTGATATTTATTGGTTTTTTCAGGGCCTGACGATCGCCATAACTTCAAGCATTTCACACCTTAGAATTCAAGCCTCTAAAAACTTTGACTGGAGACGCGAGCTTTTAGGCTTCCTTGATTGGCAGAAAGTTTCACACATTGTAGTAATTCCAACGTACAAAGAACCCTTGCATATTTTGGAACGCACAATGAATTCGCTTGTTGCCCAGGATCTCCCCCTAAAACAAATACATATTGTTTTGGCCATGGAAGCAAAGGAAGATGAAGCAGCACGAGAGGCAAAAGTAAAGGTTTTAAAAAAGATTGGTCGTGCCTTTGGCAGCTTTATTGTCTCAGTCCACACATTGGTTCCTGGGGAGGTTGCTGGAAAGGCGGCAAATGAAAGGTTTGCAACTTTTGTCGCGGAGCGTGAAATTATTAAAAAGAAAAAGCTTAATGAAGCATATATCACAATAACCTCCTGCGATGCAGACCACTCATACCACCCGAAGCATTTTTCTTGTCTAACTTATAAATTTCTTGATGATCCAAATCGATACTATACTTTCTGGCAGCCTGCTGTTATGTTTTATCAAAACATCTGGAGACTTCCCTCTGTAACTCGTGTTGTAAATTCTTTGTCTTCTGTTTGGAATCTTTCTCAGCTTCCTCGGAAAGATAGGTTGGTTAATGCGCAAAATTATTCTCTTTCGTATAGACTCTTGTCGGAAGTTGGATATTGGGATGCTGATGTTATTCCTGAGGATTACCATATTTTCTTTAAGGCGTTTTATAAAACTCGGGGGAAGGTTGAAGTTGAGGCTATATATCTTCCTTTATTTGCCGATGCTCCGGAATCAGAAACTTTTTGGGGGACAATCAAAAATCAATACTTCCAATACCAAAGGTGGGCTTGGGGAGTATCAGACGACCCTTATGTTATTAAGAATTTTTTCCTAACTCCTGGGGTCCCATTTTTTACCAAAACATTTAGGCTTATTGCTCTTATACGCGATCACTTTTTGTGGCCTGTTAACTGGTTTATTATTACTGTTGGAATTTCGATTCCTGTCCTTTTAAACCCAGAGTTTGCAAGAACGGTGTTGGGGTATACATTGCCGGGTCTTTCTTCAATTATATTGACGGTTTCTTTGTCCTTTTTGGTTGTAATGCTTATTATCGACTCAAAACACAGGCCTCCAAGGCCAGATTATATACCTGCCTGGAGGGCAGCACTAATGCCTTTTGAATATATCCTCATGCCAATTGTTGGACTTTTCTTGGGAGCATTGCCGGGGATTGATGCACACACAAGGCTGATGTTGGGAAAATACATAGAATATCGAGTAACAGAGAAGGTGTAGGAACACTATCCGATACTATATGAGCTTGCCTCTCGGCTCGTAAGCCTCGAGGGGCGTCATTGAATACCGCGTGACAGAAAAGGTGTAGTACACTTAAGGCATGATCCTCTGGCAGAGGGAAGTTAAAATATTCGGTGAGAAGCAGATAATAAAAATAACTCCACTCATACTGCTTGTTGTCTTGGCAATAGTTCTTAGGATTCCTAACCTTTTTGAGCCTTATTGGTATGGCGATGAGGCTATATATCTAACTTTGGGAGAGGG
>JBBTXW010000004.1:0-3644 GCA_038062025.1 Patescibacteria group bacterium
TTTTTGAGCCTTATTGGTATGGCGATGAGGCTATATATCTAACTTTGGGAGAGGGAATAAGGCAAGGGCTTCTTCTGTACCGCGATATTTTTGACCACAAGCCTCCGTTGATTTACCTTTTGGCCGCTCTTTCGGGGTCACTTTTTTGGTTTAAATTTGCACTTCTTGTCTCAACATGCACTTCGATTGTGCTTTTTTGGAGACTTGCCAATAAGCTATTTGACGGATTAAATATCACGCTTGTTGCATCAATAGTTTTCACTCTACTCACAACGCTTCCTACGTTGGAAGGGAACATTGCAAACAGCGAGCTTTTTATGCTTGCGCCTACCATTGGGGCTTTTTTCTTATTGTCTGACCCGAAAAATGTGACCGTAACTCGTACATTCTTGGCTGGGCTTTTGTTTTCTGTCTCTTTTCTCTATAAGATTCCGGGGGTCTTTGATTTTTTGGCTATAGTTGCTTTTTGGGTATATGTGGCAAAAACGAGGATTAGTTTTAAACGGGTATTGTCATACTTAGGAATATTGGCTCTGGGGCTTTTTATTCCAATTTTCATTTCTGTTGTTTTCTTCTGGTTAAGGGGTGCCGCTGGTCCGTATCTTCAGGCGGCTGGAATTATAAACATTAACTATATCTCTCGTTGGGGTTCTCAAGCATCCGAAGGGGTCGGCACTGGGTTTTTATTCAGGACAATAGTTTTTGGGGGAATATTGGGGGTTTTGTATTTATTGAAGAAGTACTTTAGTTTTAAAGTTCTCTTTTTGGGGCTTTGGCTAACCTTTGCACTTTTTGCAGCACTTCTTTCTGGGCGACCATATCCGCATTATTTAATCCAAGTTGTTCCACCATTTTCACTTATGCTGGGAGTTTTGGCTTTTGGAAAGTTAAAGGAGAGATTTTTGCCTATTCCCTTTCTCTTGATTCTTGCAGGGGCAGTTTTGTTTTATAATTTTTCCCATTATCAGGTTTACCCTTACTATTCAAACTTTTTGGCTTTCGTCTTGGGACAAAAAACGAAAGAGCAATATTTCCAGTCATTTGATAGAAGAATTCCAAGAATTTATGCACTTTCCGAAATGCTTATATCAAGAACTGCGCAAGCTGATCGGATCTTTATATGGGGAACTGCTCCCGAAGTATATGCGCTTTCGCGGAGGCTTCCTCCAGTACAATATGTTACAAGCTTCCATATTGGGGATTTTGGGACTGGAGAGGAAATATTAAAAGGCCTTTCCCATAATAAGCCGAAATATATTGTAATCATGCCTGAGGAGACACGAATTCTTCCTGGGTTTCAGGCATTTTTGGCTGAGAATTATTTGTATGTGGAAAATATTGACGGTGCCCAAGTTTGGAAGCTGCGTTGGTTTTAAAAAAGCATGAGATTTAAACTATACCCTTTTTTGAAGGGATACCTGCCTGAGGAAGCATATGCAAGAAGATTTTTCCTTTTTTGTTTTTTTTCTGCGAGTTTATCCGTGTTTTCTGTTGGAGTTTTTATAAGACGCTTGCCGCCTGAGGTTCCTCTGTTTTATTCAAATCCCTGGGGGAGGGAACAGCTTGCTCCGCCTTATTTTTTGCTTTTGCCAATTGTTTTGTCTTTTTTATTTTTGGGGATTAATGTTTTTTTGTCTAAAAAGGTCTTTATGGAAAACTCATTTTTAAAAAATCTTTTGGGAATTGGAAGTTCAATTGTTCTTTTGTTGTCAGCTGTTGCAGTTTTTAGGATAATACTTCAAATTATATGAATATCGTCGCGCTTTTTTTAAAGCCTGCACTTTTTGCATTCTTATTTTCAGTTTTTGGCACATTTTTAGTTATTAAGTTTGCAAGGACTTTGGGTATCTTGGATAACCCTAAAAAAAGAGTCCACCCTGCAACACTTCATACACGCCCAACGCCGCGGGGCGGGGGACTTTCTATCTATGTTGCGATTTTGGCTGCAAGTCTTTTGTTCATACCTAGTGTTGATCAGCGCCTTCTGGGGATACTTATTGGGGGGGCAATAATAGTTTTGGTTGGGTATTTGGATGACAGGAGGGATGTTAGCCCTTATTGGAGATTGGTGGGGCAAACCTTGGCGGCCTTGGTTGTTGTAGGATCGGGAATTGGAATTTCATTTGTATCAAACCCATTTGGGGGCGGAGTTATTGATTTGTCCCAACCCCAGATACAGTTTGACCTGTTTGGATCGACTCATACGATTTGGGTTCTCTCAAGCCTTTTTGGCTTGGTTTGGATTGTTGCTTTATCAAACGCAGTTTCTTGGTCATCTGGGGTTGACGGTCAATTGTCTGGATTTACAACAATTGCTGCATTAGTTATTACAATTTTGTCTTTCCGCTTCTCTGCTGATATTACTCAATGGCCCGAAACGATACTTGGAGCAATTGTTTTTGGAGCTTTTTTAGGGTTTTTGCCCCACCACATTTATCCTCAAAAAATAATGCCTGGGTTTAGTGGGGGAACTTTGGCAGGATATAGCTTGGCAGTTTTGTCCATCCTGACAACCGCAAAGGTGGGAACTTTGCTTTTGGTTTTGGCGATACCGGTAATTGATGCAGGATATATAATTATAAGGAGGCTTATCTCTGGTAAGTCCCCAGTTCAGGGAGACCAAGGCCATCTTCATCACAGACTATTGAAAGAGGGCTGGACACAGTCTCAAGTTGCGTACTTTTACTGGGCAATAACGGGCGTCTTGGGAGTTGCCGCTTTATATTTGAACGCAACCCATAAACTCTATACAATCGTGGGTATAACCCTTGCCGTTGGGTTTCTTATAATATGGTTGGCCTCGCGCTCGGAATTCTTAAAACTGCAAGACCTCGACAATGGTTGAAAAACTTTTCAATCTTTGCTGCCCTTTTTTTTACCGGCGGGCTTTTTGACGAAGAACTTTTTAAGACCACATTTTGGGGATTTATCTCTCTATCAATCCTTGTATCTTCTGTTTATTTTATAAACGATATTGCAGACGTTGAGTCTGATCGAATTCACCCCTTTAAAAGAAAACGCCCTATTGCTTCCGGGAAAATAAGCATCTCCCTTGCCGCTTTTTTGGCAGGTTTGGGAATTATTTTTTCATTAATGTTTGCAAGCTACCTCTCTGACTTTTTGTTTTGGGTTCTTGTTGGATACCTTGCGCTTCAGATTCTTTATACCTTCGTTCTTAAAAAGATGGTGATTTTGGATATTTTGGCGATTGCTACCGGGTTTGTATTGAGGGTTTATGCAGGGGTGTTTTTGATAAACGCGCATTTGAGTGTTTGGTTTTTATTGTGTGTTGTTTCGGTTTCTTTGTTCTTGGCTGCCGGGAAGCGCCGCGCTGAGCTTGCAATCTTGGCGGCAAATGCGGCACAGCACAGAAAAACTTTGTCTATGTATTCAACTCACGTTTTGGATTCATATTTGGCAATGTTTGCAACGGCTTCGTGGTTTTCCTGGGCTCTATTTACTTTCTTTACAGAGGCTGAAAAGGAGTTTTATGTCTCCCGCGCTGTTGCGCCTGTGGCGCCGGAACTTTTAAGCAATTTACCCTTGGCAATTCTTGGGGTTGGAAAGCCTTTGATGATTACAATTCCGGTTGTTATTTTTGGAGTAATGAGGTATTTGCAGATTGTTTATGACGGCTCCCGCGC
>JBBTXW010000004.1:3744-10462 GCA_038062025.1 Patescibacteria group bacterium
ATCTCCTCCCTCCATCGGGCTTCCGGCAAGCGGGAGTTAAAGTCGTGAACGCCAATCACATAGAAGGCTGCGTTGGGATTCGCTTTTTCTGCCTGGAACTCATTCCAGCTAACAGGAGCGACGCAACGTCGAAATTCGTGCCTGTTACCAGGGCCAAGGTCATTGAAACGGACCATATCAGAGCGCCCGGTGGCTTTCTTGCCGGTGCTGAATTCCAAATAGAAGTTGCTCGCTGGGACCTCGAAGTTCAGATTACTGCCAGAGCGGTTCTGAACTAGAAAATCAAAACACACATAGCCACTACTGTTAAGAGGTCCGCGTTGCAGAGTGAGGTCTAAACCCTGTCCTACCCAAGTCTCTCCAATCTTGAGAATGGAGTCCTGGGCGATGACCGGCGGAGGAGCCGCGGTTGGAACTGCCGTCGGCGGTGTTGTTGGCACGGCGGTAGCGGGAACTACCGTTGGCGGGACGTTTGTGGGCGGTACTGCTGTGGGTGCAGGTACTCGTGTGGCAGCCGGAGCCGGTGTTTGAGTTGGTGCAGCCGGGGCGATTCTTGGAGGTTGAGGCACTACCGGAGCGGCCGCTTGCGGTCTGTCGGGTGCGCGCACAATGGCCGTCGTGACCGCCGATGCAATCAACCCACTCACCAAAGCTACTCCCGACACTACACCAATAAAGACTCCCCAATGCCGGAGAAATCTTGTTACGTTCGACGTCATTTCTTTCTCTCTCCTCGTGGTAACCCACCTTCTTAGTAAAAATTTAAGGTGCAAACTATGAAATTTACTCCTGTATTAAATTGTATCAAATAGGTGCAACAATCACAAAAAAGACTCGAGGGGCTGCGTTAGTTTGTAGAAGAAAGTGTGTTTAGAAAGGTTTCTGTGTCAACAATTTTTGTGCTCTTATATTCTTTTAAATCCAACAAATCTCGGTCTTCGCTAACCAAGTAGTCCGCCCCGGCCGCTTCAACTAAAGCTAGAAATTTGTTATCTTTCAAATCCCTTGAGGCTGTGGGGGTACTTTCTACCTCGACCACTTCTGCATTTTTGAGAAGTTCGAGTACCTTCGCTTTGTCTAAATTTTCCAGTGTTTTAAATTTCTTTGTAAGTTCGGGGCGTTGCAAAACTTCAAGAATTTCGACCAGTACAGATTTAGAAACAAAGAGACGGTATTGGGAGCCTTTTGTAAAAAGAACCTTACCTGCAAAGTTGTGAGGGTTGATAAGTCCACGAACAAAAACGACAGTATCAAATACGACTTTAAGCATGTTTGTTGCGAACAGCTTTTACGGCCGTGTCTATCGCGTCGTTGGTGTCTTTTTCTGAATATTTCTTTACTTCTTCACGCACAGGCGTAAAAAGGTCATATAATTCTGTTAACCACGGTGAACCGCTTACGGTTTGAGTGGCTTTAACCGGCCGAATCCGAAGCTCGTTATCAATAACACAAACTTGCAAAAGTGTGTTGTTATCTATCCCCAGCTCTTCACGAAACTCATAAGGAATAGTCACCTGCCCGTTTCGTAACGATTTTATAACTTTAACCATGTGTAGAAGTGTAGTTTACATGTTATGTAAACATATATTTGCGGAAATGTCAAGTTGTAGCATAAAAAAGGACCCGCATTAGTTTCTCGTTTGGTAACGAAAACCCAAATTGGGTCCTTGGTTTGTGTGGTCGCTCAGTTGGACTTAGGCTGTAGCCGCGGTTCCTTTCTTTTCTCAAAGTTCAAAAACGCTGATTGTGCGTAGTATAACACAGAATGGCTCAGAAGTCAGGGTTATGGGTTAGTGGGTTTGTTTGTCGCCGTATTCAGAAGAAACCCAGCCGGTTTTTCCTTTTTCATATTCAATCTTATACCAATCCCCGTCTTTGCTTTCTTCTATAAATGGAAACTCTTCCCCAGGCTTTACCCTTGTAACTTCTGCACCTGATTTTGAAGGTTCAGAGCGCACACGCAGGAAGCCAACTCCAGTTTCCAAAATTTTAATCAAAGTTTGGGATGGTTCTTCTAATGCTGCGGATTCTGAGGCTTCTTTTTCCTTTCTTGCTTTCTCTTCTGGGTCAACTGCAAGCTGGACTATAACTGTCAAGCGGTATCCAGGCTCGGGTTTTAAGCCCTGGATCTCGCGGGTTAGGTAGCCTGGGTGGGACACAGTAAGAACATGATCTTCAACTGTTGCATTATTTATTGGGAGGGGGGTAAAACCCCTTACATCGCCGTCGTATTGAACTTGGGAAGCGTCTGGGTTTGAAATTACGGCAAGCTCGGCTTTTTTGCCTCCGATCTTCTCAAATGAAAGTATTTCTCCCTGGGAATCTTCTTCGGTTCCCCCAAACTCGCGCCTAACTACCGTTGTTATTCCTTGAGTTAAGGTAACTCTGGCTTCCCAAAGGGCAAGCGGTTTTTCTGGACTTATTGGGACAAGCCTGAGGGTAACTTCCCCGGGTTTTCTATACTCTTCGTAGGGGGTGCTTTGCGCGACTTCTACCCCATCGATAAAGACATTGGCCGGGACATTTGTTTGGGCAATCTCGAGCTTGGCTTGGGCTGGGTTTAGACGGTCGCGGAAAAGATAAAAGGCTGCTGCAAGGGCGCCTAAGGTAATTAAGGCAACGAGGATCCACTTTTTGTTCATGTGAGGCAAAAACGAGCTTACCATAGGCTAAACTCAAGCACAAGGTGTGTGTTTGTGGTACAATTCAGGCTACGACCGGATACTCGAGCGGCTCAGAGATTTGTCTGCAAAACAAATAACACGGGTTCGAATCCCGTTCCGGTCTCAAGTTCGGGTGGTCAGAAGGTCAGCACTTCAGAGTATCAGCTTATCAGTGAATCAGCACATCTGATACACCGGTATGCCGGCTAGCGGAGCTACTGAATACAGGTAATCTGATATACTGGAGTGCCGACTTGTCCGGCCACCTGAAAAACGTGCCTTCGCCTTGACAAAGGGGCCTTTTTGGTATATACTGCCGTTTGTAAATTCTGAAAGCAATATTTCAGGATTTTTTGTTTTACAAACCAACTTTCTCCTTGAGGCTTTCTACCCTCATAGCCTCATCACCCTAAGCCACAACCCTGGAGTCTGCCTATGGTTTGTAGCGTGAAGGAGTCGCCTCAGGCGACTGCTTCCTGCAATGCAAAAATTAAACATACATCCTGCTAGGCTGCAAATCCGTGCAAAACTTCTAAAAAGGCGCGGAAAGGTTTTTTTGAGAAAAATTATCCTCTTTGCCCGAGATCTCTCCAATATCCGTTCAGGCTCAAAAATCTCAAGAGTTGCAAGACATCTTTTTAATCGAGTAAACATTCGTGGTTTTGTTGGTAAAAACTTGGCTGCTTTGGCTATTGTGTCTTCTGTTATTGCTCCAAACGTTGCGGCTTTGGCTTCTACTACGGGAAATGCTGAAGTAAACACGCTTGAGGCTATCGAGACTCCCCTTTCTACAAATGTTGTTGTCCAGTACCCAGTTGAGCATGTTTATATTAATCAGGGCTACAAACTTTACCATCCTGGAGTTGATTTTGAGGGGGTAACCGGAGACGCCATTAGACCTATTATGGCAGGAACCGTTGTTAAAATTGAAAGGTCTCGTTTTGCTTACGGAAATTCAATTATTGTTGACCATCAAAATGCCTACTCCTCTCGTTATGCCCATTTGTCTTCAATGCTTGTGCGAGAGAAACAGGATATTGATACTCGTACAGTTATTGGAGCTGTTGGATCAACTGGAAGATCTACCGGGGACCATTTGCATTTGGAAGTTTATAAAGACGGGAAAAACGTCAATCCTCTTTCTGTGTTGCCTAGGTAAGGAGTATTACCTCTAATTCTTTAAACTTTTTGAAACCCGCGTCGTTTGTTATAAACGCTTCTGCTCTACCAATCTTGGCTGTGGCAAGCTGAATAGCGTCAGGAGTCCTGAACCCATATTCTCTTCGAATTTCCGCACCAGTTAAAGCAATATGCTGTGAGACGTCAAATATCGACAAATTGGGAGTAGTTAAAAATCGTGCTTCTAGTAAATCTAAGTTGGTTTTGGTGTCCGAGAAGCCCAGGAGTTCGGTAATCGTAATCGTACTGGTTATGCCTGTTATCTTCCCTTCTTCAAGCTGAGCAAAAAGATTTTTAACAAGCGGGCCAAATTCGGGATTGGAGTAAAAGTGGTATATAAAAATGTTCGTATCAATACCGACTTTCCCGAACCTATTTAAGCCCTCGTCTAGCATCTTTTTCCTTTTGATCCCACTCGTCTCTCATTTTTTCAAGTTCGGCAATTGGGTCGATATCCTTCCACGCTTCCCTCATCATGCCGTACGTTTCTTCAACCCAGCTTTTAGGGGCCACTTTTATTGTTATTGTTTCTTCATCAACAGGAATAACATTCACCCTTCTGCCGGGTTTGAGCGCCTTCGCCTTTTTCCTGACTTCTCTGGGAATAACAATCTGGTGTCTGGAGTTTATTAGTGGTTGCATTGTATGACAATATTAGCACTTTTTGTCATACGTTGTCAAATTTTACAGTAATTCTTGTCCCTGCCACAAATGGGGCTTTCCAAGCATCACATCGGGGTCGGTTATAGTGCACACCATGGCGCCGCTTATTACACACTTGGACAGAGTGTTATTCATTTTAGTAATCCATTCCCATCCCGCCGGGGCCACCCGGCATTTGAGGCTTTTCCTCCGGAATTTCTGTGACTAGACCTTCTGTGGTTAAAACCATCATCGCAACTGAGGCTGCGTTTTGGACAACAGAGCGAACAACTTTGGCTGGATCAAGGATTCCAGCTTTTATCATATCTTCAAATTCCCCCGTCATTACATTGAAGCCGTAGTTTACGTCTTTTGAGGCCAGTATTTTCTTGACCACAGAATCGGCATCTTCTCCGGCGTTTTTCAAAATCCAAGCTGTTGGCTGACCGAGAGCATCGTAAAGAATATCCAATCCTGCTTGTTCGTCGAGGTTTTCCGCTTTGACCTTCTTCAACGCCTCGCGGGCGCGAAGATAGGTTACTCCTCCGCCAGGGACAATCCCTTCCTCTCGAGCGGCTTTTGTTGCTTCAACAGCGTCCTTTACGCGCTCTTTTTTCTCGTTCAGCTCAACTTCGGTTGCCGCACCAACGTTTATTTGAGCAACTCCGCCTGCTAATTTTGCCAAGCGTTCTTGGAGTTTTTCGCGGTCAAAGTCGGATGTTGTCTCTTCAAGCGCGCCCTTAAGCTGTGCAACCCTTGCATTAATCTTTGCCTTCTCGCCTTTTCCGCCAATAATTCGCGTGTTGTCCTTGTTGGCCCAAACCTTGTCCGTATCCCCTAAATCTTCAACAGTCACAGACTCAAGAGTTCTCCCTGTGTCTTCAGAGATAACCGTACCTCCAGTTAGGGTTGCGATATCTTCAAGCATTTCTTTTCTTCTGTCTCCAAAACCGGGAGCTTTGATTGCTAAGATTTGGAAGGTTCCACGGAGTTTGTTGACTACTAGGGTTGCAAGCGCTTCGCCTTCGATTTCATCTGCAATTATCACGATATTTTTTGTAACTTTGACAGTATTTTCCAAGAAAGGAAGAAGTTCCTGAATTGAAGAGATTTTTTTATCGGTTATTAAAATTTTGGGAGAATCAATTTCTGCCTCCATTTTTTCTGGATTTGTAACAAAGTAGGCTGAGGCATAACCGCGGTCAAACTCCATCCCTTCTTTATATTCAATATCGATTGTCAAACCTTTGCCTTCTTCAACAGTTACCACTCCTTCACTTCCGACTTTTTCTAAGGCTTCTGCGATCTTTTTGCCAATCTCTTGGTTTTGGGCTGAGTTTGTTGCAACTTGTTCAATCTCTTCTTTTTTGGCAACAGGCTTTGCAATCTTTTTGACTTCGGAAACTACTGCTTCAACACCTTTTTCGATCCCTCGCTTTAATACCATTGGATTAACAGGAGTTTTTGCAGAATCCACACGATTCATTCCATTTTGGGTTATAACTTGGGCAAGGAGGGTTGCTGTTGTTGTTCCGTCTCCTGCAACGTCATTGGTTTTTGAGGCGGCTTCGCGAACAAGCTGGGCGCCCATATTTTCAAACGGGTCTTTAAGGTCTATTTCTTTTGCTATTGAAACCCCGTCATGGACAACATGAGGAGCTCCCCATTTTCTGTCTAAGGCTACATTTCTGCCTTTGGGGCCAAGAGTTGTGACCACTGCTTTTGCAAGCTGATCGATACCGGAAAGTAAAGCTTCTCTTGCTTGTTTTGAAAACTTAAGTTGTTTTGCCATAGTTGGTTAAAGGTAAAATGTTAAAAGTTAAATGTTAAACCCTTTCACCTTTTACGTTTTACTTTTTACTTGCCGTACACGGCAAGTATGTCGTCAAATTTGACGAACAGGTATTCTTTTCCGTCGATTTTGATTTCATTTCCACCCCATTTTTTGTAGATTACGCGGTCGCCCGCTTTAACTCCAGCTTCGCGCTTACCACCATCAGTAACTTCAGCGTCTCCAACTGCTAACACTTTTCCTGATTGAGGCTTTTCTCCGGCTTTATCTGGAAGAACAATTCCCGACGCAGTCATGGTTTCTGCCTCTTCCGGCTCGAGGAGCAAATATCCTGCTGCGGGTTTAAGATTTAAGTCTTTCATGTTTGGAACAAGAAAACATCCAGCGATCAGGATGTCCGAGTGCTAGTGTAAGACAGAAAATTGGTTGTTGTCAAGAGGGG
>JBBTXW010000005.1:0-2508 GCA_038062025.1 Patescibacteria group bacterium
ATCAGGATGTCCGAGTGCTAGTGTAAGACAGAAAATTGGTTGTTGTCAAGAGGGGTTGACAGCGGGGTTATGTTGGGCGTAGAATTTTCACACATGTTGAGCTTTAGAGTTTGGTCCATCATTCTTCCCGTCTCACTCCTTAGACAAGGAGTGGGGGAGGTTGTGGCCTAAGGCGACTAAAGCTGAAAAACACAGGGAACCTCCCCAAGAACGGGAGGTTTTTTCATTTGTGGGCACGTTGCACAAGTAAGGAGGTTGGCATGCCTAGCATAGGTATAAGTGTTCTCATGAAAGCACTAACTTTCGAAGGTGACCATACTGGTGTCAAGGAGGTATCGATCTCGGACATTCATGGGCACCTGGGAACGGTCCGCGTCACACCGCAGATTTTCGGCAACAAGACACTTATGTTCCCTTCCACACCACAAGAGGCGCATAAGACGCTCCTGCTGTTGGAGAAGTAGACAAACCGCCTCTCGCCTGCTGGTTTTCTTGTGATTTATTTCACTTTAAAATCAGCAGGTTTTTCTTTAACAAGGACGTACTTGTTTACAACCTGGGCAAACTTGTCCAACTTTTACAAATACTACTTTCTTACAGTTTGGACAATTTGCCTTTTCGCCAAAGGTGAACATGACATCAACAGCAGTTAGCGGACAACTCAGCGGGTGTTCTCCGTAAACTTCTCCTCCTTGGCTTACTGCTCTTAGAGTTTCTCTTTTTGTTGTCCATACTTCTTTTGTTCTAATTTTCTCCCACTCTTTGTTTGGAAGAACGATATCCATAAAATGTGTCCAATGGATCGTAGTTCCATTCAAAAAAATCGGCTTGCCTCTTCTTTGTCCGGGATCTTGTATTTCGACTTCTTTAGTATATTGTGCAATTCTATTTGCAGCGTCCACGAAATCATTCGGCTTTAGCTCTGTTTGTAAAAACAGTACAGGGTAGTTGTAAGTAATTTTTGCTCCATTTTTTGCTGTATATATCTCTGTAGCAATTATTTTGTGTGACTCGCTTGGGCTAGTTGCCGGACTAAACCAAAAAACTGTTCCGGAGTCGTTTTTTGAAATTATTTCTTCCAAACCCAGGTACGCTTGGGAGTCGGGCGAGGTTAGCCCTGGGTCAAATTCCTCAACCACTCCTCTAACATGACACTTGTGGTTTGGAGAATATAAACCTTTAGATGTCCACCAGAGAATGTAGGGGTCTGTCAGAAGTCGAGATTCATGAGAAATGGAGGCTATAAATTCTGCTTTGTTGTAAACATGTTGGCGCTCTGCGGTTCTCATGGTTCCTGCTCGGGATTTTCAAGATCGTTAGTTTTCCGACTTACCCTTCGACAAGCTCAGGGCTCACGGTTGCGGCACAGTGCAGGAGTTACACCTGCTTCCTTAAACACGATTTAGTTAAATACAACATACAGCACACGTCATAAGCTGATCAAGTAGTAAAACTTCCGCTCATTTTTAGCGAGTGGCTTTTTACTACGTCTTGTACCTTCGGTACTGTATGATATTGCGTAGTAAAATCCTTATATGTTGATATTTTTGGGATATGCCCTGTTGTGTTTAGCGCTTGGATTGTTCCACACAAAACGAAAAAATTATTATGGTGAAGCATTTCCTTTTCAACCGTTAGGGGCATACTATTTTTTGTTTTCCACAGTTAGATATCTTGGAGAGACTATTTATTGACTTGTACACTTTGTACAACTTGACATTTTGTACAACTTGTGATATTATATAATTATGCCAACAGTTCTTAATGCTAGTGAAGCTAGGGCGCGGTTTGCTGAGATCACAAATAGAGTTCAGTATTTGGGCGAAGAATTTATTGTTGAAAAACAAGGGAAACCTGTTGCACTTATAACAAACCCGGTCAAAAAAGTTAAAAACAAACGAAAGAGCACCAATCCCGGACTAGAATTCTTAGGAAGAGTAGCCAATTATCACGCTAAAGGTGGACCAAAAGATTTGGCAAAAAATCATGATAAATACCTCTGGGAAAACTACCGTAGCTGACTCTGATGCGATAATTGGTTTGGCTTTCGATGAAGATGCGCTTCATAAACGTTGTTTAGAAACTTACTCCTTTTTAGGAGAAAACGGATTTGAAGTTTTTGTGCCATACCCGATAATTTTAGAAGCCGCCACAGCGTTGGCAAAGGATAAAACGATAAGACGTCCTGATTTAGCAAAACAGTTGCTTAAAGACTATTTTGAGGTCGGGGCAAAACTTAGAGAAAACGATATTTACAAAAAGCTGGTTGGGAGAATATATAATCCCAAAACTTCTAAGAAAAATTCACCCTTTGACTTTTACGTTCTTGCGTGCGCTAAGGTAAACAACATTAAAACAGTTTTTTCTTTTGATTCTTTTTATAAGAAAAATGGGTTGATTTTGGCTGAAGATTTATTGGCTAAGGCTTAAATTTGGTAATTTACTTTATTTATCGGTGGTTGGTGTATGGTCTTTTGGAGGAAGCGGTGGGAGCTCAAATGGTTTTGC
>JBBTXW010000005.1:2608-8103 GCA_038062025.1 Patescibacteria group bacterium
GGCTTTTGCTTCGATTTGGCGAATACGTTCGCGGGTGACACCAAATTCTTTTCCAACTTCTTCTAAGGTCATTGGTTTCGAGCCATTTAAGCCGAATCTTAGGCGCAAAACTTTTGCTTCACGATCAGATAGGCTTCCCAAAACTTCTTCTAAGCTTTCTTTCAAGAGTTCACGAGATGCTTGGTCAACTGGGGATGGCTGGCTTGTATCTTCTATAAAGTCCCCGAGGAACGAGTCTTCATCATCTCCAACTTTTGCGTCAATTGAGGTTACTTCTTGCGCAATTTTGAAAATTTCGCGAACACGGTCTGCCGGCAATTCAAGCTCTTCTCCAATCTCTTCTGGGGTTGGTTCTCTTCCCAATTCTTGCATCAGGCGGCGGGAAGTATGAAAGAGTTTGTTAATTGTTTCAACCATATGCACGGGGATGCGGATGGTTCTTGCTTGATCTGCAATCGCGCGGGTTATTGCTTGCCTGATCCACCAGGTTGCATAAGTACTAAACTTAAATCCTTTTCTCCAGTCGTATTTTTCAACGGCACGAATTAAACCCTGGTTCCCTTCTTGGATTAAATCAAGAAGTGTTAACCCGCGGCCTACATACTTTTTTGCAATTGAAACAACAAGACGAAGATTTGATTGGGTCAAAATTTCTTTTCCGCGCCTATCGCTTTTTTCAATTCTTTTTGCAAGCTCGACTTCTTCTTCAGGGGCAAGAAGCCTGACGCGGCCAATTTCTCTTAGATATTGTCTAACCGGATCTGTTGAAACTCCATCATCAAAGCGAGTTAGAGATTCAATCTCCCGTTCAAGATCCATCGGGGCTTTCTCGGAAGAGGCTAATTCGTCTTCTGTTACAGATTCAAAAACATCGACTGCTTTTTTAAGAAGCATGTTGTAAAAGTTATCAAGCTCTTCAACTCTATCTTCTGCATCTGGGAAGACATCTAAGATTTCGTCTTGGGTTAAAAAGCCCTGTTTTTCCCCGCGATCAAGGAGTTCTTGGACTGGTTTTCTT
Source organism: Patescibacteria group bacterium (assembly GCA_038062025.1). Classification (GTDB taxonomy): domain Bacteria; phylum Patescibacteriota; class Microgenomatia; order UBA8517; family UBA10165; genus 2-12-FULL-44-25. The sequence goes on from JBBTXW010000005.1 coordinate 3,627, forward strand.
AAATTGGACTCTTTCTTTGCTTTAGGCATTGGAATGTATATTTTACAGCAAACCCACCTTAGGTTTCCAATTTGGAGAGGATTTTTAAGGCCTCGTCAAGCTTTTCGCTTAATAACTTTACTCCCGCTTCATCTCCTTCTTTTTCTTTTTGGGTAATTTTTGAAGTTATTTCTTTTATCTTATTTCTTGTATTAAGTTCTTCAATTTCGCGAATCAAAGTTTCTATTTCTTTTTGGGTATCACCCTCGGAGAGATCTTCACTTTTTAAGAAAATCTCAGTAAATGTGTCTGAGAGTTCTGGGGGAAGGTTCTTGGAAAAGGTTTGCAGCTCAACCTTGCCTTTTGAGAGTTTGAGTTCTTCAAGAAGGCGTCTAACTTTTGGGGTTTGGAATATGTTTGAAACACCATTCTTCAACTCTTCGGGGCTGACTTTTAACTCAAGAGCAAAAAGTCTTTCTTCCAAAATTTGGCGGCGGTCTTTTGGGGTTTTTGCAGTATCAACAGATTCTCGAGGACTATCTGATTTTGTATGTTTTACAGCTTGTGATAATACTGCAGTTTCTGGGACTCCTAGGCGCTGGGCAACAATTTTAACACAAGCGGATTTAACAATCTCGTCTTCAATTGATCCTAAAATTGGAGAGATCTCGCGAGAAATTTTTTCCTTGCCTTCTGTTGTTTTTGGGTTGTATTTTTTGAAAGTTGAATCGATAAGAAAATCGTAGATTCCAAGGGCTGCTTCCACACTTACTGCCCATCCCTGGGCATTTGCACGAGCCGCTTCGTCGGGGTCTTTATAGTTTGTGACAACAACCTTAATATCCATTCCCTGCTTTTTTAAAACCTCTATTCCGCGGCGTGCGGCGGCATCACCTGCAAAGTCTGAATCCAGAGCAAGACGAACTTCTTTGGTAAATCTTGAGACCAATTCTGCTTGTTCTGGGGTAAAAGCCGAGCCTTTGATTGCGACTAAATTTTTTACACCGCTTTGATAAGAGGAGATGAGATCAAATTCACCTTCTACAACGACTGTATATCCTTTTTGTTTTACTTCACTTTTGGTTGCGTTTAGGCCATAGAGATTTTGGCCTTTTTTATAGACTAGAGTATCGGGAGAATTTATATATTTTGCGATGTCTCCACCATCTTTGATTACACGGCCCGAGAAACCCAATGTATTTCCGTAATGATCGTTTAGGGGGAAAATTATTCTTGCGCGGAAACGGTCAAAATGGTCGCCTCCACGAGAGATTGCAAGGCCTGCTTTTTCTAGAATTTGTGGCTTGTATCCCCTCTTTTTTGTCATAAAACGGAAAAGAGTATCGGGAGAATCTGGAGCAAAACCGAGCTTGAATGTCTTTATCGAGTCATCGCTTACCCCACGTTTCTTTAAGTAAAGTCTTCCCACTTCTCCTAATTTGTGGGAGATAAGCAGAAAATGATAAAACTCACTTGCTAAGGAGTTTGCTTTATAAATTTCTTCTTTTTCTTCGTAAGAGGTAAAGCCTTTTAAGGGAATTAACTTTACTCCTGCGCGATCTGCTAAAATTTTTAAAGCTTGGGGAAATTCAATTTTTTCGTATTCCATTAGGAATTTGTACACATCACCGCCCAAGGAACAGCCGAAACATTTGAAAATTTGGAGCTCTTGAGAAACCATAAAGGAGGGGGTTTTTTCGCTGTGGAAGGGGCACAAGCCTTTGTGGTTTGACCCAGACTTTTTTAAGGCAATATGTTCGCCGATTATTTCAACGATATCTATTTTACGTTTTATTTCTTCGATTTGATCCTGGGCCATGGATTCGACAAGCTCACCACTTCGTCTGGCGGCTCGTTACGGGAAGTATACAGCAGGAGGTAAAGGACTAGGCTAGTTCTCCAACCTCTTAATACCTGAAAATCTATCAAAATGGGGGTCGAAGGAGTAAATTTTTTTAACCTTCTTTTTTAACATTAGCGCTGCTTGGTAGGCATCTGCAAAGCTAACATTTTTATCAACATAAAAATCCAAGGCTCTCTCGACAATGTCTTTTTTATCGGTTGTTACATTGTCCAGCTTAATTATGGGTAGAAATTTCTGTCGGATTTCAGACTTTGATAGTTTGTAAGTTCTTTCAAGTGTAAAGGCTACCTCAAATATTGCCATAGGACTAATAAAGACTTTATGTCCTCCTTTGTCTATACTTTCAAATATCAGTTTTGCTTTGGGGGATAGTGTGGGGTTGTCATCAACAATAAATCGAAGTATTACGTTTGCATCTAGGAAGATCATTTGGTTTTTTGGTAGATTTTCAGAATTCTTTTATCGTCTTCTGCTACTCCCCGCTCAAAAGAGTCACTTTCCCAGCGAATCAGGTCTTCAACATTTTTAAACTTGGGTACTTTTACTTTTAGTTTGAGGGAACCATAGAGGTGCATTATTGAAGCTCTTTGGGCAGGTTTGACTTTTACTTCTTTTTTGCGGGTTACTACAAACTTTACTTTGTCCCCGCTTCTTAGGCGAAGCAGACGGCGTATCTCAACGGGTATAGTTACTTGTCCTTTTTGGGTGATTGTTGTGGGTTGAGTTTGCATGGTAATACCTAAATTATAGTATTACCTCGGTGGAGGGTCAAGTCAGAAAGTCTTTGAAATCTTCGGGGTATGGATATTCGTGGTCGTCGCGGGGTTTGGAAACCACAGTGATTTGTGGATTAATCATGTGAACAAATGGCTCTACCTCTGCGTATGTGCCATGAGAGTCAGTTTCGTTTTGGATAACTAACACATTTTCTGCAGGAATTTGGCCTACCGCTTGATATTCTGCCTTTTCCTTATTGCTTAGGTCATTCAATGGGATTCCGCAAAGAATTAGCTTTTGGCACATAGAGGGGGTTTCTTTAACAAGGCGCACGGCAAAGTATGTGCCGAGGGATTTTGTTATTAGATTTACTTGTTTTCCATCTATCTCACCTTTAATTTTTTCTATCTCCACATCAATCCAGTCGGGAGGTTTTTCTTCGCTTGTCCAGTGGCTCCAGTGATGAACAAATACTGATCCTAATTCTTTGGCCACACTTTCTGCCCAATCTTTGTTTTTGAGAGAGTAGCCCGGAAGAATTATTGTTTGAGTCATGGTACTGCGGAGGAGGTGGGATTCGAACCCACGGTCACCTTGCGGCGACAAACGCTTTCGAGGCGAGCCCGTTATAACCACTTCGGTACTCCTCCAAAAACCTGCTCAGTATAGCATAATGCCGCTTGTTGCTAGGCTTAGATTCCTTAAAAAATCTATATATTTCACTTTCTCTGCGAAGTAATACTCTGTGTTTTGTTGTTCTTGTGGGGGTGTACCCAAGTCTACAATGCCCATACCTCTTGTCTTTATAAGTGTGATGGTCGATGTAGGTACAACCATCAGTATCTAGCAACCCTCTCAAGCATGCTAATTGCCAACCCCTCTTCTGATAAATCCAGCTTGGAATATCTAGACCTTGCTCATTTTTATCTCCAATTGGCAACCCAAGACGATGCAGGATTTTTACAAGTTTTACTCCGTTAGCACATAAAACTATCACAGATTCTTTGGGGTTTTCTTTAATCGAAACGCTTATTTTGAACAGCGTTTCAATTAGTTGCTTGAGATAAAGGCTGTACTGTTTATCAGTCTTAATGTTCAGGTAAATTTTTAATTGGTAGGGGTTAATTCCTCCATCGCCCATCGCAGCCCCGATAAGTTCGGCAAGAGGCTCCGTCTTTCGTGGAGTAAGAACGTCCTTGCGGGGATAAAAGCCTGTCGCTAGACGCTTGTGAGATTTTATTGAGTTCAATCCGCCTTTTCTCCTCCCTTCTGGAGTTCCAAACGATCGGCCGTATAACTCCATTCTCCTCAGAGCCCCTTTTCTAGCACCTTTAGTTACATACCAATAATCATTCTCCACTCTAGTACCGTGAGGAAATGTCAAGCTTATTTTAGTTCTTTTTTACCTTCTGCAATTCTTTTAAGACATCCTTTGCTTGGGAGAGCATCTTTTTTTCGCGATCTGTGCCTAAAAACTTTGCAACTTGGGAATATTGTCCCCATTTTTCTTGCTTTTTGGCATCTTTTATTGTTGATATTCCAGTTGCTTCAATAAGATAATAAAGAAACTTTGAGGTTCCTTGATTAAACCTTCCTGATTCCTCTTTTACCTCAACCGTCATTCCGCTATCTTCCCTTAAAATCCTAAGTATTGCCCCAACTGAAGATTCTCCACGGCGAACTGGTCCTTTTGGAAGTTCTCCGGGAGTTTTTGCGTTAGGCTTTACAACCAGCCACTCAAAGCTCCCCCCGCGTTTTTTTCTATAAATTGTTGCTGCTGTTATTAATTGTTCGGTCATATATTTTTGCTTGAGCGGTGGGGGCGAGATTCGAACTCGCGTGGGAATTTCTCCCCTCAACGCTTTCCAAGCGTGATCCTTAGGCCTCTCGGACACCCCACCAATATTTGTTTTGTGC
>JBBTXW010000006.1:0-49593 GCA_038062025.1 Patescibacteria group bacterium
CGGGCAACGGCAGTTTTTCTTCGGCCGACTGTATGGATGTAGTCTTTTTGTTTTTTTCTAGCCATTGTTCTTTATTTTGTCGGCATACGGATGCTGATCGCTTGCGTATATTTTTAATCTTGCCATGCGTTTTGCCTGCAGCCTATTTTTGGGAAGCATTCTTTTTACTGCCAACTCAATAAGTCTTGTTGGGTTTGTCGCACGAACTTGTGCCACACTTCTAGCCTTTAACCCTCCCGGGTAACCTGAATGCGAATAATATATCTTATCTTTTTCTTTCTTTCCGGTTACACGTACCTTTCCGGCATTGATAACAACAACATAATCACCCTCATCTGCCTGCGGAGCGTATGTTTTTTTGTTTTTACCCATTAATTTTTGGGCAATGTCTGTTGAAACGCGTCCAAGCACTTTACCTTCAACATCTACCAAGTGCCATTCTCTTTTTGGATTATTTCCCCTGGGTTGATATGACTTAAACATTTGTTTTTGCTTCTTTGGGCTTTTTGGGTTTTGAAGTCGCTCGGACAGCGGGAAGTTTAGCAAGAAGCTCTAAACGTATACGAGGAGACATGTCGCCGGCGCGGGATCCTAGGCGAATTGTTCTTGTTGCTGATTGCCCTTTTTCCAAGGATTTTCCAAGAATGACCACTTTTTTTGCTTGGGGTTTGTTAATGCCCAACAATCCTGCTGATCTTCGAAGGTCAAGCTCTTCATTTTCTGAAACTCTTAAAACGCTTTGAATGAAACTTCTTACTCCTTTTGCGCGGGTTTCTGAAGTTTCGATACTGCCTTTTTCAAAAAGGCTTAATGCTAGGCCGCGAAGTAGGGCTTTTTTTGCGCCTTTGGATCTTGCTAATCGGGGGTTTTTTACTCTCTTTAACATCTTTCCTCCTTATTTTTTAGGAGGCCAATTATTCTTGCCCCCAGGTAACTCCTTTTTCTGCTAATGCCGCTTCAATAACTTTTGCTGACTTTTCCCCAAGATTTCTAACTTTTGCCAACTCTTCGCGGCTCGCATTTAGGATGTCTTCTACTGTTTCAAAGCCAGCACCAATAAGTGCGTTTGTTATTCTGGTTGGGAGGTTTAACTCTTCTACTGAAAGTTTGCTTGTTGTATTTCCTGTGCGAACTTTTGTTCCGTCTTGAGGAACTTCTTTCTTTGCTGGCGAGACAACGGATTGAAGATATTGAATTAAAATTTCGGCTGCTCTTTTGAGGGACTCTTTAGGTTCAATTGCCCCATCAGTCCAGAGTTCTAGGGTTAATTTGTCATAGTTTGTTAAGCGTCCAACACGGGTTTCTTCAACTTTAACGTTTACTCTTTTTACTGGAGAAAAGTCTGCATCAAGAGGAATAAGCCCTACTGTTCCTGTTTTTCTGTCTTCTGCTGGTGAGTAACCAACTCCGGTTTCGACTTGGAGTTCAACATCAATTTTTGATTTGTCATCAGCAAGATTTGCCAAGACTAAATCAGGATTTGCAATCGTTACTCCTGGAGGGGTTTTTATATCTCCTGCTGTAACGGGCCCCTTTCCGCGAGCTGTGAGGGTAAGCCTTACTGGCTTGTCGCCCTCGTAAGCAATTCTTACCTTTTTAAGGTTTAGGAGAAGGTCAACACCGTCTTCTTTAACGCCTTTGACTGCTGAAAATTGATGTTTAAGGCCTGAGATTCTTGCTTGGGTTATGGCGCTTCCTTGAAGCCCAGTTAAAAGAACACGGCGCAAAGCTGTGCCTAGTGTATGGCCGTAGCCGCGCTCTAGAGGTTCAATTACGAACTGCCCGTAATCTGCTCTTGTTTCTTTGGTTTCTATTTGGAATGGCTGCATGTTTTGTAAAAAAAGCACGGCGTTCACCGTGACTATAGTATTATACGCCTACCTTGAATAGAATTCAATAATCTCCTGTTCTGAGAAGGGCTCTTGGACATCTTCACGGCTCGGAAGCCTTTTTACCTTGCCCAATACAGCCTCTCTTTCAAGCCAGGGTGTAACTTCTGCGTTCTTGCCAAGGGATTTTTTAACTTCAGGGATATTTTGGCTCTTTGTATCGAGTACAACAACATCTCCAACTTTTACCATGTATGAGGGGATATTGACTGGCTTGTCGTTTACTAAAATGTGTTTGTGGGAGACAAGCTGTCTTGCTGCCGGGCGGGATGGGGCAAATCCAAGCCTATAAACAACGTTATCCAGCCTTCTTTCAAGAAGTTGGGTCAAATTTTTTTCCTTTTGGCTTTTGTCGACGTAAGTCTTAAATTGCTTCTCAGTTACTCCGTAAATTCTTTTTGCTTTTTGTTTTTCTCTTAATTGTTTTGCGTATTCTGAAACTTTTCCTGTTCCTTTTGGTCCATGAACCCCCGGTGGGATATTAAGCCTTCTGAAAGATTGACCTTTTCCAAAAAGGTCTACTCCTTCTCTTCTTGATAGTCTGTCTTTTGGTCCGGTATATCTCATATAGAGTAAAAGAGTTAAAGAGTAAAAGAGCGAGAGTATTTAACCTTTACTCTCCTGTTCTCTTGCCCTCTTGCTCTTATTATCATGCTCTCCTTTTCTTTTTTGCCCTTGGGCCGTTGTAGGGCATGGGTGTGACGTCTGCGATCATATTCATCCTTATTCCTGCGCTTTTTATCGCACGAAGGGCTGCGTCTCGCCCAGGGCCTGGGCCTTTTATAAACACATCAACATCTTTCATCTGGAAATCATTTTTCGCTTTTTTTATTGCAGACTCAACTGCTGAGGTTGCAGCAAAAGGAGTAGCTTTTCTAGTCCCTTTAAAGCCGGATTTGCCTGAAGACCCAAAAGCCAAAGAGTTACCATTTTCGTCTGTTATGGTAATGATTGTATTGTTAAAAGTTGCAGTAACGTAAACCTTTCCGTTTGGATAAGCGGTGGGTGTTTTTGGTTTTTTTGTTTCTTTATTTTTTGCAGCCATTTTAAAAGCTTTCTTTCTACAGTCTATTTGCCACCCGCTGGTTTAGCGGGGCTCATCTTTGCGAGGGCTTCTTTTTTGAATGCTCCGACTGTCTTTCTTTTACCTTTTTTGGTTCGACCGTTTGTTTTTGTTCTTTGTCCTCGAACGGGAAGATTTTTTAAATGGCGAATGCCTTTATATGTACCAATGTCTTTTAGTCTTTGAACGTTTTGACGAATCTCTCGGCGAAGATCTCCTTCTACTGTATAGTCTTCAATTGCTTTTGTGACCTTTGCAAGTTCCGAATCTGAAAGGTCTTTGGTTCTTTTGTCTTTTGATACACCTGATTTTTCTAGAATATCCTCAGCACGTCTCCAACCAATTCCATAAATTAAGGTAAGGGCGTAATCTATTTTTTTGTTTTCTGGTAAATCGACTCCTGCAATTCTTGCCATATTATCCTTGTCTTTGCTTATGTTTAGGGTTTTTGCAAACCACGAAAAGAACGCCTCGGCGTTTGACGAGTTTGCAGTCTTTGCATATTTCTTTTACAGATGCTCGTACCTTCATTACTTTTCTCTCCACACTATTCTTCCGCGTGCATCATCATACGGCGTCATTTCAACAACAACCTTGTCGCCTGGCAGAATCCGTATAAAGTGTCTTCGCATCTTCCCAGCAACTGTTGCTGTTACTATACGACCATCCTCAAGCTCTATCCGAAACATTGTGTTCGGAAGAGATTCAAGAACCTTGCCCGACACTTCTTGGTTTTTTTGTTGATCTTCCACAATACTTTAACTATTTAAGAACACGAAATGGTCCCTTAATCACTCGAGCTTAAGGACCTGCCTCGCTTGCAGAACCTTGAGCTTTACTAATCGTAAAGCTTGAAACCCGGGGAGCTTAGGACCAGAGGTTCTCCATCAGTTATTGCAATGGTTTCCTCAAATAGTGCTGCTATTTTACCATCTTGGGTTTTAATTGTCCAACCATCATCACCCGATAGTACAAGCTCGGGCGAGCCTTGGGCATAGATGACTTCTATTGCCAAAGTCGCACCCTCGGGAATCACAGGAGATCTTTTTTCGTCCCCCACCCAGTAACAGGGAATTTGGGGATCTTCATGAAGGTTTTTACCAACCCCATGGCCTGTTAAATCACGAACTGGTGCGTATCCCTTTTTTGTCAGGGTTTCTTCTAAAACCCGAGATATGTGGGCAACACGATTTCCAGAAATTGCTTGATTTATGGAATTTTTTAGAGCCTGCTGTCCTGTTTCTAAAAAATCCTGATCTTTTCTTGATATTTCCCCTATCCCAACAGAAAATGCTGTATCGTTGTGGAATCCTTTGTAGAAGATACCTATGTCAAGCTTGACAATATCGCCATTTTTGAAAGGGAGTTTTGTTGGAACCCCATGAACCACACCATCGTTTATGTTTATACAAGTTGCCCAACGATACTTTGGAACCATCTTAAAAGACGGCTGACCCCCCGCTTCTAGGATTAGTTCTTCTGCCCTTTTGTCTATATCGGCTGGGATTGCCCCAGGGATCATTAATTTTTTTAACTCGTCTTTAATTTTTGAGATTTTGCGCCCACCTTCGGCCATGATCTCAATCTCTTCTTTAGATTTTATGTTGATCATCCTTCGACTCCGCTCAGGACAAGCTTGACCTCTTTTCTAAGTCTTGGGCAATCTCTTCGATCTGGTGCTCACCATCTATTTCTTCTAATACTCCTTTTGGGCGGTAAAACTCAAGGATTGGTTCCGTTTCTTTGTGATAAACCTTAAGACGCTCTTTAATTGTCTCTTCGGAGTCGTCTGCACGACCTCGGGACGTTAGTCTCTTTCTTGATTCTTCATCACTCACTTTAATGTAATAAACGCGATCTACCGGGAAAATTTCTTTTTCGGCTTGAGAGAGAGTTCTGGGGAAGCCATCAATCACAATGTTTTTGGCATCTTTATGATCATTAAGATATTGTTTGATTAAACTCTCTGTTATATCTTCATCAACCATTTGCCCTTTTTCCATGTCAAGTTTGATCTCTTGTGCTTCTGGGTCAGATCCTTTGGAGGCATAGTACAAGAGGTCTCCAGTATTTAGGTGGGGAGCACCAAGATTTTGGGCAAGGAGTTGTGCTTGTGTTGTTTTGCCCGAGCCAGGAGGGCCGATTACCACTATGTTCATAATTTATTGCAAGAACTTGTCGTAGTTCCGCATTACTAACTGCGCTTCAAGTTTTTTAACAGTTTCTAAAACTACTGAAACTACGATTAAAATTCCTGTTCCGCCGACTGCAAGGTTTGTTACACCAGAAATTCCCTGAACAATTGAAGGGAGAATTGCAATTAACCCCAAGAAAGTTGCGCCAACAAGAGTTATTCGCATCAAAACATAGTTTAGATATTTTGCAGTTGACTCGCCTGGTCTTATTCCAGGAATAAATCCGCCGTGTTTTTTAATTTCATCTGCAATTTTTGTGGGGTTAAAGATTACTGCAGTGTAGAAAAAGGTAAAGCCGACAACAAGCAGAAAATACATTGTTTCATAAGTTACAGATTGCGGCTGAAACCAGGAAGACAAAACGCCAGCAAGGTATGATACTTGCGGGTTTGGGACTTTGGCTAAAAACTGGCTAATCATAGTTGGGGCTAAAACTAAAGATACCGCAAAGATTATTGGAATTACCCCGGCTTGGTTTAGGCGAAGTGGGAGATGTGAAGTTTGTGCTACAGTTCCACCTCTGACAGCACGTCTTGCATATTGGACATTGACCCTTCTTATTGCTTCATTCATAAAGACAACGCTTGCTATAACAACAACCGAGACAAGAGAAAAAATTATAACTGGAAACAGGTCTTCTGCGCCCGAAGTTAGGAAAGTTTGGCTTGCAACAACTGGGATTCTTCCGACAATTCCTGCAAAAATTAAAAGTGATATTCCATTGCCAATTCCATATTCAGTTATTAGCTCCCCAATCCAGACTGAAAACATTGTTCCTGCTGTCATTGTTGCTGCCAACACAAATAAAGAGACGGGGTTTAGGCTTTCAACAACACCTTGGCTGTTTAACAAAAAATACATTCCAACGGCCTGCATTGCAGCAAGCGGGACTGTCAGCACACGTGTATATTGATTTAATTTGGCGCGGCCGGGTTCTCCTTCTTTTTGGAGTTCTTCAAGAGCGGGAAAAACTAGGGTTAAAAGCTGGATAACTATTGAGGCATTGATGTAAGGGTTTAGTCCCAAGGCAAGAATTGAGAAGTTTGCCAAGGTTCCGCCTGAAAATACATCCAAAAGCGAAAGAAACGGACTTTGCAAGAAGAGAGTTCTTAAGGCTTGGTGGTCAACGCCGGAAGCCGGAATGTGGGCAACCAGTCTAAAAACAATAAGGAGGAATGCAGAAATTAGAAGTTTTTTTCTTAAGGGAGGTGATGACCAAAGTCGGGATAGTACGGTCTTTATATTCATCCAACCATTTTACCACTAATTGTGTCTCGGATTTTTTCTTTTCTTGATTTTTGCGGCTTGTTTTTGCCTTTTCCGCGCAAAAGAGGGAGCCTTTGGATTAAAGACTTTTTTGTTTTTTGACCTTCAAAAAGCGGATGAATTTTCCCGCGAACTTTTTGTCCTTTTTGTCCGCGGCTTGAGGTATGACCTCCTTTTCCGCTTCCATATCCGCGCCCTAGTCGTTTTTTGCTGCGAGTTTTTATTTTTGGTAAAGAATTAATTTGCAGATTCATGTTTTTCAGATGATGTCTTATCAGATAATGAATTTAATGCTTGTATTGCTCGCATCACTGCATAAAGATTTGTAACTTTGTTGTTGCTTCCTAAGATTTTTGCAACTATGTCACGAAGGCCTGCAGATTCAAAAACAGCTCTTAAAGGACCCCCCGCAACTATTCCCGAGCCAACTCTTGCTGGTTTAAGAAGAATTTTTGCGGCTCCGTACTTAACTCTAACTTCGTAGGGAATGGTTGTGCCTTTTTTAGGAATCGTTAGCATGTTTTTCTTTGCTTGTGTAATTGCTTTTCTTATACCTGAGACAACGTTTGGAGCCTTGCCCATACCAACCCCAACTTTCCCTTTTCTATCCCCAACAACAACGAGTGCTGAAAATCTGATTTGATTTCCACCTTTGGTTTTTTTAGAAATTCTGTTTATTTCAATTACTGTTTCTTGAAATTCACTTTGCGATCTTGGATCCATAATTTGGTGATTAGTGATTAGTGATGAGTGATTAGTGGGTGAAATTTCCAATCACCCGTCACTTGTCACTCGTCACTAAAAAGAGAGCTCCTTTCTTGCGCCTTCTGCCAATGCTTTTATTTTCCCATGATACTTTTTTGAGCCTCTATCAAAGACAACCTCTTTCAATTTTGCAGCTTTTGCATATTGACCTAAAATTTCTCCAACCTTTTGGGCAACATCAACGCTTTTGCCCGAAATTCCGGTATCTTTATCACTTGCTGAAACTAATGTTTTTCCGGTTTTGTCATCGATTATTTGAGCATATATGTGAGTATTTGAAACGAACACAGAAAGTCTTGGCCTGTTTTTACCAAGCTTTGCACGAGTTCTTCTTGCCCTAATTTTTGTGTTTTTCATTTTGTTTCCTTACACCTTTGCACCAACTTTAGCCGATTTTCCAGCTTTTCTTCTGATGTATTCTCCGAGATATCTAACACCCTTTCCTTGATATGGCTCTGGTGGTCGGGCTGCGCGAATATTTGCTGCAATTTGTCCTATTAGGTGTTTATCATACCCGGAAACAGTTACTTTATTTTCCTCAACTGTAAAACTTATTCCTTCGGGCGGATTGAATTTAACTGGATGTGAGTAGCCAAGTGTCAAGACAAGGGATTTTCCTTCAAGTCTTGCTCGGTATCCAGTTCCAATCAACTCTAAAGTTTTTTTCCAACCATCGTTTACGCCCTGAACTCCGTTTGACAAAAGCCTTGCAAACGTTCCATAAAGTTTTTGGGCTGCCCTGGTATTTGATACCTTTTTAACTTGGAGTTGGCCATTTTTTATTTCAACTTCAAGTTCTGGCGGAACAACAAAAGTCTTCTCGCCTTTTAGGCCTGAGATTTTTACTAAACGAGCCTCCATTGTAACTTTCACAGTTTCCGGGGCTTGAATTGGTTTTTTGCCGATACGACTCATTGTTGTTACCAAACTAGGGCGAGTACTTCTCCCCCAAGTTTTTCTTTCCATGCCTTTCTGTTTGACATTACACCTTTTGGTGTCGAAACAATTGATATTCCAACTCCGCCTAAAGGACGAGGAAGTTCGTTCTTTTTTCTATAGATTCTTAAGCCCGGTTTTGAAACATTTTTTATTCCTGTGATTCGCGGCTGTCGTCTTTTGAAAGTTAAGACAATTTGCAAATTTCTGCCCTCTTTTTTGAAGCTTTCAACATAACCTTCTTCTTTTAAAACCCGTATAACCTCTTTTTTAAGGCGAGAATGTGGCACAGAAAGTTCGGCGGTTTTTATTGAAACCGCATTTCTAATTCTTGTTAATAAGTCGCCGACTGGATCAGTAATCATATTTTGTTAGAGCAGGAGAGCCAGAGAGTAGAAGAGTGTAAATTACTCTTGCTCTTCCACTCTTTAACTCTTTTACTCTATTTTCTACCATGATGCTTTTCTAATTCCTGGGATTTCTCCTTTTGCTGCGAGTTCTCGAAAACATAGTCTGCAAATTCCAAAGCGCCTTATAAAAGCACGTGGACGGCCACAACGCGCACATCGGTTGTGGTAGCGTGTTTTAAACTTTAGATCTTTTGTTTCTCTTGCAATTTTTGATTTCTTAGCCATGGTAGTAGGATAAGAGGATAAGAATGATGAGTCTGAAAGTCAAGACTCATCATTTTAATCTTAGTTTACTCTTTTCCTCCTTTCTTAAAGGGCATTCCGAGATCTTCCAAAAGCTTCTCTGAAACTTTTGGATCGCAATTTGTCACAATTGTTATCTCCAAACCCCGAATTCGACTTATTTTTCCAAGGTCGATTTCTGGGAAAACTGTGTGTTCTGTAATTGCCAGGGTGTAGTTGCCTCTTTGATCAAACGAAGAGCGGGGTACCCCCCTAAAATCTCTAATTCTTGGCAGAACTACATTTATTAATTTACTCAAAAACGTGTGCATCCTTTTGCCCCTTAAAGTCGCCATCATTCCAACAGGTTGGCCTTCGCGAACATTAAAACCTGCAATCGATTTCTTGCTACGGGTAACCTTTGGCTTTTGGCCAACAATACTTGCAAGTTCTGATAAAGCTTTTCCTTGCTCTTCTTTGTTTTCTTTTATTTCTCCAATTCCCATGTTGACAACAACTTTTTTTATTTGGGGTTTGGCCATAGGGCTTGGCTTCGCCATAGGGCTTGGCTTCGCCATAGGGCTTGGCTTCGCCATAGGGCTAGTTGAATTTTGAGGCATTATAACTTTGCTCCTTTTGTATCAATTTGTCTTTTGCATTTTTTACAAATTCTTACCTTACCTGCGCCAAGCCGGCCGCTACCATTTTTCAGGATTTGCAATCCAATTCTTGTTTGCTTTTTGCAGTGTGGGCAAACTAGAGCAATATTTGCCAAAGGAAGAGGTCTTGAGAATTCGATCAAGCCCCCAGCCTCACCATTTGGGCCTGCTTTTCTTGCACGCTTGTAAATGTTGACGCCTGAAACAACGACTTTATTCTCTTTTTTGGAGAGTTTGTCGATTTTCCCGGTTCTTCCTTTGTCTTTTCCGGCGGTTATTAATACTGTGTCTCCGATTTTGAGTCTCATGTTTTTTATTTTTCTTTGCCAAACTTTCTTTTCTAAAGAAAGTTTGAATACCTATACTACCTCCATTGCCAGTGAGGCAATTTGCCTAAAACCTTTATCTCTTACTTCTCTTGCAATTGGGCCGAAGATTCGAGTTCCGCGTGGAGCACCATTGTTGTCGATTATGACACCTGCATTGTCATCAAACCGGACGTAACTGCCGTCAACTCTTCTTGTTTCTTTTCGAGTTCGAACAATGACTGCTTTTACAATTTCAGAATCTTTGACAACTCCAGTTGGGTCCGATCTATCTACAACAGCATTAACAATATCCCCTATATGGGCGATCTTTTTGCTTGATCCGGGGATGCCGATAACTTTTAGGGCTTTGGCTCCCGAGTTGTCCGCAACATTTAGTACACTTCTTCTTTGTATCATTTAGCTCCCTCCATAATTACCCATTTTTTAGTTCTTGAATAGGGTTTGGTTTCAACAAATCCAATAGTTTGTCCAATTTTTACTTCAACTTCTGTATGGACTGGGTAACGTTTTGTTCTTTTAAATCGTTTCTCGTAAATTGGATGTACTTTAAATCGGGCCACTTCAATAATGGCTGTATTTTTGTTTTTTGTGCTGACTACTGTACCTTGATATTTCTTCATATGCTTTGCTTTCCTTCTAATAGTTGTTTTTCCCGAATGAGTGTTTTTATTCTTGCTATTTCATTCTTTAAATTTTTAACTGATCGAATGTTTTTTATTTTTCCACGAAACATATCAGCACGAGTTTTGATAACTTCTTGTTCTTTATCTATAAGAAGCTTTTCAAGTTCAGCTATGTTTTTTTCTTTTAATGCTTTTTTGTCTTTAGTTTTCATGATATTTTCTAATGTCATATCGGATTTTTTTAAATCCGTTATTTAGTGTCTTTCCACCATAGTTGTTTTAAATGGTAATTTTGCAGATGCTTTTCTGAATGCAACTTTAGCCAATTCTTGGTCGATACCTGCAATTTCAAAAATTATTCTCCCAGGGGTAATCACAGCAACATATCCTGAGACATCCCCTTTTCCTCCACCCATACGGACTCCCGGGCCGCGGGAAGTAATTGGCTTTTGTGGGAAAACCCTAAGCCAAACTTTACCGCCTCTTGAGGTTGTGTTTGCGATTGCACGGCGGGCGGCCTCAAGTTGTTTTGCGGAGAGCCAACCGCGGCCTAAACTTTTTAAGCCATATTCCCCGAAGTCGACATTTGATCCACGGGTTGAAACACCCTTTCTTCGGCCTCTGTGACTTTTTCTGTATTTTGAACTTTTAGGCTGCATTTAATTTCTTTTCTCCTCCGGTGAATTGATCCAGACTTTAATTCCTACATATCCTCTTTTTAGGAGGGCTTTTTGTTCTGCGTAGTCAATATTTACCCTTAAAGATTGTGTTGGAACCGAGCCTTCTTGGTATTTTTCTTTTCTTGCAATTTCTGCTCCTTCAATACGTCCTGCAAGTTTTACTCTTATTCCCTGGGCTCCGGCGGCCATTACTCTTTCTATAGTTCTTGTGATAACTCGTCTGTGCGGCATTCTTCGCTCAAGCTCGCCGGCGATGCGCTGGGCGACAAGGCGAGCTGAGAGTTCAGGACTTTTTACTTGTTCGACAATGATATCAATTTTTGGTGCAAGTCCATTTTTTGTACTGTGACCTAAGGTCTTCAATATGAATGACTTTGTTTCTTCAATTCCTGAGCCGCCACGCCCAATGACGATTCCAGGACGAGATACTGAGATTCTAACCGTCATTGCCTTGGGCAGCCTTTCGATTTCAACAGAATGGACTCCCGCTAAGCGGAATTTTTCTTCTAAGGCCTGTCTTAATTTGATGTCTTCAAAAAGAAGTTTTCTATAATCCACTCCTTTGGCAAACCAGCGAGATTTCCAAGTTTTGACGACACCAATTCTAAAATTAATTGGATTAACTTTCTGACCCATATGCTCTCCTTTCAGTTGATTCTAGTATTACTGTGATGTGACTAGTTTTCTTTTTGATTGGGTGGAAGCGGCCTCGGGAAACTGGTTGTCCCCTTTTGTATGTTGGGCCTTCGTTTATCATTATTTCTTTTAGATGAAGCGAAGTTGGGTCTAATTTTAGATTGTTAGTTGCATTGGAGATTGCAGTTTTGACGACTTTTCCTAAAACTTTTCCGGCTTTTTGGGGTATTACCTCAAGATAGCTCAAAGCGCGAGAGGGCTTGTCTATTTTGCGCACAGAATCCGCCACCAGTCTTAATTTTCTGGGGCTTGTTCTTACGAATTTTTGTGTTGATTTGATAAGCATGTCTTTAGTCTTTCTCTATGTTTTGTCAAGCGTACGCTTGACCACCTGGCCGTGGCCGCGAAAAGTTCGAGTCGGTGCAAATTCTCCCAACCTGTGGCCCACCATGTCTTCAGTAACAAATACTTCCAAAAAGTTCTTGCCGTTGTGAACTAAAAACCTGTGGCCTACAAACTCAGGGGCAATTTGTGAACTGCGGCTCCAGGTTTTGATTGGCATTTTTCCAGCCCCGAGCTTTGCAATTTTTTGTAATAGTTTTGGATCCACATAAGGACCTTTTATACTCGATCTCATATCTTTTGATACCTTCTAACAACTATCAGTCTGTCTGAATATTTATTTCTTTTTCTAGTTCTTACTCCTCTGGCTTTTTTACCCCAAGGGGTTTTTGGTCCGGGCATTCCGACTCCAGAGCGGCCTTCTCCTCCGCCATGGGGATGGGCTGCTGGGTGCATTGCAACTCCGCGAACTCTTGGTCTTACCCCCATTCTTCTTTTGCGGCCTGCTAGTCCTAGCTTTTCTTTGGGATCCCCTGAGGATTGGCCAATTGTTGCCCAAGACTCGGGTGAGAACCTTCGAATTTCGCCGGAAGGTAATTTTACCAGAACAAAATTTTCTTCTCTACCTTGGATAATTGCCGAAGATTGGCCGCTTCTTACCAATTGGGCGCCTTTGCCAGGAGTTATCTCAATATTGAATATTTGGGTTCCAACAGGAATTCTTCTTAATGGAAGACTGTTCCCAGGCTTTATTGGAGCTCCCTCTCCGGAGATTAAATGATCTCCAACAGCTACTCCTTGAGAGGCAAGAAGATAAACTCTAGCTCCATCCGGATATACAACTTGCGCTAATTTTGCGTTTCTGTTTGGATCGTATTCAACCCTTTCAACTTTTCCCGGAATATTTCTTTTTTCGCGCACAAAATCAACAACCCTCATAAAGCGTTTTTGGCGTCCGCCTTGATGGCGAACTGACACATGGCCTTGGGAATCACGACCCGATGCTTTTGGTAAAATACGTTTTAGTTTTCTCATCACTTTTTACCTTTCACTTTTGACTTTTTATTTTTTTCTTCCGTTTCAAACAGATCTATCTTTTCTTTCTCGGGAAGTTTAACAACCGCTTTTTTAAGATCGCTTCCCCATACAAGGGATTTTTTTGCTCCGCGTTTTTTTGCTTTGCCTTGTATGTTTGCAATTTGGATATCAACAGGATTAACGTTGAATGCCTCTTTTAACGCTTGGCGAACGCTATATTTTGTTTCCCTCGTGCCCACAGAAAAGGTGTATTGATTTTGGGTTTTTGCAAGTTTTAATGTTTTTTCTGTAAGGATTGGTTGAAAACGGCTTCGCTTAAGCATTCTTTTTGTCTCCGATTCTTTTTGTTAAGATTTCAAGTCCTTCTTGGGTTAAAAGAAGATTTTTTGCAACTAAGACGTCGTAGGTATTTAGTTGGTCTGCGCGAACTAAAGACAAACCTTCAATATTTTTGCCTGCACGGTAAAGCATGTCTGATCCAGAATGGACAAGAAGAGGTTTTTCTACCTTAGTCTTTTTCAAAAAGCTTGCGACAACGCGGGTTTTTGGTTCAATTTTTTCAAAACCTTTGACTACGCTTACTTTCTTATCTTGAGCTTTGTCTGAAAGAACGTATATGAACGCTTTTTGAGATTGCTTTTTTGACAGTTCTAGTTTGTAATTTTTGATATTTTTAGGACCATGGGCTACTCCTCCGCCGACAAATATTGGAGCAGATTTTGCACCGTGTCTGGCTCCTCCTGTCCCTTTTTGTTTATAGACTTTCTTTTTTGTTAGATTTACATCAGCCCTTCTTTTTGTGTGAGCATTTGCCTGCCTTTGGCGGGAAAGATATACGCGGACTGCTTGTGCAACTAATCTTGCATTCGGCTTTGCTCCAAATAGTTCTTTTGGGAGGTCAATTTCGCCCATTTGGGTCCCAGCGACCGTAAAGAGAGGCGCAGAAAGCCCAGAACTTCTTGAAGCACGTTTTACCACGGTTTTTTTGACTGGTGTTATGTTACTTTTCTTCGCCGCCATCTGAATCCTCCACTTCATCCGTCATCAACTTATATTGTTTCTTGCTTTTTCCAATCTTTTTTATTGTTAGCAGGGAGCCGGGAGCGCCTGGGACTAAACCTGATAAGAGTATTTCTCCGGTTTTATCGTCAACTTTTAATACAACAAGATTTTTAATTGTGTTTTGCTCCCCGCCCATTCGGCCGGCCATTCTTTTGCCTTTATAAACTCGTCCGGGGGTTGTTCCCTGACCGATAGAACCCGGAGCACGATGTCTGTCCGACTGACCGTGGGTTTTGGGGCCTCCTGCAAAGCTGTGTCTTTTTACTCCTCCTGCAAAGCCTTTTCCTTTTGAAATACCTGTTACATTTACTAAATCTCCAGCTTCCAAGGTTTCGTGGGGGAGAACAGTTGAGCCTGCAGTCATTCCCTCGTCACTTTGAAGCCTGACTTCTCTCAAAAATTTAGGGGCTTTTTCCTTTAAGCCCCCTTTTTCTAAATGTCCCTTTTGTGGTTTGTTGAGATTTTTAATCTTTCTTTCCCCGAATCCGAATTGAGTTGCCCAATATCCGTCGCGGTCTGCATTTTTTGTGGCAACAACAGTATGGGGTCCGGAGCGAACCATAGTAACAGGAAGTCTTACCCCTTCGGGGGTAAAGACTTGGGACATGTATTGCTTGGTTGCAAGAACTGTATTCATGATGAAAAATATGCAAAAAACAAGGCGCCTACTGGCGCCCTATTTCCAAGAGCCCTTCGGCACACAAACATTAAGTTTCAGGAAGAATTTCTCTTTACCTGCACGTTGGAGATGAGTATACCAGATTTTGAGCTCCACACGCAAGATTCGTGCAGTAGCGAACTTCTTAACAGGGAGAACCTACTCCGGCATCTCCTGGTTGTATCCAGAAGACACAAAGAAATATTTTTGTGATAAGTTAACAGAAATTCTACCTAGATATAAAATGGTGCTTGATGCCTGGGTAATCTGCAATAATCATTACCACTTGCTTTTGGGTGTTTCGGACGGAAAACAAATACCGAAGTTTACTAAACACCTTCATGGGTCAACGGCACACTACATAAGGCAACACATGCCTTCAATGGTAATCAGTGACCATCAAGTACTTACAAGGGAAATTACTCCTTGGGACAAAAGGCAAAAGATCAGTTTTCTTAAAAGAACAGGAGAATTTCAGCGCGGATTAAAATCCGCTAATATACAGGGTGTAGTGAAACCTACTGGCGTAGTAGCGCAATTTATTGCGCCGGATAGTGCAATAGCGAAATTTATTTCGCGCCATCCGGAGATTAATGACCCAGAAGTGCTTGCGCTTCTTTCTGTAAAAGATCCACCCATTTGGTATCAGTACATGGATCATGTGATAAGAGACGAAGAAGATTACTACAAACACTTAAACTACATCCACCAAAATCCAGTAAAACACGCCTATACTGATAAACTGACAGACTACAAATGGAGCAGTATTCATACCTGGATTGAGGATAAAGGTAATGACTTCATATCGGATTGCTTTAGAACATACCCGATCATAGATTTTGAACCTACAGCAGGCGCAGACTAAAGTCTGCTAATGCACTGTTTGCGTGTAATAGCGAAATTCATTTCGCGTCAAACAAAAAGAGCCCTCAGCAAATTCATCTCGAAGCGAGACAAAAAGTGAGGGCTCAAGAATTCAAAAAGGGCCGAGTGCTCGAGAGTTTTAGGGCTCGACTGGCAACTTCCGGGAGGCAGCAACGCCAATGTTCGGGCCCGGCCCGTCATCCCAGCCGTCGACAACGACCCTGTACGGATCGCAGCTGCCGACATCGACGCGGAAGCCGTAAGACGTGGTATCAGAAGTCCGAGCATAGCGCTCGCGGTTCAAGTACGTCCTGGACGTCTTGTAGCAAAAGACGTCTTTTCCAGCCTCTTCAACCGCGGTTGGTGCCTCGTACTCGACCGGCAGCATTGAAAGCTGTTGGTCCCAGGTTTTGCTCTCAGAGCCAGGCACAATGCTTTTGAGAAGCAGGTACCAGCGAAGCCTGATGGCGACGTCGGTTGCGAACGGCTGTTTGCGATACCAGGCATCATCCGGAGAGGAGAAGAATTTTGGTTGCTTATTGCTCGGATGGAATATGTTCAGCTTCATGAGCGATAGCGCCTCGCCTTCGACCTCCGATAGCCCCAAAAACGCGAAGTGCGTGTCCTTGGCCTTCTTGCCCCGAACGAACGGGCAGGGTGAGTTCAGGACCTCTGCGTTCCATGGGAACTCGGGCACTTCAGGAACAGTGATGCCGTAGTAGGTCTGCCACTCCTCGGCCCCGAAAAAGAACTTGCCCATGATACCCCGCGCTTGGGCCACAGAATCCGGCTGAGCCGAATCTGTGCCGATGATGGCCCCGACCACGAGAGCTAAGCGATCACCGTTTCCGCGGACTTCTCTTAGGTGCTCTCTAGTTACCCCGCATCTTCCTAAAACTTCGAGGGTTTCATGCCACTCTGAGGCTGGAATCTGAGTTGTAAGGCTCACCACTTTAGGCTCTCCTTAGATTTGGTTTGGGCTCTTTCCGAGTTTGTCGGAACTCTCCCATAGGCTCGAACTCTGTCGAGAACAGGCACACTCTACGTTTTGAATGTACAGTGCGTATTGTACTATATTATGAGGCTTTTAGTCAAGCTCGCTGCTATTTTGGGGTAATTTCAAACTCGCTTTTGGATTTATCAAAACAAACACGGAATTTCTCGAAGAATCCTACTTGTCCTAATAAGCCGAATGGGAAGTCATGGTCATATGAAAAACCAACCTCTGTTTCGAAACTATGTGTACCTATTATTAACGTAACTTTGTGGGCAAAGTATTGCATTATCTCTTTTGACACCCCTCTGTACAAAACGCGTGATCCTGACTTCACGTCTATTCCAATGGCTTCCCCAACAACCGCATGGAAAATACAATTTGTTGCACCCGAATCTACTAACACAACGTAGTCTGCGAATAATTTTTGATTTAGTGGATTTACCAGGTGAAGTTTAAAAGCTGGATGCTCTATGGTTTCTTCTCCAGATCCATACTTTCTGTAATCAAACTTCATTAAAGAATGGCGGGGATTAGATTGCCATAATCTTCTACCACAAATGTAACTACCGGATTTTTTATCCCCTGTTTCTTAGCCTCTTCGATGGCCTCATTTGGTGTGCGAGCTGCAGCGATAACATGCGTCTCGTTCTCATCCATTGCAACCCACATTCCAGCATAGTTTGGCGTTAATATCTTTGTAAAGTCGATATTGGTTACCATTACTAATTATTGCACACCAAGTCAAAGTTTATATTTTTACTTCTATGGAGACACCTGCAGGGAGGTCCATGTTGGATAATGCGTCGATTGTACGCTCGTTTGGAGCAAGAATATCAAGCATTCGCTTGTGGACCAGCATTTCGTAGTGTTCTCTTGCGTCTTTGTCTGTGTGGGGAGAGGTATTAACTACCGTCATATGGCGTTCGGTTGGAAGGGGGACGGGGCCTGAGACCTTTGAGCCAGTATTAAGTACGGCATCAACAATTTTTGCTGCGGCCTCATCAATTACTCTATGGTCGTACGATTTTAGGCGTACCCTGATTTTGCCTGCGGCTGCCATATTAGTGTGCGAAAAATCACGCAGTGACCTTCGAAATTACTCCAGCTCCGACTGTTCTTCCGCCCTCGCGGATAGCAAACCTTAAACCATCTTCCAAAGCAACCGGCTGTATTAGCTTAACTTTCATTTTTGCGTTATCTCCAGGCATAACCATCTCAACACCTTCTGGGAGAGTCACTTCGCCAGTTACATCGGTTGTACGAATATAAAATTGGGGTTTGTAGCCTGAGAAGAATGGTGTGTGGCGGCCACCCTCTTCTTTTGTCAAAATATAAACTTCTGCTTCAAAGTCAGTGTGGGGAGTAATTGAGCCTGGTTTTGCTAATACTTGGCCTCTTTCAATATTGTCTTTTTCAACCCCTCGAAGAAGAATTCCGACGTTGTCTCCTGCTTGACCCTCGTCGAGCGATTTTCTGAACATTTCAACACCGGTAACGACTGATTTTACTGTAGGTTTTAAGCCCACAATTTCGATTTCTTCGTTTACCTTTACAACTCCTCTTTCGATTCTTCCGGTTGCGACTGTTCCTCTTCCCTTTATCGAGAAGACGTCTTCAACAGCCATTAAGAAAGGCTTATCTGTTTCTCTTTCTGGGGTTGGTATATAAGAATCAACTGCATTCATAAGCTCCATTATTTGCTTTTCAGCTTCAGCATCGCCCTCGACTGCTTTTAGAGCAGACCCCCTAATTATCGGCACTTCGTCTCCTGGGTATTGATATTTTGAAAGAAGCTCGCGGATTTCGACTTCGACCAAATCGACAAGTTCTGGGTCGTCAACCATATCAATTTTGTTCAAAAAGACTACAAGGGCTGGGACGTTGACTTGGCGAGCAAGAAGAACGTGTTCTCTTGTTTGAGGCATTGCGCCGTCTGGAGCAGAAACAACCAAAATTGCGCCGTCCATTTGAGCGGCACCTGTGATCATGTTTTTAATGTAGTCTGCGTGTCCCGGAGCGTCAATGTGGGCATAATGTCTTTTTTCTGTTTCGTATTCAATGTGGGTAATATTAATTGTAACTCCGCGTTCTCTCTCTTCTGGAGCGTTATCGATATCGCCATATCCCATTGCTTTGGTTGGGTTTCCAGCTTGTTTGGATAAAACTGTGGAGATTGCGGCTGAGAGGGTTGTTTTACCATGGTCAACGTGACCAATAGTTCCAACGTTTACATGTGGTTTGTTTCGTTCAAATGTAGCCATTTGTAATAAGAACCTGCTAAAGCAGAACCTTGCTGCTTCGCAGTAGCGCAATTTATTGCGCGCTCATATATTGTAAGGTTTTCTTGTTAAAAAAACAAGCGACCAGCAATACCACTGGTCTAAATAAGTATTGTAACGAGGCTGTATGAGTTTGTCAACACTTTAAAACTCGCACCTTCTGGACTATACTTGCCATGTACATTGAATCTAAAAACAGGAGTGGTTTAGAGCTTGTCGCACGCCGCAGAGGTCATACGCAATCTAAAAAAGGAGAACGCAACGTGATAAACATTGCAGATTTCGAGAAGTGTGTAAAGGACGCACGCACCGTACTTGCGGATGCGAACAGGTTCTATCAGAGAATTCTTGCGGCAAGGCAGGGAAGCGGCCACAACCAAGACGAGCTGGCGCGGGCTTTTCAGGCACGCAACCAAGCTCAAGAGAGGTACCAGTCTGCCGCGTTTTTACTCGGATATGTAAGGAAGGCGCCAGAATTGGCGGAGCGCCTTCGGTTTACTCGCTGGATGGTCGAGAACGGCAAGCTCTCGGACTGGAATGTCACCAGCGATATAAAGACTGGCACATAAGTTCTGCTCTAAAAGCCGAGGGGTTAATACGTAATTAATTACGTATTTATTTCCTCTCGGCTTTCTTCGCGCTAATCCACTAATTTTAGGCGTTGGTGCCTTGGCGGATGGGACCGCTTGCCGCGTTTTTGGAGATGATTTGTTGGGCAATGTTATTTGGGACTTCCTGATAATGGCTTGGCTCCATATATGAGTTTGCTCTACCTTGAGTAATTGATCTTAAAGTTGTTGCATAGCCAGTCATTTCGGCAAGTGGCACTAAAGCATTAACCACCTGCAACACACCGCGTGTCTCAGTCCCCAAAATCTGTGCACGTCGGGCTGATAAATCGCCAATTACATCTCCCAAAAAGTTATCAGGGGTTGATACGGCAACTTTCATAATCGGCTCCAAAAGACACATGTCTGCTTTTTTTGAAGCTTCCTGAAGCGCCATTGAACCTGCAATTTTGAAGGCAATTTCTGAGGAATCAACATCATGGAAAGATCCGTCGTAAACTGCAGCCTTAAAATCAACCATTGGGTATCCTGCCAATATTCCGTTTTCCATAGTTTCCCGAACTCCCTTTTCGATTGCAGGGATATATTCTTGAGGAATTGTTCCTCCTTTTATTTCTGAGACAAACTCAAAACCCTCTCCTCGACCTTTGGGTTCAATTCGAAGGAGTGCATGGCCATACTGCCCGCGGCCTCCGGTTTGGCGAATATATTTTCCTTCTCCCTGGGCGACTTTTTTGATAGTTTCGCGGTAGGCAACTTGGGGTGCACCAGTTGTTGCTTCAACCCCAAACTCCCTCTTCATACGATCGACCAAAACTTCCAATTGAAGTTCCCCCATTCCTGAGATTATTGTTTGACCTGTTTCATGGTTGGTTTTGACTTTAAAGGTTGGATCTTCTTCTCCCAAACGGCTCATTGCATGTCCTAATTTTTCCTGGTCTTGGCGTGTTTTGGGCTCAATTGCTAAAGAAATAACCGGTTCCGGGAAGTTTATTGATTCCAAAATTATTGGCTTGTCTTGGATACAAACCGTATCTCCTGTTGAGGTTTCCTTTAGACCAACGACTGCAACGATTTCTCCGCAGTATGCTTCCTCAATCAATTCTCTTTGGTCTGCATGGAGAAGGACAAGGCGGCCGATCCGTTCGCTGGTCCTTTTTGTTGGATTGTAAATTTGGGAGCCTGCTTTTATGGTTCCTGAGTAAATTCTAAGCCACACGAGGCGGCCGATATGAGGATCGACATTGATTTTGAAGGCAAGCGCGGACAAAGGCTGATCATTTCCGGGCTTTCTTTCTTCTTCTTCGCCTGTTGCCGGATTTACTCCTTTTACCGGAGGAATGTCTAATGGGGATGGGAGATATTCAACAATCGCATCAAGAATTCTTTGGACTGTAGGCATTCTGTTGTCCCCGCCTAAAATTGGGAAGAAGCGGCCGCTGATTACTCCTTTTCTCACTGCGCGCCTGATTTCGGCGCTTGTAAGCTCTGCGCCTTCTAGGTATTTTGCAAGTACTTCGTCATCAAACTCTGCGATGCGTTCGACAAGCTGAAGCCGAAAATGTTTCGCCCTTTCAACTAGTTCCGCGGGAATCTCTTCTTCTGTTAATTTGTTGTCTTCAAGGCCTTTGTAGGTAAATGCTTTCATTTCGATCAAATCAACGACACCATGGAGATCATGCTCAATTCCAATCGGCATATCGATTGGGGCGGCATTTGGGTTTAATCTTTCTCGAACTGAAGCAATTGAACCCTCCCAGTCTGCACCAATTAAATTTAGCTTGTTAAAGGCACAAATCCTGGGAACCCCGTATTTATCTGCTTGATGCCAAACGGTTTCTGATTGAGGCTCAACCCCGGTTCTGCCGTCAAAGATCATACAAGCGCCGTCTAAAACGCGAAGTGACCTTTCAACTTCGACTGTAAAGTCGATATGCCCGGGGGTATCAATAATGTTTATGCGGTGGGGAACTTGAGGGAAGTTACCTTCTATTTTTGTCGTCCAGAAGGTTGTGATTGCAGCAGAAACAATCGTGATTCCGCGTTCGCGTTCTTGTTCCATCCAATCGGTAACAGTATTGCCTTCGTCTACTGAGCCGTATTTGTAGGTTTTTCCGGATTCAAAGAGAATACGCTCTGTGGTTGTAGTTTTGCCGGCGTCGATATGGGCAATAATTCCGATATTTCTTATTTGCTCCATCGGCATTTGCCTATTTTCGGTTGTAGTTGAGATTAAAGCTCCCTTTTTTGCTGCCATTGAATTAAAAATCGCACGCTGTGCGTGCTTGGAGATTGTAGCAAAATACCCTAGAAAAGAAAAGCGGTTGGGCTATGTTTGAGGCTATTTACCAATTAAAATGGGAGAACGCACGATTGGCTTCTGCAACGCGTTCAATTTCTTGTTTTTTGGCTATTGCTTGCCCTTGACCTTTTGAGGCATCAAGGATTTCTGCTGCGAGTTTATTTGCATAGGTTTTGTATTGAGCGTTTGAGCGGGCGTTTGCGCCAAGGATCAGCCAGCGGATTGCTAGAGACTCTTTTCTAACCCCTCGAACTGGGGATGGAACTTGGTAGGCTGCGCCTCCGATTCTTCGGGGGCGGACTTCCATTGAGGGTTTGACGTTTTCAAGAGCTTTTAAGAAGATCTGGAGCGGCTCACTTTCTTTTGAGATGATTTCGAAAGCTTGATATATCTCTTTTTGGGCAACAGATCGCTTACCATCTTTCATCGAGCGGTTTATTAGTTTTGTTACCAGTTTGTGTTTGTAGACTGGATCTTCTTTTATATCTCTTTTATAGTTTCTTGCTCTACGCATAGTTAATAGTTAATTAGTTAATAGTGCACAGTACATAGAAATTAGGAAGCAACGGCAGGGGCTGTGGCCGGTTTTGGGCCACCTTGTTGTACTTTTGCACCGTACTTTGAGCGGGAAGACTGTCTTCCGTCGACTCCTGCTGTATCAAATTTTCCGCGGACAACGTGGTATTTTACTCCTGGAAGATCTTTAACCCTTCCGCCACGGACTAACACAATTGCGTGTTCTGCCAAATTATGGCCAACTCCGGGGATATAGGCTGTGATTTCTTGTTTGTTTGAAAGCCTGACTCTTGCTACTTTTCTTAGAGCAGAATTCGGTTTTTTTGGGGTCATTGTACGCACTTGTAAAACAACTCCGCGTTTAAACGGAGAGCTTAAAGATTTGAACTCACGATCTTTATTGTTCCACCAACGAGTTAGGGCTTGGGCTTTTGTTTTTTTAACAGCCCTTTTTCGACCTCTTTTGGTAAGTTGGGATATGGTAGGCATATAGCTTTTGTTTAAAAATTTGAATTTAAAAAATTAGATATTGTTTCGGATTTGGTGCTTAGGATTTCGGATTTTGAAGTCATATTATAGCACTAAACCTGTTAGTTAGAAACCATGCTTGCTCGTTCTGGGGTTGTGGGAATAAGGCGTCCTATGATTACGTTTTCCTTCAACCCCAATAGTCTGTCTTCTTTTCCAAGCAATGCACACTCTGTAAGAACTGAGGTTGTATTTTGGAATGAAGCGGCAGAGAGCCATGAATTGGTAAATAGGCTTGAGCGGGTTACTCCAAGGATAATTACTTGAGCGGCTGCCGGCTCTCCCCCTTCTGCCAATATCTTCTCGTTCTCTTCTTCAAATACTGCTTTTTCGACAATCTCTCCAGGCAGCATTGTTGTGTCACCCGAGCTTGTTACGTGGACTTTATCAGACATTTTTCTGACAATTGTCTCAAAATGCTTATCATTTATTGGGATTCCTTGCCCCTCATAAACTGCTTGGACTTCATTTATTAGATATTCTTGCGCAGATCGTAAGCCTTTAACGCTTAAAACATCCTTAATATCCAAAAATCCTGAAGCAAGCTGTTTTCCGGCTTCAATTAAATCTCCATCTTTTGCTTGAAGAGTTGAGGTTATAGGTATTAAATATTCCCGCTCTTCGACTGGTTTTACTGAAGTATTGCGGATGCGAACTAACCATCCGTCTTCTTGTTCTGTTACGTCAACTTTTCCTGATATTTCAGAAATCGGAGAAAGGGCTTTTGGAGATCTAGCCTCAAAAAGCTCGTCAACACGGGGAAGTCCTTGGGTAACGTCCAACCCGACAATTCCTCCTGCGTGCTTTGTTCTCATCGTAAGCTGGGTTCCCGGCTCTCCAATAGATTGGGCCGCCATTACTCCAACTGGGGTTCCAAGTTCAACTGGTTTTTTGATTGATAAATCAAGGCCGTAGCAAGCAGCACACATTCCATGTCGCGCTTTGCATGTTAGTGGTGAGCGAACTTTTACTTCGGTTATCCCTGCCTTATCAATCTCAACTGCCAATTCAGAAGTTAGAATTGATCCTTTTTCAAGTTTCGTCTTCCCAACTTTTAGGTCTTCTGCTATTGCCCTTCCAGTTAGGCGCAACACATACGACTTTGTTCGAATCCCTTTTGATATTGTAATAAATTCTTCTGAGCCGCAGTCTTGGATCCTGACAATCAAATCATGCGAAACGTCAACAAGTCTTCGAGTTAAGTATCCTGCATCTGCTGTTTTTAGAGCGGTATCTGTAAGACCTTTTCTTGATCCTCGAGCAGAAGTTACGTACTCAAAGATTGTTAATCCTTCTCTAAAATTTGATTTTGTTGGAAGATCGACAATTTTTCCAAGAGGATCAACAACAAGTCCTCGCATTGCGGCAAGTTGTTTTACTTGATCGCGGGATGATCGTCCTACGCCGGCGTCAATAATCATCTTTATTGGGTTCCAAGGCTCCAATCCTTCCCATGTTCTATCTGCCAACTCTTCCGTTACCTCAATCCAAAGCTCTTGGGTTAAGCGCTTTCTTTCCTTTGAGGTAAGAAGTCCTGATCTAAAGTTTTCTTCAATCTTTCCAACTTCAACGTTTGCTTGAGAGATCACAACGTCTTTATCTTCCAAAATTTTGGGGTCTGTAATTCCGAAAGATAACCCAGATTCAGTTCCTGCTATAAAACCTAGGTCTTTTATCTTGTCGATCATTTGGACGATCAGTTCATTCTCAATACCAGGAGTTGACAAAATCTTTGCAAAAAGTCCTTTTATAACGCTTGCTGTAACTGGAACATTGACAAATCTTAACTCAGGTATCAATACTTCATTAAAGTAGACTCTGCCGACTGAAGTTTTTATAATTTCACCACTTGTTAGCCGAACCATGATCTTTTCGCGGAGTGCAATTTGCCCTTTTTGATAGGCTGATATGGCCTCTTGTTCATCTGAGAA
Source organism: Patescibacteria group bacterium (assembly GCA_038062025.1). Taxonomy (GTDB): domain Bacteria; phylum Patescibacteriota; class Microgenomatia; order UBA8517; family UBA10165; genus 2-12-FULL-44-25. Next base: position 24,760 of record JBBTXW010000006.1, read on the forward strand.
GAGTTTTCCTTCGCCATGAGTTGTTGCTTCTTTTGTTAAATCATCACTAGTCAAGTAGTAAATTCCAAGAGCCATCTCTTTTGAGGATGGAATTGCAATCGGACTTCCATCTCGAGGATGAAGAAGATTTTGAGCCGGGGTCATAAGGCGTGCTGCCTCTTCGCGGGCGTATTTTCCAAGGGGAAGATGGACTGCCATTTGGTCGCCGTCAAAGTCTGCGTTGTAGCCGGAACAAACACAAGGATGGAGACGAATTGCTTTTCCTTCAACCAATACAGGGTAAAAGGCTTGAATTCCAAGCTTGTGGAGAGTTGGAGCACGGTTTAAGAGCACGGGATGATCATGAGTAATCTCTTCTAATATGTCAAAGACTTCTGGAGGTCGCCTTTCAAGCATATTTTTTGCACTTTTTACGTTTGGTGCAATTCCCCGAGAGATCATTTCGTGCAAGACAAATGGCTTGAATATTTCAAGAGCCATCTCTTTTGGAAGTCCGCATTGATCAAGCCTCAGCTCAGGCCCAACAACGATAACAGACCGGCCAGAATAATCGACTCTTTTTCCAAGAAGATTTTGGCGGAATCGACCTTGTTTTCCTTTTAGAAGGTCTGACAATGACCTTAGTACCTGCCTGCCACGTCCTCGGCGGGTTGCCTGGCGCTGGGATGCGTCAATTAGAGAATCAACTGCTTCTTGAAGCATTCTTTTTTCGTTTCGCAAAATTATTTCAGGCGCTCCAAGCTCCAAAAGATGCTTTAGGCGGTTGTTTCTGTTTATTACGCGTCGGTAAAGATCGTTTAAGTCTGAGGTTGCAAACCTTCCTCCGGATAATTGAACCATCGGGCGCAAATCAGGCGGCAAAACTGGAAGTACTTTTACGATCATCCAGCGAGGATTAATATTTGCTCTTTTCATTCCGTCGCAAAGTCTTAACCTTTTTGAAAGCTTGACTCTTCTTGCTCCGGTTGATTGCTCAAACTCTTCTTTTATTTGATTGGTCAACTCATCAAGTTTTATTCCTTCAAGAACCTTGAGTATTGCTTCTGCACCCATTTCCCCTTTGAAGAAGTCGGCGGCATTATAATTTACAAGCTCTATATATTCCTCTTCTGAGAGGAGATTTAGGAATTTAACACTTTTAACAATATTTATAAGTTTTCCAAAAAGTTCTTCTGTGTTTTTGACATTATTTTCAATCTCTTCTTTGAGGGCAGTTGTTCTCTTTCTGCTTTCAAGCTCGACTTCCTCTATTGCTAAAGCTTGGGCTTCTGCGTCTTTAACTTTTGAGCGAACAGATTCCTTCTTTAAGTTCTGCTCTTTGAGGATTTGTTCCTCACGCGTTTTTTCTTCCTCACGCAGCTCCTCTATTTGTGCTTTTGCTTGTTTTTCTAATGACTCTATTGCTGTACCTCGGCCTGCTTCTTCAACTTCTGTTACCAAATAGCGAGCAAAGTAGATTACTTGTTCCAAAGCTTTGGGTGGAAGGTCTAAGACGAGTGAGAGTTTTGAGGGAGCGCCCTTGAAAAACCAAATATGGGCAACAGGAACTACTAAATTTAGATGTCCCATTCTTTCACGCCTTACTCGAGAAAGGGTGACTTCAACTCCGCACTTGTCGCAGATTATCCCGCGATAGCGAATTCTTTTGTACTTTCCGCAGTAACATTCCCAATCTTTTGTAGGGCCAAAGATTCTTTCGTCAAAAAGACCGTCCTTTTCGGGGCGCAGGGTACGGTAATTTATAGTTTCAGGTTTGGTTACTTCCCCGTGGGACCATGAAAGTATATCCTCAGGCGAGGCTAGACGAATTTTTAGGCTTGAAAAGTCAGATAATCTTGAAAGATCCATTAATTAGTAGCTCCTTGCACGGCGACAGCCATGGTTGGCATAGTTTCTGCTTCCACAGTTGAGGGTTTGTCAGCAACAATTGCACCCTCAGGCTGGATGACAAGACCAAGAGAGTTTAACTCACGAACCAAGACTTTGAAAGACTCGGGAATTGTAGCTTCTGGGATTTCGGTCCCTTTAACAATTGCTTCAAATGCACGGGCACGGCCTACAACATCGTCAGATTTTATTGTAAGCATCTCCTGAAGCGTGTGGGCTGCGCGGTGGGCCTCCAGTGCCCAAACTTCCATTTCCCCTAAGCGTTGTCCTCCCATTTGAGCTTTTCCTCCAAGAGGCTGTTGGGTAACAAGCGAGTATGGTCCGGTTGAGCGAGCGTGAGTCTTGTCCTCGACCATGTGGATTAGCTTCATAATGTATCCACGGCCTACAAAGGTTTGTTCTTTGAATGGTTCTCCTGTTCTTCCATCATAAAGCTGAACCTTTCCAGAAGGCGGAAGGCCTGCTTCCTTCATTATGTTTTCGATAGAATCCTGAGGCAATCGGTCAAATACAGGGAGAACAAATCTTTCACCAATTTTTTCTGCAGCCATCCCGAGTTGAGCTTCAAGAAGCTGTCCTAGGTTCATACGAGCAAGAACTGACAATGGAGAAATAACTATGTCAACTGGGGTTCCGTCCTCTAAATGAGGCATGTCTGCAACCGGGACTATTTTTGAGATAACGCCTTTATTGCCGTGGCGGCCTGCAATTTTGTCCCCGACTGAGAGTTTTCTCATTTGAGCAACAAGAACAATAACTTCTTTTAGGGTTCCTGGGTCAAGCTCGTCTCCCTTTTCGCGATCTAAGATTTGGACATCAACAACGATCCCGTGTTCGCCATGGGGAACTCGAAGAGAAGTATCGCGAACTTCACGAGCCTTTTCGCCGAAGATTGCACGCAGCAATCTTTCTTCTGCTGTGAGCTCAGTTTCACCTTTTGGCGCAATTTTTCCAACTAAAATGTCGTTTGGACCAACTTCTGCACCAATCACAACTATTCCGTCTTCTGCTAAGTTTGAAAGGTCTCCTTCTGCAACATTTGGGATATCGCGGGTGAGCTCTTCTGGGCCAAGTTTTGTGTCAACAACAGCGCATGTATATTCTTCAATATGGATTGAGGTTAAAAGGTCTTCTCGAACTACACGATCTGATATGGCAATTGCGTCCTCAAAGCCTAAACCTTCAAACGAACAATAAGCAACCAAAAGGTTTTGACCCAAAGACAGGTTTCCCTGATCTGATCCCGGGCCATCGATTATTATGTCCCCTGCTTTGACTTTGTCCCCAACATTAACAATTGGGCGCTGGTTGAAGCAAGTTGATTGAGAGGTTCGCATAAATTTCTCAAGAGTATAAATTTCTTTTCCGCCCACTCTTTTTATGCGATCCCCGTCTACTGAACCGTGTGGGTTGCCATCTGGTTTGATTTCAACTCTTTCTGAGTCTACATATGTAACTGTCCCAGAGTTTATGGCGTAAACTACCCGTCCCATGGCGCTTGCTACGCTTGACTCCATTCCTGTCATCATGAGCGGTGAGCCTGGGCGAACCAATGGTACTGCTTGGCATTGCATGTGGGTACCCATCAAAGCGCGGTTTGCTTCATCATGCTGTAAAAATGGAATTAATGAGGCAGAAGTTCCGACAACCTGACGAGGCGAGTAGTCAACATAGTCGACCAAGTCAACTGGGCCTTCTGTGAACTCCCCCTGGAAGCGCATAGGTACCCATTCTTCAAGAATTGTCCCATTTTTGTCTGTTTTTACAGCTGCGTGGGTTATGTGGAAGTCTTCCTCATCATCTGCTGGGAAATAAACTATTTCATCTGTTACTTTTACATTCTTCCCATTTTTTTCAACTTTTCTATAAGGAGCTTCTAAAAATCCGTATTCATTTACTCTTGTATAAAGAGCAAGGTAGGTAACTAGTCCAATGTTTGGTCCTTCTGGAGATCTTACAGGATCAATTCTTCCGTATTGGGAGGCGTTTATATCGCGGATTGAGAAGGATGCCCGGTCACGAGTTATACCGCCTGGACCCATAACGGAAATACGGCGAAGGTTGTCAATTTCGCTCAGCGGATTGGTTTGGTCAAGAATGACAGAAAGTTGGTTTGATCGGAAAAACTCATTTAGAGCCGCAATTACGGGACGCGCGTTAACTAAGAAAGATGGGTTTACCATTTCATCTGTTGAGGTAAGAGACATTTTTTCTTTGATCGCGCGTTCAAGGCGAAGAAGGCCGGGGCGGAATGCTGAGGCCCCAACAAGCTCGCCTGCGCGCCTGATTCTTCGGTTTGCAAGATGATCTATATCGTCAACTTTGCCTTGATTATTTTGGAGGCCAATTAGATAATGAAGCACTGCTACAAAGTCGCCTAAGGATAAAACAGAATCAGATCCTGTTATTCCCAGCCTCTTATTAAGCTTGTAGCGGCCGACTTTTTCAAGATTGTAGCGTCTTGCATCAAAAAAGAGGGTATGGAAAAGGTTTTGGGCATTCTCCAAAACCGCTGGTTCCCCGGGGCGCATTCTTCTATAAATTTCTAAAAGCGCGTCTTCTCTTGTTTTTGAAGAATCTTTTGCGAGGGTACTTTCAATAAATTTATGGTTTTCGTTTGTATCTACATCCTGGAACTTTTCGTGGATAGCTGCAGGATCATCAAGGCCTAACGCGCGAAGAAGCATCGTTGCCGGGAGTTTTCTTCTTCTGTCGATTCTAGCAATAATTACGTCTTGTTTTGAAACTTCAAACTCAAGCCAAGAGCCGTTTGAGGGGCGAACTTCACCCCTGTAAAGCATTCGCCCTGAGCCTGGATCTTGTTCACCAAAAAAGTAAACTCCAGGGGAGCGGACAATTTGGGAAACTACACAACGCTCAACGCCATTTACTATAAAAGTTGCCTGCGCGGTCATTTGGGGAATATCGCCCAAAAAAACTTCCTGGGAAGTTGATTGGCCTGATTTTTTGTTTAAGAGTGATGCTTGTATATAAATGGGAGAGGAGTATGTTAAGCCTTTTTCGCGGGCACGTGATGGGGTAATTTGCGAATCGCCCAAGCGGTATTTTCCGAATGAGAGTTCCCAGTTTTTGCCTGTGAAGTCAGAGATGGGGTTTACTATTTTTAGTGCTTCTCCAATTCCAGATTGTAAAAACTCGTCCCAAGACTCTTTTTGAATCTTTAATAAATCAAGCTCGTTTAAAGTATTTTCTTTGCTGGTCAAATATCGGTATTTGAGCTTGGAAGAATCCATTTAATCTGGTGCAGGAAACCGCAAAACGCCCCGCTTGGCGGGGTACAAAAACCCTGCGTAAAGACTTACGCTTGAGAAGTAAGTTATCACACTGCTAAGGACTTGTCAAGACCCTCTTGATGTGCTATGCTTATGTGTAACGCTGTATAACACATTGATATAAGTTGATGTGGAGTCGAAATGCAGAAAGGCTCTACTGCGGGGTACAAGTAGACTCGTCCTCGGATGGGCATCCAAAGTACTACGATGAAGGAAGGTCGCCCTTCCGACTCCACAAGAGCTTATATCCTTGAAGGTAGTTTTCTTTTCTAATTCTAAAAGCAGTTGCTACAAAGTTAATATCCTCAACCTCCTCCACCAAATTAGCAGTCTGAGTTGTTTCTATTGAGCAAAAGTAGCTGTGGTTCTTGATTTTCTTTACGAAACAGTATTGTCCTCGCTTTTCCTTTTTGTTTTTATAGATGAAATCGGGAAACCTAACTATCTGCACCATGTTTCTCAGAACAAATTCATACTCTTCAGCGGGTTTTGAATCATATAAATGCTTCAACATTTTTGTAGTCACATGAACCTTAGAAGTCTTAAGGTTAATTGCTTTGGCTACAGTATTTGTCACACTGCACAACAGTGCCGTTTGTAAAATCACGGGTGCTTTTTCTTCAGTACCTTGTATACAATGTTTGTTTAATTTAATCAAAACAGAATTCTTCATATATTGATTGTAGCGTAGTACACTGCATGAGTGAGAAAGAAACAATCTAAGAAATGGATTATTCGCGATCTTGAAAAGAATGTTTATTGCAGAATCGGAATATCAAAAATAGATGGGGTGGGTGTAATTGCAATCCGGGACATACCAAAAGGTATAAATCCATTTGGTGGAGTTCCACAGAATAAATACACAAAAGTCGATGCTGAAAAAGTGTTGAAAAACAAAAAAATCCACCCTGAAGTTATAAAAATGGTCAAAGACTTTTATTCGATAATTGACGGGAAGATATATTTTCCAGACGTTTCACTAAATGCAATAAATATTTCTTTTTTTATGAATACCTCAAAGAATGCAAACGTGGGAACAGAAAACGGCGAGACGTTCCGGACAAAGTGGAAAATAAAAAAAGGTGAGGAATTAACTGTGGATTACGACAAGTTTTCAGACAGATGGGATTAATAAAGATATCCTGATGTTTGGAGTTTATCGGAGTCTTCGTGCCAACGCAGACCTATGTCGGTTCTGTAAAACATATTTGGAATCATAATATTTTCAACCCGAGAATAGGCTTGCTTTCTGGCCACTTCAACAGTTGGGCCGGAACCAGTAATAATTAGTGCATACCCTGCTTTTCCAGCCAGTTTCCAGTCTCCGTCTTCAAGCTTTACTTCTCCTAGATGAATTCCCTTTCTATCTCCATTTTTAAACAAAACTACAGCGTCTTCGGAGTAGCGGGTAAATGCTTCTGTATCCCAAAAAGGAAATGGCGGGACTGCGATTACAACTCCAACTTGAAATCCACGTTTGACTTTTATATTGAATTTGTCACCCTTTGCTAAGCGATACATAAATTCCCCCCACTCAGAAGTTACACCCTCCATGGCAATGCTTATATGAGGGTAGCCAAATCGCGCAGTGAACTCGAGTGGGTAAATCCCTTTTCCGTTTGCGATACAGTTTATGTCAATATAGCCCACGTATCCTGATTTGGCCAGTTTTGTGCCCATTCTTTTTAAAGTTTCTTCAAAAACCCTGTTTGGAGCAGACCAATACATCAATGTTCCCATCTCACCAGTCGAGGGGCCGATTTCACCATTAAACAACCTCTTGTGCTCAAAATTAATGTTTATTGGATAAATAAATTCTTTGCCGTTAAAAAATGCGCCAACCGCAATTTCAACACCAGAGGCATATTTTTGAATTTGGAAGCGTTTTATTTTTCTTGCCCAGTTTTTTTTATAGTGCTTTAAAACTTGAATAATATCCCGCCCGTCGTCCTCTTGCCCCACAAACAAGAGTTCTTTGTCAGAAGATTGTGCCCTTCCTGACGGCTTGATGACATATCTGCCTGGGTTCTTCTTAACAAATTTTGCTGCTTCGTCAAAATCTCTAAAGTTATAATTTGGGAGAATGTTGACCCCAACTTCTGCAAGTTCTTTTTGTCCAAACTCGCGATCAAGTTCCAGTCTATCCGTATAAGAAGTTCCGCCAATAGCAAGTTTTCCCTTTTTTCTTAAAGTTTGAGGTAGATTTCCATTCCCTACATCATCAAAGACAATTACATCCGCCCAGTCAACATAGTCGCGCCAAGAGGCAACTTTTTGGACAAATCCGTCGCAAATGTTTTTCTCAAATTTTTCTTTTATATAATACTTAACACTATGCCCTTCTTCACTTATTTTCCAAGCCAAGTCTCCTATTAATCCTTCAAGCGAAACAAACAAAAAATTCAGGCGAGGTTTTTTCACAATTAAAGTTCTACAGGGTATTAAACTTACTGTCAAATTTCAAGCGTCATTTGTGCTTGAAATTTAATTATACGCTATGCCTCTGTGTTTAACGGATAAGATTACAATCTTTTTATCTCTGGGATAAACTTTATAGATTATCCTGTAGACACTAACATGCCAAGCATGCCTCCCTTTCATCTCGCGCTCTAAAGGTTTGCCTTCTTGGGGAACCTCTCTGATTTCTTGTATTGCGGCTTTAATTGGTTTGTGATATTTCTGAGGAATATTTCTAAAATTTGCTCTGCACTCGGGCGTGATTTCAAGTTTATATTCTACCATCCCATTTCTTTTTTGAATTCTTCCCAGGGAATAGTTTTACCCTCAGCCTCTTCTTGTTCGGCTTGCCTAATAGATTTTACCAGTTCCCTGTCTGCCAATATTTCATTCGTCTCTTTCCAAGAATCATATTCAGCAGCAGAGACAATGACAGCTTTGGGCTTTCCGTTAACGGTAATCACATATTCATCCAAAAGCCTGTCGGCTTTATCGACAAGAGTTGTGAGCTGCTCTCTTGCATCAGTAATCGGGAGTGTTTTTACCATATTCTAATTGTACGTAATTCTGTACATAATGTCAAATTGCGGTGGGTGTGTTGGGACGCGTGAAACCTCTATCTAGTGAAAGTGAAGCTGTTAAATATAGTCAACAAAACACCTTTTGTTAATTTCCCCTCATTTTCCTAGAAGTGCAGTCAAAAGTAAAAAAATTAATATGGAAGAGAAACCTCTTTGGGATTTTCTGGAGTACACTAAATTAATTTTATACAGACCAGTAGGTCTTTGCAACCTATCTTATCTTAAATATTTATCTATATTTGCGGCGTGTTCTTCTGCGGTTTTAGCATAGTGAATTTTTCCATCTTTGTCATGGATATAAAACCAGTAGTCTGAATTCTCAGGGTAAATAACTGCGCGAATTGAGGAAAGCGAAGGGTTGGCAATTGGAGCGGGCGGGAGAGTTTTGTTTGTATATGTGTTATATGGGGATCTTACTTGTCGATCTTCAACTTCTGGAATTACCCACCAGTCGCAATCCAAAACTGGCTTTGTTAAATCTTTTGCGCAACGAGTATTTCCTGTTGCATATTGAAGCGTTGCGTCAGCTTGGAGCGGCCAGCCAGCGTCAAGGCGCTTTAGGAGAATTCCTGCCACAATTGGGCGTTCTTCATTTGTTTTAGTCTCTCTTTCCACTATGGATGCCAAAGTTATCAACTCATCGAATGAAAGATCAGACTTTTGTGCATCAGCGCGCATTTGAGTCACTTTGTTTTCGAAAGTGGTTATCAGTTTATTTGCAACTGTTGTTCCTTTAACGTCCTTTGGAAAAAGATAAGTTTCTGGGAAAAGATAGCCTTCTTTGCCCTTTGCCACAGTCATGAATTCTGCCCAAAAGGTTTGGGCTATATCTGCCTTCATTCCTAAAGTTTTAATTGTCTTTGCTGCCATCTCTTCAAGGCGAAGTCCTTCAGGATACGTTACCCAAAGTTCTTTGGGGCCGGAGACAAGAGTCATCATAATTTTGTCTAAAGAGTAAGAAGGGGAAAGAGAGTATTCTCCGGGTTGAATTTTTCCAGCTTGACCTGCGGCTTGGGTATAGATTCTGAAGGCAAACCCATTCTTTACCAAGCCCCGTTTTTCAAGGTTTTGGGCAACTCGAGTTAGAGACTGACCACGAGTTACTAGAAAGTCTTGACTTTTCGTGTTTTTGGGATCAAGAGGAGAAGAGACACTCGACCACCAGAGGAAAAGTGACACGGCACACGCAACAAGTAACACGAGGGAAAAGAGAAGTTTTTTCATTACACTTCGTTAAGGAGTGCGCGGCGGAATTTTCCTGATTTTTCTTTAATGAATAGTCGGCCGCAAGTGCAGGTTACTTTTTCGGTGCCGTCTTTTCTTTTTTGTACTTTACCTTCTGAGAGTTCACGACCACAGCCTACACATCTACCTTGGGACATAAGCCAGAGTTGAACTGGAGCAATGACGTTCTTGAATACTTGTGGAACTCTAGGTTGCCGTGTCATCTAAGAATGATTGTAGCATTATTGCCGCTGCAAATGCATCTTCCATTTCACGACGCTTTTTTTGTCCCTGGCCACTCTTGATCGAGACTTGTTGTGCGTCGTGAGTTGTTAGGGTTTCGTCCCACAAAACGATATCAGCTTCGGTTTTTTCTTTTAACAGTTGGGCAAAGCGTCTCTGCTCTTCCCCCATCTCACCCTCCGAGATTCCGACCACAACCTGAACTACTTGTTCTACTTGAACTACTTGTTCTACTTTTTTAAGAGCATCTTCAAAAGAATTTACTCGTAACACAGAGAGTGGTTGGGCAAGAGGACCTTCTGCTACCGCAAGTCCTATCTTACTTCGGCCGTAATCGATGCCAAGAACTTTCATCTTTTGTATGGTACTATTTTTGCACGGACAATCAAGCGCCTTAGATAAGTACCCGGGGGAACGCAAGTAACTAGTGTTATATATGAGTTGTCATCTTTTTGCTCAAGAATTTGTAAAGCATCCGGCTTTACCTCAAACATCTCTTCAACTTTGAATGTGTAAGTTATCCCATCATACTCAACAAACAAATCTTCGCCTTTTTTGAGAGTTGGAAGATAGCTAAAAATTGTCATGTAGTTGTTTGGGTTGTAAAGCTGTAAGATCGTTGAGTGTCCAAAGATAACTGCGTTTCCAGGTTTTCCGGGGAGTGCTGTTCCGCCGAAATGAATGAGACTTTTTGTGAGGTCTTCACCTCCAACTTCAACAACTGCGTCTTTTATTTTCAACTTAGGGATTGAGAGTTTGTAATGTTTTATTTGGTAATTAACACTTGGAAGAGGATATCCATCAAACCAAGTTGAGGCTTTTGTGTAGTCGCGTGGCCCACTAGGTTTTGGTGTTGTATTAGAAACTGGGGACAAAAACTCTCTTCTTTCTAAGGTTGGGCTAACTAAGAGCTCATATTGGATAATGGGCATGAGAGCCGTAAAAGTTAGGATAAGGCCAACACAGATAAGAATTAAGGATAAAAATTTGACAGCACTTTTGGACATATCTACTTGGCGATAACTTCAACTGAGATATTCTTACCCTGACGGGGAAGTGTACCCAAAGGTCCGGGGAATTTAAACTTGATTTTAATTTCTGCGCGTACAAAACCTGGAGTTGTTGAAAGGATGTTTCTTGCATCGGGTAAAGATTTGCCGGTTATTCTTTTTGTTAAATCTTGGGAATCTACTTGGGGTAGAAGATTTGCAGTAATTTTTACTTCATATTCGCCTTTGCCTTGAGGAACAGAAGAAATTTGAATTTGATCTTCCTTCAGGGTAAATCCGTCTGGCAATCCCCCTTCCTTTTCGAGCAGTTCTTTTATGTGAGATTTTGAAACTGCAAAAAACTTTACTTTTCCCGTCATTTTTACTGATAAGCTTTGTGCTTCATTACCTACTTTTGCTGAGTAATCTTCTTCTGTTACCACAATCCCTTCTTCTTGAGCGATTAAAATTTCTCCATCTTTAAGTTGGTTTTTCAGAGAGCTTTGGGCTTGGGACTCAAGTTCTTTTTTTGCTTCATCTGCGAGTTTTGAAATGTCATCTTTTGAGACTGCTTGAACTTCTCTTGATACTCCGCCTGTTAAGGCTTTTTCATTTTTTGCCGTCATTGTTTCTGAGGATAAGGTGCCAATTTTAAAGGCGGTTCCCACGGATAGGTTTGAGTCTGTTCCGATTGCGGAGGCAGTGATTGGGGCGCTTTCTGTGTTTTTGCCAAGCGAATCAGGCCCTGCGGAGCCTGAGGCAACTTTAACGTCTTTGTCAAGTGTAAACTTTAAGATCCCTGAAGAAAGTAAAGTTCCCTTGGGTAGAGTTGTTTGGGCGCCAACTCTATATATCGTCACTTCTCCCTTTGCCACGTCACCTACTAAAGCCGATCCTGTTGTGTCTTTGCTTTTAGATATTGTCACATTGGCTTCCAAATGGCGAGCAGAGAGAGTTTTTGGTTTTATATCCAACTCTTTTTCGTATTTTTTCGGAGAGACATATATTGCAACTTTTGCTTCCGGCAAAAACCAATAAGCAAGACCTGATCCAAGAATTACAAGAGTGAGTAAGAGTGGAAGTAGAGATCTTCTGGAACCAAATGAGCCGCGAGACGAGAGAGTTGGAATTTTTATTTTTGAGAATAGTCTTGATAGTTGTGCTAGTGGTTTTGGGGCGGGAACTTGGGGCACTGAAACGGGAGGCACGGCAAACTCCCTTTCCTGAGCATCTTCGCCTTCTTTAAACCCAAATTCTTCCGCGGAGACAGTTTTTACATTTTGATCTTTTGTAACTTCTGTTATCTCTGCCACTTCTTCCTCATCTATTTTCGCAGGTTCCACATCACTCTCCTCAACGGCTGCACTTTTCCCTGCAAGCATGGTTGCATTACCAACTTCTGCGCCTCCTGCTAAAGATATTGCTCGGGCGACGACGTCTTCGGGGAGAACTTCAACTTTTGGAGTGTGAAGAAAGCTTAAACCCTCCGCCTTTTCCCAATCGGTCTCCAAAAGATTGTCTTTTGTGCTTTGGATGTCTGCTGCTTTGTGGTTGTAAACTAAAATTCTTGTTGGGTATTGTTCAACTTTTGGAAGGCGGGTTAAACCCTCTTGGAGATCTGTGCCTGTTGAGATGCTTCTTCCGACTTCTGTTGTTCCCAAAACTTTTCCGTTCTGGACTAAGGTTACTTCCAAAAAATCTTCGGAGGAGCCAACAAGAATGACATTTGGCGGGGCGCCTTCTTGGGATTTTAATAAATGGACTATTGCTTCGGGAATAACCACAAATCCTGCGGGGGCGAGCTCTAGTTCTTTTGATAAGACTTTTAAGATTTCGACTGTGTCGCTTTTAATTTCTCCTCCTTCCAAATATGCCGGAGGGAGGCCAAAAACTACTTTTTTTGGTTCGGGGGAACCCTCGGGAAGATGACTTGCCGCATTTGAAAGCGAGCCGTCGGCTGCTTCTATAAGAGAGGTTTTATCACCTTCTTGATAAGGAAACGCGCCGCCGTGGGAGACTATTTCTGCTTTCTCTCCAACAACTCGCCAGATTGCAGAATCAACCCAGTTTTTGCCCAAAACAAGGGTCCAAAAGTTTTCAGGATTCTCTTCGTTGTTTTTTAAAAATGGCAGGGACATGACAGGGAAATTAACCAGTTATCATTTAATCAGTTAACAGTAAGTGGATCATTTAATTAATTGATCAATTGTTTAACTTATTGATAACTGGCTAATTGTTAACTGATAACTTCAGCATAGATGCGCCTTATTCCAGCGCCGGCCGATTCTTCTTTTATTATTCTAACATGCCCGATCGATCCTGTTGATTCAACGTGCGGGCCGCCGCAGAATTCGCGACTAAAAGGAGCGCCCCGCGGAGCCTCGTGCGAAGTGCGGCCTATTGTATAAACTGTAACTCGGTCACCGTATTTTTGACCGAAAGCACCTATTGCGCCTTGCTGGTATGCTTCTTCTCGCGTCATTTCTTGAGATGTCACTGGTATATCTTTATCTATTTGCTCATTAACTAAGTCTTCTACTTCTTTGAGTTGTTCCTCTGTTAGTTTTCCTGGATGAGAAAAATCAAATCGGAGGCGCTCGGCATTGATGTTTGAACCACGCTGTAAAACATGATCACCTAATGTTTGACGGAGAGCGGCATGTAAAAGGTGTGTTGCGGTGTGGTACTTGGTTTCTGTTTCTCCGGTTGATGCAAGTCCCCCCTTAAACATTCCAGCTACGCTAGCGCGGGATACATCTTGGTGTTGTTGAGAGAAAATATGGAAAGTTTTATCGAACTCTTCTCTATTAAATTCATTTCCGAGTTTGGCTTCTGCGATGGAAACTGTGCCTTGTGAGCCCTGAGCTGGGAAACCCAGTGTTGACTGTGCATCAAAAGCAACAGAACCAGCTGCTACTGACGGAAGTGATGTAAAGCGATTTTTTTCTATTAAGCTGCTAAAGTCTGGTGTTCCGAAATATTTTTTGGAATTTTGGGCAAGCACTTGTTTACTTGCAACCTCGTCTGTTGATACTAAAGGTTCAACCTTTGGAGCGTTGCTGTGAATTATCTCTCCGTATTTCTCTAATTCACTCTTAATAGTGTTGAGGGTATTATTGTCGAATTCGTAGATCCCATTGAATGTCTCTTTATAGTGGCTAAGTGCTTTCTCCCACCAGATCACAGCTTCCGTATGTGCCACATCATGAAACAAGAGTGTTAACTGGTCGTTGGCTCTTCTAATAAGTCTCCTCAGGATATAATCCCTTTCTTTTTGCCCTGGTCTAATTCCTTCTCTTATTAAGAAGAATGAGGCGCGGGAGTGATCTAGAAATATTCTCACTCTTTGATTCCCGACCACGTTCATTTTTGCCTTGGCACTATCTTTAATCTCCTCATAAAGTTCGAAAAACAGATCTGTTTCATAGACATTTGTTTTTCCTTGTACTACTGTTGTGGTTCTTTCAACTCCAATCCCTGTATCTACATTTCTTTGTTTGAGGGGTTCAAAATTCCCATCTTGAGCTTTGTTATATTCCATAAATACGTTATTCCAGACCTCAACCCAAAGAGGATTTGTGTCGGGAGATTTTTTAGGTTCACCCTCCCCAGTCCAGAAGAAAATTTCTGAGTCTGGGCCACAAGGACCAGAGTCCCCGACAGGACCCCACCAATTGTCTTTTTTTCCTAAAGGAAAGATTCTATTTTTCGCAATTCCAAGACTCTTCCAGATTTCTATTGATTCTTCGTCTCGAGGTGCATCAGAATCCCCTGCAAATACTGTAACTGCAAGTTTTTCTTTTGGAAGATTTAATTCTTCTGTTAAAAATTCTAAACTCCACTTTAGGGAATCTGTTTTCCAATAATCACCCAAGGACCAGTTCCCCATCATTTCTAAAAAGGTGTTGTGGGTATTATCCCCGACCTCATCTATGTCATCAGTTCGCAAACACGGTTGGATATCAACAAGCCTCTTTCCTTCTGGGTGTGGTTCTCCAAGAAGATATGGAACTAAAGGTTGCATACCGGCGGTTGTAAAAAGCGTCGTTGGATCGTCTTTGGGAATTAAAGGGGCGGGCGGGATAATTTTGTGCCCGCGAGCCTGAAAGAATTTCAAATATTTCTCGCGGATTTCTCGGGAGGTCATGTGAGGCTATTGTAGCAGAAAGGAGATTAGTTGGTGTATGTTTTCCACTCTGTAGCTTGGTCGCTTGCTTGAGTTGGAGTTGTGGAAACTTGTGCGCCAGGGGCCGGGGGAGTTTGTTTTAGAGAAAAACCACCCTTCCCGTAAAAATAAGCACCTGTGCCGACTGCAATTAAAGCAATTGCAAAGAGAAGAATTATTCCTATATTTCCGCGCTGGGGTTTGTTGTTCACTTGCTTACTGGCTTTCTATGTCTAAGACTGCTTTTAAGGCAATTTCCACTTCAGACATTTTTTCATCGTTGATTTTTCCTACTTTTTCTACTAAGCGCTTTCTATCGATGGATCTGATTTCTGTGGTTAAGATTTCAGACTCTTGTTTAACTCCCGACTCTTTCCCGATAGCTACTTTTTCTATACCGGGATAATACACTTTTGTAGTTATGGGGATAGCCACAATTTTTGGCCAGTAAGAGTTGATTGTGTTATTGGAGATAATCAAAACTGGCCTTTTTTTTCTAATTTCTGTGCCAAAGCCGGGATCTAAATTTGCGATCCATATTTCGCCCCGTTTTATTCTGGCCATGACTCAAGGTCAATTGCCTCCCATTCTTTGTTAACTTCTCTATAAAGTTTAGCATTAGCTTTGTAGCTTTTTATCAATTCCTTTTTAAGGTTTTTTTTTCTATTAAGCTTACCTTGAACAGCCACTGCAATGAAGCGACTACGACTGCGTGAAGGAATTTCTCTCCTTAGCTGGTTTGCTAGCTTTGTAGGAACAGTTATGTTTATTCTTTGATATTGCATTACACACTGATAATACATACTGGGGGTTGATTTGTCAAGAAGTTAATGGTTTGCCGGCGCGGTGGAAGAATCTTCTTCCTTGCTCTTGGACTCTATGGATTGGATGTTTTACTCCCTCTTTAATTAAAGCCCTTGCTCTTTCTTCAACTGATGGTTCCTCTTGGATGGTTTCTACAAAAGCTTCTTCTTTTTTGACAAAATGGGAAACGAGACCTGAGAGGGTTTTTACGTCTGAAAGATGCCCTATATCTTTTACCCCCTCAACAAAATGTCTTAAGCCCTCAATTGGACGTGTGACAGAGTTTGTTAAAACATGTGCATCGTCCAATAATTTATTTGCGCGATCTATGGTTTTTTGAACATTTCTGAGAATCAAGAAAACCTGAACGCCTACTGCAACAAGAAGGCCAGTTAGGATTGTTACGGTTACAAAGAGGAGAATTTGGACAGGATCCATGACCAATTGACGATACCATAGAAATTCTTGGAGAGTCAATTGGAATTTTTAGTTTTTAATTTGTAATTTTTAATTCTTTTGTTGTGCTTTTGCCGGAGCGGGAGGTGGATTTTATTTCTACTTTATCTCCGAGCTCGGCTTTATCAAAAGATACTGAGAATGTTCCATTTTTTTCAAGTAGTATCGCGCGGCGATTTACCTCCAAAGTTGCGCTAGGGGAAGTTTTTCCAGATACAACAATTTCGTTTCCTCTTGGAGCTATATCAACTTTTAAAGACGGCGGGGCGACAAAAAGAAAATATTGTCTTGCTAAATACCCTGCAACAAGGAGAACCACAAAAACTGCTGACGCAACTATTGTATTTTGTGGAGTCCAGATTGTTCGGCCTCCGAGAGGAAGTTCTTTTTCTCTTCTTGCAAACGGGCTTGGGGGGAATTCGCGTCGAACCAAGGCCCCCACTCTTTCATTGTCCACCCCAATCACATTTGCGAAACTTCTGACAAAGCCTGAGGCAACGGTTAGGTTTGGCAGCTCTTCCCAATTAGATTCTTCCAGGGCTACAAGGAACTTCTCCTTTATCTTCGTTTCCCTTGCAATTTTTTCAATAGACCAGCCGCGAGATTCGCGGGCATCTTTTAGGATTTGGCCGACAGTTTGCATCACTAGTTTGCGCTTTGCGCAAGAAACTCTTCCGGGTTTGAAATTAGCACTTCTCTTGGTTTTGAGCCTTCTGCTCTCCCTACAACGCCTGCATACTCAAGTTGGTCAAGAAGACGGGCTGCACGGGCATAACCAATCGAGAGTCTTCGTTGCATAAGGGAGGCTGAGGCCTTGTCCATATTACAAACGATTCTCACAGCATCGGAAAAAAGCTCATCCCGATCTTCCAAACTTGTGCTACCGAATCCGCTACCACCTTTTGGCGGCATACTGGTCACTTCCTCGGTATATTGAGGTGTAACCCCATTCTTCCTTAAGAATTCGATTAGGCGATTTGTATCGCTGTCTGCAACGTAGGCTCCTTGGATACGACGGGGGCGCGCCTCATCTGGTGGAAGATAGAGCATGTCACCCCGCCCCAGAAGCTTTTCTGCACCTGGAGTATCAAGGATAACCCGAGAGTCTACAAGAGAAGACACTGCAAATGCGATACGAGCCGGAATATTTGCTTTAATAAGTCCAGTTAAAACATCAACTGATGGCCTTTGGGTAGCAATCAACATGTGGATTCCAGTTGCGCGGGACATCTGGGCAAGACGGGTAATTGAGTCTTCAACTTCGGCAGGAGACAGAAGCATGATGTCTGCCAGCTCGTCAACTACTAAAACGATATAAGGAAGAGCCTGAAATCCTGACATTTCGTTATAGCTTTGGATGTTTCGAGCTCCAACCTCTGCAAACATTTTGTATCGGTTGTCCATCTCGGCAGTTAGATATTTAAGGGCAGAAATTACTTTGTCTGCTTCTGTTATGACCGGGGCCAAAAGATGCGGGATTCCATTAAACTGGGTAAACTCAACGCGTTTTGGGTCAACAAGAATAAATTTAACTTCTGCTGGGGATGCTCGGAAAAGAATTGATGCTAAAAACGAATTCAGAGCGATAGATTTTCCGGATCCTGTTTGACCTGCAATTAATGAATGGGGCATTTTTGCAAGGTCTGCAATCATTGGTTTTCCTGAGACATCAAGTCCTAATGCGACTGCAAGTTTTGATTTAGACTCGCGCATTACATCCGATTCCAATACCCCGCGCAAAGTTACGAACTCAGGAGATCGGTTTGGAAGTTCTATTCCGACTAAAGAGCGGCCGGGAATTGGAGCCTCAATACGAATTTGGCCGGAAGGAGCAGCAAGAGCTAAAGCTAAATCGTTTGAAAGATTGGTAATTCTTGATAGTTTTGTACCAAGGGCAACTTCGATTGCGTATTGAGTAACCGCAGGTCCGAGGTTTACTTCTACAACCTTGGATTTAACGCCAAAAGACTCTAGCGTCCGCTCAATTATGTCTGCATTTGCTTTAATATCTCCGCGGTCTGCTTTGCCTGAGTGGGTATCAGAAAGCAAAGAAAGAGGGGGGTAGTCCCAAATTCCTGGTTGGCCGGGAATATTGACTGCGGGGGCAATTGCCTCTTTTTGGAGAACTCCGGGTTTTGCGTTCTGGGTTTGGTTTCCTCCGGTTACTTTGATATCTTTGCCGACATTTAGATTAAAAGCTTTGGAGTTTTGAGTTCCTAAAATTCTGTGACGAAGAGAAATCAACATTGAGATAAAGAAAGAGACTATGCGGTCAAGGGAGGTGTTGAAAAGAATTAAAAGGCCGATTACTGCACCACCCAAGAAAACTACAGCTGCACCAAAGGAGGTAATAAGGCTTGCAACTCCTGCCCAAATTTCGTCCCCTAGTTTTCCAGCTTGAGTTAAGCCTGCGGCGCAGAGGGCGAAAATTACCCCTCCCATAAGAACTGTTGGATTACTTAGAGGAGTTTTTAATTTTGAGAGCATTAATCCTGAGACAATAAGGAAGAATGGGATAAAAAGTGAGGTCCAAGAAAAGTAGTCTGTAAAAAACTTGTTGATTGAGTAGAGGATTAGACCCTGGCGGGAAAATGAAACAATAATTAAGCCTGCAAGTGCAAAGCACAAAATTTGTGTAATTGAAACTACTGTATGTTTCTTAAGTTTTAGGTTGAAAGAGCTTTTTAACAAAGATCTTCTTCGTCTGGGCATGGTGAATGGATTGTATCACAAGTTTTCGCACAATTGTGATCTAACTAATAGTACTATAGGTTGACTAGTTTGTCAAGTGTGGGTTAAACTTCCACAACCACAGGGAGAATCATGGGGCGGCGGCCGGTTTCGTCAAAGAAGAAGCGTTCTAAGAATTCAACAGCTTTTACTTTAACATCCCTCGCGTCGCCTTTTTTGTGCTTTGCGCGAATCTCATTTGCAACCGCGTTTGCTGCACGCTCTAAAAACTGTTTGTTTTCTTTAACGAATACAAATCCTCGGCTTATTATGTCAGGATCGCCGATAAGAACACTATTTGCTTTATCAACTTGAAGAACAACAATTACAACTCCTTCGCGAGCTAGGGTTTTTCTGTCTGATAAAACTACCTCGCCAACATCTCCCAAACCAAGGCCGTCTACGAGCAGGCTTTTAACCGGGATATGCTCCCCTGCTTTTACTTTCCCATCGCGGGTAAATTCCATAACATCACCATGGCGAAGCTCTAAAGTTTCCTCTTTCTTCCAACCCATCTTTTGGGCGAGGGCGTTGTAGGCTCTGTTATGGCGAATTGTTCCTCCAATTGGGATTAAATATTTGGGACGAACTAAAGACAGAAGCATCTCGATATCTTTTCTGGAGCCGTGGCCTGAGACGTGAAGGTCTTCTTGGGTGTCGTAGTAATGGACTTCTGCTCCCTTTTCAATAAGTTGATCGACCACATAATTTGTTGAAAAATGGGTTCCTGGAGGGGCTGGGTCTGCTGAGAAGACAACCATATCAGGGTTTTTAATTTTTAAGAATTTATGGTCATCTGTTGCGACTCTGTAAAGTGCTGATCCGACTTGGCCATAACAGCCTGAGATTATATAAACAACTTTTTCAGGAGGCAAGGACCTTGCCTGTCTATCCATTACCACATCTTTATCATTGTAGGTAATATTTCCCAGGGTCCTTGCAATTGCGACTTTTTTTTCAATTGAGCGTCCGACAAAAATTACTTTTCTTCCAAGAGAGCGAGAAATATTAATAACCTGCTGCATTCTTGATATGTTGGAAGAGATTGTTGTAACAAAAATTCGCCCCTTTGCATCTTTGAAGATGTTGCCAATGTTTTTTTCAAGTTCAGCCTCAGACATTGTATAACCTTCAGAAGTTGACCCAAGCGAGTCTGAGGCCATTGCAATTACACCGCCTTTTGCCAAGGTTGCTGCTTTTGCAATATCAAAGGGTTTCCCGTCAACCGGGGTCCAGTCAAATTTGTAATCCGGAACGTGGAAGAATCTTCCAATTGGGGTGCCTATACAAAAGCCCAAGGAGTCAGGAACCGAATGGGTAATTCTAAATGCGTCCACGATGAAGCTACCTGCAGTAGTCGGGGCACCTTCAGGATCAATTATATTTACCTTCTTGCCGCCAATTCCATAATCCACCAGTTTGTCTTCAATAAACCCTGCGACTAGTTTTGCCGAGTAAATTGAGACATCTGGAAGTTGGTCAAGAAGAAAAGGAAGTGCTCCGAAATGATCCTCATGAGCGTGGGAGATGAAAACTCCTTTGATTTTGTCTTTGTTTTTAACTAAATAGGAGAAGTCGGGCACAACAAGATCAACTCCAAAAGCTGCCTCTTCCGGGAAGCCAACACCGCAATCAAGAACTATAATTTCCGCACTTCCCCGATCGGGAATATATTCGTAGACGTATAAGTTTTCAGTAACGTCTATTGTGCCTGAAATTGCAATGAATCTAAGTTTGTCCATACTTTAGAGGAGGTCTAGCTGTTCTGCGTTATTATCTTCTTTTGTATCACCAATTTTAACTAAAATCTCAGGGAGTCTTTTGAAGTCTTCCTTAAACTGTTCCATTACCGCCCCTGCACGAAGAGCAGCAGCGGGGTGATACATTGGGACTATTGTAACATCTTTCCCCTTCCATCTCACAACTCTAGGTTTTCCGTGGACGCGGGAGATCATTTCACCGGGTAGAAATTTGCCCATAGAGAAACGGCCTAAAGTTACAATTACTTTTGGATTTATTATTTCAATTTCCCGATCAACGTATGGTTGGAAGCTTTTGATTTCTTCGGGTAATGGGTCGCGGTTTTCGGGCGGGCGGAAGCGAACAATGTTTGAAATATAAACATCCTCGCGTTTTAAGCCGATTGATTCAAGAGTTCTTTCAAGAAGTTTTCCTGCTTGGCCAACGAATGGTCTTCCTTGTTGGTCTTCATGGAACCCTGGGCCTTCACCAAGAAAATATAAATCGGCATCAGGATTCCCCTCGCCGAACACAAGCTGTGTTGCACCAACTCTTAGCGGTAGGCTTTTGTCGTTCTCCATTTCTTTTTTGAGTTCACTTAGCGCAACTTTTTTGTCCATAAGTAAAAAATACATTAATTTGACAGGTCTTGACTAGGGGTGTTTTAATTTATATGTGTACTGCTCAAAACTGCTAATTACACTTCCTCTTCTACTTCTTGCGCTAGTTGTTTCTCCCGTTGCCGCGCAAGACACAACAAGTGTTTCCGATCGCGTGACAAACAAGCAAGAGAAGCGTACCGAGAAAGTTGAGGCCCGCCAAGAAAAGCGCGAAGCACGACTAGAAAAGAGAGAAGAGCGCGTGGAATCAAGACAAGTGAAACGCGAGGATAGGCAAGCAACCAGAGAGGCAAAGCGTGAAGCAAGAATTGAAAAGCGAGAAGAGTTTTTGGCATCCGTTTCCGCAAGAAGAGAAGAGATCAAAGAAAAGATTCAAGAGCGCAGAGCAGAGTTAAAAGAGAAACTTGCCGAATTTAGGGATCAGAAAAAAGCAGAAATTGCAGAAAAAATTGACCAAAAGTTGGGTGAGATAAACGAGAACAGAACAACAAAGATGTCCCAATCACTTGATAAAATGTCTGCAATCTTAGATAAGCTTGAGTCCATAATCTCTGAGCGGGGAGGAAACGCAGAAGCTCAAGCTGCAGTTGATGGTGCACGAACAGCTGTAAGCACAGCACAAGATGCGGTTTCTGCTCAAGCCGGGAAAGATTACGGAGTAACGGTAAATACAGAAACCACTGTAAAGTCCGATGCTCAGACTTCAAGGAACTCTCTACATACTGATCTTAAGGCAGCCCATAATTTGATAGTTGCCGCAAGGCAAGCTGTAGCAAAGGCAATTTCAACGACAAAGTCCACAGTTGGTGGACAGAAAGGAGCGACCGGAAGTGCAACACAGCAACAGTAACAAAGGGTTTATGGGAATAGTGGTTGTAGCCGTTTTAGCAGTTGCTTTGATTGCTGGAGGAGTTTTCTTTTTCCTAAACGGGACGAGTCTATTGAAGAAGACTGACAATTATGGAAAGATTGTGGCCGAACTAACCGCCGAGACTCCAGATGAGTTAGATAAAGAACTTCAAGCTCTTGATCTAGGGGTGGATATAGATTCAGAATTTACAGAAATAGACTCCGACCTCTCCAGTCTTTGACGTTATGTTAATTACCACAAAGATTGCACAGTGAAAATCTTGCGATATAATCTAGATATGCTAAACGAAAGCTTAATGTCAGAAATACGAAATGCCTTAAAACCAGAGCCTAAAATAATTGCTGCTTACGTATTGGGTTCTTATGTTTTTGGCAAGGAAACTGGTGAAAGTGATTTTGACCTTGCTGTGGTGGTTGAAAGTAGAAAAGACATTTCTTTCGACCACATATACAATCTTCTTTCCGAAATAAAGTTCCCCAAAGATTTAGATTTGTCCGTTGTTGACAGAAGCTCTTCTCCTTTGTTTTTATTCCAAGCAATAAACGGTAGATGTGCTTATGCTCGCTCAGGGGAGGATAGAGGCTTATTTGAAGCATCTATTGCTGAGAACTACTACGATACGGCCCATATGCGAAAAATATATTATTCGCATCTGAAAGAGAAATTTCCATATGCCGGCTAACTTGTCTTTAGTCTCCAAGAAGCTTGATTTCTTAAACGATCAAATAAGAAAAATCGAGCAAATGACTTTTACCAAAGAATCTTTTGTCCAAAACCCAGATATTCACGACTTGGTCGTGTTTCGCCTACAACAAGCAGTTGAAACTTGCATTGATATTGCAACCCATATCATCGCCCAGCTTGATGTTCCACAAAAAGAAACCGCAAAGGATGCGTTTTTGTTTTTAGGGGAGAAGGGATTTGTTGATCTTGAGTTGGCTAAAAGAATGGGAAAGGCGGCAGATTTCAGAAACAGAGTTGTGCATGGATATAATGATTTTGACTTTAATTTGCTGTTTGAAGATTATAAAGAGAATTTGAATGATCTGCGTACATTTGGCGCCCAAATATTAAAGTTTCTAGAAAGCACTTCTTAGTCTGTGAATTTGAAGGTGGAGAGGATTTTGTTGAGCAACTGATTATCAGAAAGTATAAACGATAACGTATGATTAGTAACAAGCCCCTGCGTTAATGCTGTCTATCGGAACAATTGGTATATCTATGTTCATTGATGTTTGTGAACCGCCAAGGCCATATGTAGGAGGATTAAATTTTGGGTTGGATTTATATCCTGAAGGAACTACACCATGATCTATGGAAACATTCAGGCTGTCATTCGGTTGAATGTTTTGCGAGAAACTAAAATTACCGCCACCATCAGTTGTAGTTTCCGCATAAACCGAATATTCAGGCATTTTAGAAAGCACCACAGGAGCACCACCTACGCCTACCTCATTAGGTTCGGGTAGAGTGTTACAATTTGTATCAGCATAGATTCTTCCTGTTACTCTAACCGTTATACCAGAAGGTACGGTAATACCTTTTGTACACACATTTGTCATGGAACCATCTGAAGCCTGCAACTGCAATCTAGGATTGTATGTACCAGATCTCCCATATGTATGTTCTATTATCCCGTTTGATTGCTTTAAATCAGTATCCCAACTCCCGTTACCGTCAAAATCCCATTGAGCTCCTGTCATATAGGTGTTGTTGTAACTTGAGAAGCTGGAAATTAGTGTAACTAATAAAGGATCACTACTGCCTCCGCCCAGTTTTCCATAAGTCACGTTTATGCTACATGGATTTTTCTTCGGGGTTGGAGTTGGGGTAGGTTTAGGCGTAGTTGTAGGTTTGGGTGTAGATGATTTATTTTGAGAAGTTGGTATTGGTGTGGGCTTGTCGCTTTCGGTTGTTGGTTGAGCGCTAGGAGCCGCTTGAGTTAAAGATTGAGAGGCTGGAGTCTCGATAGATACAATCTTGGATTTTATTTTAACGTACGCTACACCACCAATAGCACCTACTGCTAGTACTACTAACAAAATTAAAACCGGTGTAAAGCCGTGTTGGGAGTTTTGAGACATTAGTTTATGATGCACTTGTCTTAAGAATGTGTCAAACAGAGGCTGTCAGGATTTCTTTCCTTAATTCGTTAGGAAGTGACTTGTTTATATCTTTTATAAGTCTAGACGCAAACAACACTTCAATATATACCGGTTTTCCATCAACCGGAGTCCAGTCAAATTTATAATCAGGGACATGGAAGAAGCGGCCAATTGGGGTGCTTATGCAAAATCCTAAAGAGTCGGGAACTGAGTGGGTAATTCTGAATGCGTCTACTATGAAGCTTCCAACTGTGGTTGGCGGGCCTTCCGGGTCAATTATATTTACCTTTTTGCCGCGAATTCCATAGTCAGTTAGTTTATCTTCAATAAAACCTGCAACAAGTTTTGCTGAATAGATTGAAACATCAGGGAGCTGATCAAGAAGAAATGGCAAAGCTCCAAAATGGTCTTCATGGGCATGAGAGATAAAGACTCCTTTTATTTTTTCGCTGTTTTTAACAAGATATGAAAAATCAGGAACTACCAAATCCACGCCAAAAGCGGCCTCTTCGGGGAAGCCTACCCCACAGTCTAAAACTATTAATTCCGCGGGCCCTTTTTCGGGGACATATTCATAGACATAGAGGTTTTCTGTAACGTCTATTGTTCCTGATATTGCAATGAATCTAAGTTTGTCCATACTTTAGAGGAGGTCTAGCTGTTCTGCGT
>JBBTXW010000007.1:0-9272 GCA_038062025.1 Patescibacteria group bacterium
CCCAGAGGAATGATGTTTTTTACAAAGTCCTCTCGAGTGTTGGCCATAAACAGGCTTAATGGCCAAAATAGTAAGGTAAGGATGATTATTATATTTTTCATCAATTAGAAATTCGAGCCGTTAAAGAATAGACTCTTTCTTTTGAAAAATCTTGCGGAATCCCGCCAAGATCCTCGTAAAATACGCGGATTGTTTGATCTTTATATAAGAGCTTCAACGCATCTTCGTTATTTAAAACAAAGGCCGCTTGCTTTGATGTTCCTCCCCAGTCTTTTGCGACAAACGGATAGTCCGGATCGTTTTTAAAGTATATTGCACTACCTGCGGGGAGTGTTGGATGGTTGCTCCTCACTTGTGATATCAACTTTTGTGCAACTCGTCCTCGGCTTGCGGCCCAGTAAAGTTCACGTCCCGTAAATGCTGAGGTTATGTTTAGTATTAACGCACCTCCCACAAAAACCCCAGAGAGTACTGTGGATTTTTTCTGAAACACGATAAAGCAGATAGCACCCCAAAATGCTGAAAGTACTGGATATAAATAGTGTGTGGATTTATGTTGGGGCAAAAAAAGCACAGGAAGGAGTCCTGCGATAAACCAAATTATTAAAAACCAGAGCGTTTTGTTTTTAATGATGCTGCTTTTTAGAGTTTTTACGATAAGCACAATTAATGTTCCCATACAAACAGAAAATCCAAACAAAACCGGTTTGTAATAATGCGGCCAGTATTTAAGGAGTGTCGGTTTTAACTTAAGGCCAGGAAGAACAAAATCGATTAACATCTCCGGAAGCCCCAATGCCCAGGCTGTATACCAAAAGAATGTATTAACAGCACGCTTTACTGAAAAATTTAAGCTGTATTGCGTCTCGTCTTTCGAGAATCCAATTAGAAAGTAATCGGCGAGCGCAAACGCTAACACTATTAATATGTGCGGCCAAAGATTTGTGAGCGTTTTCTTAAATGCCACAGATGGGGAATTTTTGAGGAAGTAGAGTCCACTTAGTAGTAAAGGAATTATTGCCGCCTGCTCTTCGCTCCCTAATGCAAGCAAGAATGTTAAAAAGGACCAAATTTTGTGTCTTTCAAACAGGAGTAAACACAAAAGAATGAAGAAAGTTGCGCCGATTGTTTGCATTCCACCAGCAAGGTAATAAAGATTTGCCGTATTGGCAGACGAGATTCCAACAAAAAATGCAGACCACCAGCCAATAGTTTTGTTGAAAAGTTTTGATATTAGTAGATAAGTTAGGTAAATATTTCCAAACACGAGAAGCAGCGAGAGCAGGCGGAGGGGTATTTGATTTAGACCAAATAGGCTGTAGGAAATACCGAATGGTATTTCCCGAGTTATTGGCCTGTAAAATGCAATTTTTCTTTCATCAAAAGAGCGGAAGGCGAAAAGGTCTGCAAATCCACGAAGTGTGCCATCTGTTTGACTTACCTTAAAATGAAAAAAGTCGTCCTGGGAGAAGTAGGTATTGAACGCTGGACCATAGAGTGTGAGTGTGCACAAAAATATGAAAGCAATTAACCATTTAGCCATATGCTATGATACCCTTAGTTCTATTTTATGTATTGCGTTATTCCTTGTGCAAATAATTTTGCTCCCCCATGGGAAGGGTGGCGGATTTTTGGACCTTTAATCCCCGACTTTCCCAAAGTAATTTCTGCTTTATTGCCGACTGCAACCACATTTTTAATTCCGAATATTTTAACCAAATCTAAAATAAACGGTCTTCCGATTTCAAGCTCTAAGTTTGTGGGAGCACGATTAGAGAGTGGACTTCTATCAATGTGCGGATGATATGGATAGGATGCCCAAACCAGAGGAAGAGATCTTGCACTCTTTAGTGTTCCCCACACAATAGTTGCCGAAGGTTCTTTCCAAACTTTCTCCCATTCATCGGTTTTTTTATATCCACAACTTGTTCCAAACATTTGTAGAAAGTCGTAAGTTCTAGAAACGATTGCACCACTTAGGTAAACTCACTCCCTGGAAGGTAAAGGGGGTGAGAAGAACATAAAAAGGCACCATAAACTAACACTTTCTGAGAGGAGACTCATTTGCAAATGGGTTTCTGAAGGCAGATCTTTGAGGAAATGCGGCAGGCTTTTGGGAAAAAGTCATACCACAGTTGTTAGAGAGCTGGAAAGAAACCCCAAAGGAGAGTATGAGCCTCTGCAGGCTCAGGCTCTTTTTGAGGCAAGAAAGAAAAGGGCTTGGGAGAGAAAACACCCTTTGAAAAATAAACGGGTATTTGGGTATGTCATTGATCATTTAAGAAGCGGCTGGAGCCCTGAACAAATCTCCGGGAGGCTGAGGGAGGTTGACCACAGGGGAGAGATTGGTTGGCAGATTTGCCCAGAAACCATCTACCAATTCATATATGGCACTCACCCGGTTGCCAAAAAGTTAAAACTTTGGGAATATCTCCGACGCAAACAAAAGCGAAGGCACAAAAAGGGCGGAAGAAGTGTCCACAACCTCAAAATACCAGACAGGATCTCAATTCATAATATGAGAGAGTCACCAGTTTGATAAAAATAAAGAAGGTAAATCACATTAATGGAGAAGAAACCATAAAAGCGCAATTGGCCATCTTCCTTCCTCTCCCTCCCTCTTTGAGAAAGTCCACCACCTTGGATAATGGTTTTGAGCAATTCCAACATGTCAAGCTGAAGACCATCGGGATGGCTACCTATTTTGCAGATCCCTACTGCTCACAACAAAGAGGAGGCAATGAAAATGCCAACCTCTGGATCAGGTATTACTTCCCAAAGAAAACTGATTTTTCAAAAGTAACAGATGAGGAAATAAAAGATGTTGAATGGGAACTGAACAATAGGCCCAGAAAAAGGTTAGAATATAAAACACCACAGGAAGTGTTCAACGGTTACCTGGTGCGTTTGTAGCTAGAATACAGCTAATTTTTGATTATCTTTATAGCTGTTTTTATAGGAATGCAAATAGGAAAGTATTGGAAATGAACTTACTTGATGATCTAGCAGTTAAATACAAAAGTGTTCCCAATCCTTGATAAAGAGGCAATCTATGTTATTGAGGATGTTGCTAAACCAGAAATTGTAATGGAAATTGTTAAGAAGTTAGATGTACGGCCTTTTTGGTGGGATGTTAAGGAGTGTGGAAAGAGATATGATGACAGATTGATTATTTTAGGGAAAAACAGATGATTATCACCCAAACTCCTCTCAGAATCTCTTTTCTTGGAGGAAACACCGATTTTAGAGAATATTATCTCAATTATGGAGGATTAGTTCTCACAACAACAATTGATAAGTATATCTATTGTATTGTTAAAAAGAGGTTTGATGATTTGATATATGTAAACTATTCAGAAAAAGAAATAGTAGAGAAAGTTGATGATCTGAAACACAATTTAGTACGTGAGGCATTAAAGTTACTTGGGATTACAAAAGGAATAGAAATTACTTTTCTGGCGGATATTCCAACTCAGGGTACGGGGCTAGGTTCAAGTAGTAGTGTTACAGTAGGAGTATTAAATGCTTTACATGTTTACTTAGGAGAAAATGTGAGTTCCAAGCAGTTAGCAGATGAAGCGATCAAGATTGAATTGGATATTTTAGGAAAACCTATTGGAATACAAGATCAGCATATCGTTGCAGTAGGAGGATTGAGAGCTATTGAATTTCAAACATCAGGAAATGTTTTTGTTCAAAAGATAGAAATGGATGAATCAACAAAAGAAGATTTTAATAATAGTTTGATGCTTTTGTATACAGGAATAACTCGTAAGGCAGATAATGTTTTGTCCTCGTTTAATGTAGCAGATAACAAGCCTCTTTTGGATCAGAACAAAGTTCTTGTTAATGATGGAGTTGTAGCTTTGCTAAGAGGTGATTTAAAAAGGTTTGGACAACTGCTTAATATTTATTGGGAAACAAAAAAACAACTAAGTGACAAGATAAGTAATCCTCAAATTGATGCAATGTATGACTTGGCTAAAGAGGCTGGTGCAATTGGTGGAAAGATAATAGGAGCAGGTGGTGGTGGATTTTTGTTGATAATGTTTCCAGCTAATAAACGATCTAAAGTTCGTAAGGCACTACAAGACTACAAAGAGTTGCTATTCAGGTTTAGTAATAGTGGTAGCAAGGTGATATTTAATATGCAGAAATAGATTCCCACGCGTAAACGCGTGGTACTCTGGAACGCTTTGTACGCGCCTTGCGCGCTATTTTAAAGCTTCATCCACGGCTGGAAGCCGTGGTTTTCGCTTTCTTGTTCTAGAGGAATACCGTGCGGGGAAAACGAAGTTGGCCTCAAGAAGTGATAACTTTACAATATTCTTCACGATATCTTTCTAAACGAAAGAAACTTCTCAAAAATAACTCAAGGTTATCCAACAAGACAACAAAAGCGCTCCTAACCTTTGTCAAGAGTCCGCAACACCCAAGCTTAAACTTAGAAAAACTTAAAGGCTCCGATATAGCCTCTTATTCCCGCTACCACCAAAAGAATAACCAAGTTTGTTAAGCTAAAACTTGTCCTTAACCTCCTTTAGCCTCCCGTTGACTCTTTTTTGGGCATTTGTGGTAGATTAGATCTTAATGATCTCCCCAAGAGACAATCAGGTTGTTTGGGTTTCTCATTCTTCAATCGGAGATTTCTTAAAATGCGCTCGCTCTTACTACCTTCGCAACGTCTATAAAAGCAAGGCTACAAACCGCAAAATGACAATTATGTCTCCCCCTTTGGCTTTGGGACAGGCGGTTCATGAGGCTTTGGAGTCTTTGTCTTCTCTGCCTCAGGCAGAAAGATTTAATCAGCCGTTGGTTGGGCGGTTTGGGGACGCATGGAGTAAAATTTCTGGGAAAAAGGGCGGGTTTAAAACCTCGGAACAAGAAGTTGAATACAAAGAGCGCGGAAAAAAAATGATAGATCGTATTCTTGAGAATCCAGGGATACTTCTAAACAAGACAGTTAAGATCAAAAATAAAGATGGAAAGGCAGATTTTGATCTTCCACATTTTAGGCTTTCTCAGGAGCATAATATTGAACTTTGTGGAAAGATTGACTGGGTTGAATACATTGATTCTGACGACTCAATCCATATTGTTGACTTTAAAACCGGAAAAAACGAGGAGGATGAGAATTCCCTACAGCTTTTAATCTACTTTTTGTTGGCTAAAAACTTGCAAAAAAGAGCTGTATCTCGGATGAGTTATTGGTATATAGACAAAAGCAATACGCCTCAAGAAGCGGCACTTCCACAGGAGAAGGAGGCATACGAGCGAGTTTTAGAAGTTGCTAAAAGAATTAAGCTTGCAAGGCAGCTTAATCTTCTAAATTGCTTAACAAATGGATGCAACAACTGTTTGCCATACGAAGCGGTTTTAAGAGGAAACGGCGAGCATGTTGGAGTATCTGACACAAACCAGGATATTTATATTTTAAGGTAGATTATTCAAGTTCCCACAACATTAGTGCTTCCCGAGTTCCGTTTGGTCTTTGTGCTTTAGGATACTTAGACACAAGTTTAAGTCCTTTTTCTTCAGGGTTTAATATCTTAAAACGAGTTGAGTTAACTACTAGAAATACTCTGTTTCCTGCTTTTTTTGCGTCAGTTAGAGATGAATCAACCTCTGTTATCGTTATCCCTACACCGCGGACTACAATCCCCGGGATGTCTGATAAATAGATTTGCAACCCATCGGGAAGCGTCCCGAAAAATCCTTCTGTTCCAACAACTATGTTTTGATTAGGATTTTTGTCTTTTTCACTTTTTATATACTTTGCAATTTCTCTGATCCCTGTTCCCGAAGTCCATTCTTCCAAATACCCAGCTCTTTCGTTTCTTGGAAGCGGGGCTTTTTCTGGATTTGTAAGCAGAAAATAGTTTATCGAGATTGGCACAAGTAACAAAATGCCAACCGTTGCGGGAACTTTAAATCTTTTTGAAAGGTAAGCACTTCCCAAACCAGCAAGGATAAATAGTGGAGTCGTAGTAAAAAGAACATACCTTGCAGTAAAAACTTTTGCTAAGGCCGCTTCCACTAATAAAGGTCCCAAAACCCAAGCAAGAAGAAGCAGTTTTTTATTCCAATTTTTTTTCAGGTCTACAATAGATCCTAGTGTTGCCGCAAAAAGCGTTGTTCCGGGCAACAAAACCCAAAGCCATGTTTTTATGTCGCCAACGTGCGGCATTAGAGGATCAAGCGGGTGCTTTAAAATTTCTGAAACCGTATATACATAATCTTTATTTCTTAATCCCAACATGTGGAATTCAGGCCCAAGACGCAGAATGTTGTACAAGGCAAGAGCTATAACCCATGCCACCATCCATAATCCAACCAGCTTAATCCCTGTTTTCCATTTCTCGCCTTTTATGTTTGTCACAAGAATTGTTGATGGCAAAAGTCCTAAGAAAAATATTCCTGGAGATTTAGTTAAATAAGCGCCTCCCAAAGCAAAACCTGTGAGCATTGCGTAATCTAGGCGCAGAGTAAGTGATGTTAATATACCTAAGTAAAGTGACCAAATGCCAAACATTGCAAGCATACTGTCGACTAAAGCCATGCGATCGAAAAACACAGTAAAAGGTGAAACTGCATAAAGAAGAGAGGCAAATAATGCTGGCTTTTTACCAAAGAGTTTGTCAGTCAGTAAAAATATCCCAACTAATGTGCCGATCCCAGAAAGTATGGAAACCGCACGCCCTGCAATCATTGGGTCTGAAAATATTTTAAGAAATGGAATTGTTACCCACATAAAAAGAGGTTGTTTTCCGTCTGAAAGCGGGAGAAATCTTAAACTAGCAACGGCTCTCATTACCTGCGACCATCGAACATAGATTGCTTCGTCGGCAAAAATAGGAATTGAGAAAAGGTTGTAAGTTCTCAAAAATAGTGCAAGAAGAAGAATTGCACCCAAAATCAGCAAAAATTTAGCTCTTGTACTCACCTTTTAAAGCATACCATCTAATTCTTAGCATGTCGCTTAATGCCTCGATTGAATCTTTAAGGGGGTTTACTCTTGTTGTGCCTGGGTGGTGCCATTCGACCGGCACTTCTTTTATTTTATATCTTAATTTTCTTGCTACAAACAATATTTCAACGTCAAAACCAGCCTTGACTGCAGCGCCCTGGATTACTCCACCACTCCCGAAGATTTTCAGGTTTTTAAAAATTTTGTGAGCTGATTCCCGAGAAAATGCTTTAAAGCCCGTTTGAGTATCTTTGAAAGGAAGGCGAAGTACCAAAGTTCTTAAGATCACAAATCCATATGCCATAAACTTTCGGAAAAACGGCATTCCCGCGCGGCCGCGGCGCGATCCGATTACAACATCGTACCCTTGTTCAAAGAATGGCAAAAACTTCTCAACTTCTTTCATTGGAGTTGCTTGATCTGTATCTGTAAATAAAATAATCTTACCCGTTGCGGCTATAACTCCGGTTGTTACAGTTGCGGCCTTTCCTTGATGTGGGTTTTTGATTAAATGAACTTTCAAGTCTAACTTTACGTACTTTTCAAGAAGACTTGCAGTCGAGTCTCCCGATCCGTCGTCAACGAAAATTACTTCCCAGGCATACTCTTGTTTATTTAAGTATTCAAGAAGTAGGTCAACAGCACCTCTTTTTATGTTTGCTTCCTCATTGTACGCGGGTACCACCACCGACAAGTATGGTTTTGTGTTTTTCATCGGTTACTTATCCTGCTTCTTCTTTCCACGGTTATTCCACCGAAACGAGTGCTCCTTTCCACAATACCTATCCCCTTTTGTCTGTCAAGCCAAGCTTGCAGGCGTTCTGGGTGCGGAGGATCAACTTCATATATAGTATATAAAAGATCAACTTGCGCCGTGACAGGGGTACAGTTGCGCACATGCCCCTGCCAGGTAAACAGATAGTCATATGAATGAGGAATAACCGGCGGAACATAGGCATCTTGATTAAAATCTTTGCACCCATCTAAGTCTTTATAAACCCAGGCTAATGTGCGCATTTGATTACCAAAGTTTATTGTATTTTCTCCCTCTCCCTTGTCATTTATATAATTTTTTGTGATTGGGAGATTGTTTAAGAGAAACAAATACAAAAAAATCGCTAGGGCTGCTTTTCCAAGAGGATGGCGTGACACATAAGCAAATATGCTTGAGAAAATCAGAACAAAGATAAAATAGTACCCGGTAAAGTAATAGTCATAAACATTTCCATGGTTTCCCTGGAAAAAGAGCATGCCAACAAGCGGGGAAGTAAAAACAAGAAGTACGGTTTTTAGGTATTTATTTGTTCTCCACAATTTAAATGTGCCAAACAAAGCCAAAAGCCCTCCGTATATGAACCATTTCCTATATTCTGCGGTTGATGGGAAAAGTTTTGATCCAAACATGTCAAAGTAGAATTTGCCTCGCTCTTTTGCAACTTCCCAAAGAGAGCTTTTAAAAGTCTCTTCTTTAGAAAGAAACTCCTTGACTGCGTTTGAAAGTACACCATTGTGTTTTATGTCAAACACTATTTGTGGAACCACAGTAATAGCGAAAGCCGCAAAAGATATTAAAAGTATTTTTTTAGTTGGAAGGTTTTTTCTTACGGATAGCGCAAAAATTCCAATTGCCGGGTATAGAAAGACTTCAGTTGCACTTCCAAACTGCATGGCCATCCCGATTAAGAATGCTATTGCAATCCATGCCCACTTTTTTCCCTCTAATACCAAAAACAGAGAGTAGATAAGAAGCATACTGATAAGAAACATCGGAGTTGGATTTGAAAGCCAGCGGGCAGAAAGCATAAAAAAGAATGAGAATGATCCTACTATTACCGCAATGAATCCGGCTGTTTTTCCTGCGATTTTTTTAGCAAGATGAAACAAAATAAAAAGTGCGGCTACAGTCGTTAGCGCAAGAAATACAGCAGGCAAAATTGGGTTTCCTCCCCCTAGCCAATAAAAAGGAGTTATTAGCCAATAATACCAAGGGCCGCGGAAAATCCCTTCAATTCCTGTTGTCGGACCGATCAAAAACCACTCACCATTGCGGATCCAGTCCCAAATGACTTGGGCGTCTCTCCCTTGGTCATAATAAAACCCAAGTACTTCATCTGTCCTCCAGATGCGAACAACGCTTGCTAAAAATAGTATTGCTGCCAAAAAAAAGTTTTCAGGCTTTTTCATTTTTTAGATAATCCACAATTTTTTCCAAAATGTATTTTTTCTTTTGTTCAAAATCTCCTTTGATTTTTATATGAAAGCCGGCGGCAGCTTTGTGTCCACCACCACCAAATAATGCTGCAAT
>JBBTXW010000008.1:0-9586 GCA_038062025.1 Patescibacteria group bacterium
TACTTGTTTTTTAGTTCCGGGGGCTAAAGTTGGATCTTCTTGATAAAGATCTGGGGGTGCTGGGACAAAATCCCAAACGCGGGGGGTTGAAATTGTGGAAACACGGCCATCGGATGTTCCATAGAGTTCAAAAACCAGGCTTAGGCTTTTTCTACTAAAAATGGTTTGAATAAGGATATGGCCTGTTGTGTCATTTTTAAACTTAAAATCGGTTGTCGGGTCGTATACCGTTGCATCAATCCCGGGTTTTGAGTCTTGTTCGTAATATCCAACACGATACGAATGTGCACGTCTTTCGATTATCGGAAGACCAGCGTTTAGAGTCGCGCGAAACAGCGTTGTCGAAACTTGGCAGACTCCGCCTCCGTCTCCCAAGACCGTTCGTCCGCTTTGAATTACATATGCCTGTTGGAAGCCGGTATTTGCCGAGACTTCTCCGAGTGCAGAATTAAATGAGAATGTATCTCCTGGCTTTATTAATAATCCGTTGATTCTGGAGGCGGCAAGCTCGACATTGTGGATTCTTGAGGGAATAGAACCTGCAAAACGGGAAGATCCACGTCCTATCAACTCTTTTATTCCAAGATTATTAACGTCTCCGGTTGCAATTTGAGGTAATGTGCGCGAGACGGGGATTTTTACAGCTGCAACTGTCTCTTCTGAAATAATCAAATTTTCAATTGCTGCCTCAAGCAAGTTTTTGAGTTCTTTTTGGTTGGTTTCCAGACCATCTTTTCCGGGGGCAAACTCACGGACTTTCTCGTTTTCAAAAACGAGTCTTGCGTCTTGGGGAGGGCGGTTTATAGCTTTTGCAATATTTTCAACGACAGAAATCAGTTTTTCTTCTTTTGCACCTTCTGGGGCTAGTAATGACACGAGCTCTGAGGCAGGGTAGGTAAAGGCCTGGTATTCCACGGTTGCGCGAAGGGATTTTCCTAATAGTTTTTCTGCGCGTACTTTAATAAGCTCTGCTTCAATGTCCGTGAGATGGGATTTTGTGACTTTTGTGGGTATTGTAATGCTGTCATTTAAGTTGTAGGCGAGGGTTTCATTTATTTTTTTGACAAGTTCTTCTTTCTCAACCTCAATTCCGTCTTTTCCAATGTTTACGACTACAACATTTTTTTCGATTGTCACACTTGGTTCTGTTGGTGGAAGGCTTATAGAGTCTTGTGCGCTAGCTATTGCCTTGTTAAAGGCAACTTGATCCACATTGAAAACAAAAGGGAGATTGATTTTGTAAGTTATCGCATATATTTTTCCTTTGGTTTTTTGTTTAAGGCTTCCTGTTCGGCCAACAAGAAAGGCAGAGTTTACAGATTCCTGAACATTATATTTTACCTCTGAGGAACTTAGTGATATTTCGATCTTGGGGTTTTCAGATACCAAAGAAACGTTTGGGGATTGGATTGAATTAAGGATTTTTTCTGCTTCTTGGGGTTTTCTGCCCGATAAATCTATTCCTGCAACTTTTATTCCAGGATAAATTCTGCCTGAATAGATAAGATGGTAGGCAGTTATAAGAAGTACGGAAAAACAGAAAGCCCAAAGAAAAACACGACCAATGTGTGTTAAATATGATCGCTTAAAAACCATTTGTATATGATATCATGGCTATGAAGCTAAAATACGAATGGACCCGAATAAAGAAATTCCAATAAATCCAAATAACCAACCCTCCGTTGGTGCATTGCCAGAGGCAGGAGCACAAGTGGCTCCAGAACAGCAAAACGCTCAGGTTGCATCTCCACCACCCAGAGTACCAATACTGAGGCGCATTCCCTGGAAAATGGTTGCTGGGGTTTTTGCAGCTTTGGTTGTTGTTTTAGGCGGATTTTGGGTTGCCAAGACCTTTTTTTTCCAAAAAGAGAAAACTCTAGAGAAAGCTCGTGAGATTGTTTGGTGGGGATTGAAACTTCGCGAGGAAGATGTGGCCCCGATTTTGGTAGAGTACGAAAAGAATACTGGAGTTCGCGTAACTTATATTCTCCAATCGCCTCAAGATTATAAAGACAGGCATCTTTCTGCGCTTGAAAACGGAAAAGAGGCTCCAGATGTTTTTGAGATACACAATACTTGGCCAATTATGTTCCGGGGTAAATTGAGCAAAGTTCCTTCAGAGGCTTACAAGGCTGATGATTATAAAAACACGTTTTA
The DNA here is from genome assembly GCA_038062025.1 of Patescibacteria group bacterium. Classification (GTDB taxonomy): domain Bacteria; phylum Patescibacteriota; class Microgenomatia; order UBA8517; family UBA10165; genus 2-12-FULL-44-25. Next base: position 2,158 of record JBBTXW010000008.1, read on the forward strand.
CCCTGTTGTTTTGAGAGACATGTTGGTTGATGGAGGGTATGTTGGGGTACCTTTGGAGTTTGACGGTTTAGGACTTTATATAAATACTGAAAAATTTGACTCGCAAGATCTTTTGCCTCCTGATACGTGGAATGAGGTTTGGGAACTTGCTGGGCGGTTTACAACACGTGATTCAAACGGGGCAATCGTACAATCCGGGATTGCAATTGGAGAGACGGCAAATATTTCTCATTGGCAAGATATTTTGGCTTTAATGCTTATTCAAGAAGGAGTTGATCTTCAAAATCCTGAAAGGGGAAGGAGTGAGGCTGCGTTTTTATCATATGTTAGGTTTGGAGATGAGGACGAAGGAACATGGGATGAAACTTTGCCTGAATCAACACAAGCTTTTGCCCGAGGGCAAGTTCCAATGTACTTTGGGAAGGTGGCAGATGCCGCCAAGTTCGCGACAACGAACCCAAGCCTTCGGTTTAGAATTGTACCTGTCCCACAACTTCCAAAGACAAATCCTGGCCAGCAGGATGTAACTTGGGCATCGTATCAGGTTTTGAGTGTCTCTGAGAAAAGCTCAAAAAAAGATGCTTCTTGGGATTTTGTTAAATATTTAAGCTCTCGTGAGGTTTTGAATGTTTTGGCAAACGGACGCTTTGTTCCTGCAAGGCAAGATTTGGCAGGGCTATTTGTGGAAGATCCGGTATTTGGGGCTTATGTTAGACAGGCCCCTTATGCCCATTCCTGGTATTTGGCATCAGATACAAACGATGGGAGTCAGGGGATAAACACAAAAATTTCCGAGAAGTACGGCCTTGCAATTTTAAGATTTAAAGAGGGAGACACAGTGGACGATATATTGGCTGAGTTGGCCTCTGGAGTTTTTGAGGTTTTGGTAGAATTTGGACTTTAGGGTAATTTGTGGATATCTTTGTGGATTGTGTGTGGACTTAATGTGATTTTCTTCTTTTAAAGAATATCCAGACTAGAAAGATTAAAATTCCGACTGCGGCAATGGCTTGGATTTTTGATTCTGTATCTTCGAGGCCTGTGACGAGAGAGCCGAAGGTATGAAGGCCTGCATACCCAAAATATAAAAACAAAAGATCTCTAAGATATGTTCCGACAAGAGTGGCAACTGTGTATGTTTTTTTGTTTACTTTTAAGATTCCGCTAACGAGTGAGATTAACGTTGAGGACATAATGGGGAGCGCGCGGAGAGCTGTAAGAACAATAATATCTCTGCCCCCATGGTTTAGATGTTTTCCTACGGCTTCAACCTCTTTGTGGGATATCCCTAGGAATTTTCCGAATTTTCCCAAAACAACATCTTCTGCTTTATCTGCGGCAAGATAAAGGAACCATGCTCCGATAAGTTTCCCGACAGCCCCAAATAGAGCAAGCCAAAAAAGAAAAAAGAATGCTTTTCCCTGGATTTCTGAAACTGAGCCTGCGGCAACGGGCACAAACGGGGATGGAATGGGGGCAATAACTTCTTCTACAATGGAACCTATAAAGAGAAAAATCTCTAAAGGTAATTTGTCTGCGTATGAAAGTAGGGTTTGTTCAAGTGTGTGGAACATTATCTGATCTTTTTCTCGTATGAGACCATTCCTCCTGATTTTAGCTTAAAGTCAACTGAAAGTTTAAGGTTTTTTACATTTCTGTGGTAGGTGCAGACGTTCTTTGAACAAGTTCCAAGGAGAATCTTCCTTGAAAGTTTTTTGTTCTTTTTGCTTACCTTTACAGTTCCTCCTGCTCCTTGTTGCCCATTTGAGGCATCGTATGTAAGGCTGTAAGTGAAGGATTTAACTTTTGTGAGGTTTGAAAAGTTTGCAGAGACTGAGAGTTTATTTTTAGCAAGGGAGCCTGAGACTGTGGGGGATTTCTTCTTTGGCGCTGCCAAAGAAACGGAGGAACTAAAGAACAGAAGAACCAAAGAACACAAAACAGCAATGAGCAGGCGAAACATATGTAAATTATACACGCCATGGTACAATAGGGGCAACTTTTGGTGGTGGGGCAATTTTTCCCCGTTTTCCTCTGGTTTTTAACTCATGTCTTATGGAGCGCAGGCGTTTTTTGGCTATTTTTGGTGGTTTAAGTTCTGGTTTGGCTTCTAGGACTGCTTTTGCAGAAACTGAGGAATTGCCACAAGTGGATCCTTTGGAAACTTTCCCAACCACACCAGAGGAGCGTATTAATTTTGTCTTTGATCGCGATCCGACCCCTTCTGAAGTGGAAGATGTTAAATTTGTTTTGTGGCAAGAGGCTGTGATGAATGGTGAAAATCCACAAAGATGGCTTGATAGGGCAAGATGCGAGAGTGAGTTTAAACCAAAAGCTGTAAACGGATGGAGTGGAGCTATGGGTATCTTGCAGTTTATACCCGACACCTGGAACAGGGCAGTGGCAAGGTATATTGTAGTGTATGGTCCTCAGACGCTACACCCCTTTAATCCAGTACATAATATTCGCGTAGGAATTTTTTGGAAGAAGATTACCAATGAGAAGCAATGGAGTTGTTAAATTAATTTAAAGAGAAGGTAACTGTTACTGTTTTTGAAACCGTTTGAGAGCCGGGCTCTGTTGGGGCGTCTCCACTTGCTTCGCGAAGTGCAGAGAATACTGGGATTGCGGTACCGCCAAATCCCTCCGTAACACTCGTCACCTTACCAAGTTTTCTTCCCGAAGCTTGGGCTAAAATTTCAGCTTTTTTCTTTGCGTCTTCCATTGCAACTCGTAAAAGTTTTTCTTCTGCGTTTTTTGTGTCTTCAAGTGTAAAATTTGGACCGTATACGTTTGTTGCTCCGCTTTTTGTTAACAGATCGGTAAGCTCAGATGCCTTGTTTATGTTTCGAAGAGTAATCGTTATAGAGTTTGAGATATCCCACTGGCCGGGGCGGGACTTTGGGGTTGATCCTTCGTAGTAGGTGTCTTGCCTTTGGTAAATGCTCATATTTTGGGTTTGGATGTCTTCTGGTTTTACCCCAAATTCCTTGACAGATGAGACTATTGCTTCCATTTTTTGGTTTACTTCAGCTACTGCAGTTTCTTTGTTGTCATTTACTGCTTGGACGCCTGCTGTAAAGTTTGCAACCTGGGTCCTTTCTTTCGACTCGGCAGTCCCCGTTACTGTAACAGTTTTTCCAGGAAGGATTGCAAGATTTCCCCAATTAACTCTATCCCAAGGAAGAATTAGCGAACTGGCAAAGAGTAAAAGACCTGAGATAAGAACTCCTAAAACAACAGAGAAGAGTGTGTTTTTGTTCATATTGACTATTTAATCTTAACACAATGGAACAAACAAGCAGCGCTTGATGTTATGGGGCGTTTGTGGTATAACACAGATATTGAGCAAACGGGCTCAGTGTTGCACCTTGACGAATTCAAGGCTATTTTAAGAGAAAGGGACCACCGTGAGTGCACGGACCACCCTTATAGACCGCAGGCTCCTAACCATCATCGAGGAAGGAATCCCGGGCGACGTGCCGGAGGAGGTAATCAAACACCATCTCACGCACAAGGCTGACCTGCACCAGACTCTTCAGGAGCTGATCATGGGCCCAATGCCCCGCGCCTTCAAACCAGGCACACTAGAGTTTGTTCAGGCGCTTGGCGGGCAGTTTGCCCAGGCTTGGCTAACGTCCGTCCCGGGCGGTGAGACGCTTGGGTCCCAACGCAAGAGCCAGGTGATCAAGTTCAGGACCAACTGGCACTTCGATGCCGAAGAGGAGGACAGACTCACAATCGAGCCCAGTCTAGGTTCTCAAGTCATCTACCTCCCGGGCCTGGTCGAAGGCAGCCTCAACTGCACCTTCAACAAGATCGAAGGTCGCGACTCGGTCCAGGATATCCTGGACAGGCTTCCGAACGTGGCAGGCGTTCGTTGGATTGTGGGCAACTTGTCAAAAGTTTGCCGGGTTTTGGCCAACCATCTCAAAAACACCAGGCTCGACGGGGGGCAACATCTTTTGCCCAACGTCTATACGTGGACCATGGACAGGTACAAGTGGTCAGATTCAGATGATGAAGGCGGGGGCCTGAGCCGGTTGATCGTTGGCAGCTTCGACGACGACGGGGTCCATGTCAGCGACTGCCGTCCTGGCGTTGGGAGCGGGTTCATTGGCCTCTTCGTCCTGGGGGTTCCTGTCTAGCCTGGGGCATTGGGTCCTTGGAATCGCAAAAAAGTCTTCTCGGGCACGGATATGCAAAGTTTGCACGTCCGTGCCCTTTTTCGTGGTTTAAATTCGTGGTATGGTTGTGTTTGGATTTATGCTGGTGCCGGCTAATGAACCCTTCGGCTACGGCTCAGGGTCGCCGAACCCTAATTCTTCAAAATGAAGTTAGAGCCAAGTACCAGACGGTACCTGGGAGTATTCCAGGGAATTTAGAAATCTTTTAAAAGGAACTCCTTGCCTGTTTCTGTGGTTATAAACTTTGAAGCTTGCTGACGTGCTCTTTAAGAAGAGGAAGATCTTCTTGTACCGTTTTCCAAACAACTGCTAAATTAATCTCATTATACCCATGAATCAGAAAGTTTCTCATGCTAATTGCTTCTTTAACCGGAAAATCAGGATATTCTTTTCTAAAATCCTCAGATAATTTATTTGTTGCTTCACCAACAATTTCTAGTTGACGAACAACTGCGTCATGCCTCATTTCCTCTTCGGAAAAGGTTTTGAAGTTTACGCCGCGGCAATAATGTTCAATTTTAGTAATTGCTTGAGCAATATCTTGAATGTATGCGGAATCAGCCTTGACCATAAAGAGTAATTAGGTCGTGCATAATATGTGGTTTTAATTGCTCTTTAATATTTGTTCTTAAAACTAAATCAACTCTATTATTAAATACTTTTTCTAGTTTTTCCTTGATTCTTGCCAGCTGAAAAAATGATTTAGGTTGATCAAAGTCCACTAAAATATCTACATCACTTGAAGGTTTGGCTTCACCTCTTGCCTGAGAACCAAATATTCCCAGGTACACAATATTTTCCTCGTTGCAAATTGATTTTATTGCAGGATTATTAACAGGAATGTTCACGCCCTTATTATACTAAAACCCCTTCTTGTTTGCGATGGTGAAAAATTAAAGGACCTAACTGCCAAGATTTGTGTTTTTTAATCAAATGTGTATATGCTGGATGTACAGGAATTTGATCCGCTTGCGTCCTTCGATTAACTCAGGACTTCGGCGGACGAAGAAGGGGGTGAGGAGAATGAAAAATTTAAACACAGTAGGTTGGTGGTTGGTTGTTGTTGGAGCTGTAAACTGGGGTTTGGTCGGTTTGGGCGGTTTGATGGGATCGGATTGGAACCTAGTTTCAATGCTTTTAGGTTCGATGCCAGCTTTAGAGAACGTTGTGTATGTTTTGGTTGGCGCCTCAGGACTTTGGATGCTTTTGGCAAAAATGCAAAAGTGATTTCAGAGCAAAAAACAAGGCATGCCGCAGTTTTTGGATGCCTTGTTTTTATTGGTGCTCCATATTCTCTCACAAACCTTACAAGTCTCTTACATTTGCGGGGCGCTTACCGACTTTCTCCTTTGATGCATTTTGGTCATCTGATAGGGGAAGTAGGTAATGTGGGTAGATGGATTAATGGTAATTTGGGACAGTTTTGTCATATCTAAAAAACATACTGGACTCCGAAGTTTAGAAAGGGGAAAAAGTTCTGCAATAAATGTGTGAGTTAACGGGACTTTTCTTTTAACGTTTCTCGCAAGTTTTTTGCGAAGTCATTAAGAAGAGTATTTGTTCGGTCTACGTTTGACTGGATTTTTGAAGCATACTTTGCCAGATCCCCATTTTTCCCTTCAAGTTTTTTTCCAAGAGATGGCCAAAGGTTTTTATATTTGTTAAAGGTGTTTTAAGATCGTGAATTGCACGATCTAGCTCCTCTTGTGTTGAGATTGTGTAAAGCAATAATACGCCTTTTTTAGACTGTTGAGCGTGTTAAGGCTTTTCCTATGAATAACAGTACCAATTTTTTAGATTAATTGGGAGAGTTGGGCGTTTTGATATTTGTTTTATGGCTTCAAGAAGTTTTTCCTCGCCGTGTTCTTTTTTTGCAAGTTGAAAGAACCTCCAAAGGACTTCTGCGTCTCCGAAAGCCCTGTGGCGGTCCCCACACTCAATTCCAAACCTCTCAATTATTGAATCAAGATTGTGATGCCGACGCCTTGGATAGAGGACGCGAGAGAGTTTTACTGTGCAGAAATGCTTTGAGTTGAAGCGTATTCCGAACCGTTTAAATTCATTTCTTAGGAAGCCGTAGTCAAAACGAACATTGTGGGCGACAAAAACGGAATTCTTGAGGTGGTCTAATACCTCTTCTTTGACTTGGGAAAATGTTGGGGCTTTTTCAAGTTCTAATCCGCGAATCCCGGTCATGTTTTCTATAAAAGGCGGGATGTGGGTTTCTGGATTTATTAGTGTGGTGTAAGTTTTTTTAAGTTTATTGTTTTCAACCCGCAAGATTCCGATCTCAATTATTCTGTCTGAAGCTGGGCTTGCGCCTGTTGTTTCCAAATCTACAAAGGAGAGGCGGGACAGATCCATTTTTGGGATTATAGCACAAGCTATACGGTTTTTTGCAGCCTTCTCTTTCTCGCAAGTATTAGCCTTTCTCTATAAGAGACTTCTCTTTGGTTTGCCATAAAAGCTCTTTTCTCCTTTTGATCCGCGAGAGATTTATCAACTTGTTTTTGGCAATCTAAATTGGGGCATGTTGTACTAGTGTGGGTTACCAATGTACCACTTATAGATTCAGTCCAGATTTTACCTGCAACTCTTTCATTGCCACATTTAATGCAAGGGTTTTGGGCAACTAGATTTTTTACCAGCGTTTACCTTGCCTTCCTTTGGACCCATGTTCGTAACGACGGCTGTTGCTTTGGTTTTGAAATCTGTTGTCTCTAGATTCTTGAGGTTTTGCCTCGTTCACAACGATTGCACGGCCTTCAAGGTCCTTTCCGTTCAAGGTTTGTATGGCGTTTTGTGCCTCTTCCTCCGTTGACATTTCGACAAATGCGAATCCCTTTGCTCTTCCGGTCATGCGATCCATAATCACATTTGCTGAGACTACTTGGCCACATTGAGAAAATAAGGTTTCGAGTTGGGAATTATCTATCTGATAAGGTAGGTTTCCTACGAATAATCTTTTTTGCATATGCTCCTTTCTAGGGTATTTGAGGTAGCTATTATAAAAGTGGAGCTTTTAAAAGAGGGGAGTCAAAGACTTTGGTTATTATACCACAATGGGAGGCTTTTATTTTAGATGCCTGTTAAAGAAGTCTATGGAGCGCTGAATGGCAGTATTAAATGGTTCAGAAAGATTGTGGTCTGCTCCTTCGTAGATGTAATACTCAACATTGTTCTGGTGTGTCTAGGCCACGATACATCCAGAACGGTTTAAGAAAGAATTAAAGGTGTATACA
>JBBTXW010000009.1:0-3055 GCA_038062025.1 Patescibacteria group bacterium
CCTATTTTGAAATTCTGCGCCCTCAACAGCAGAAGCTTCAATCCCCGCCCCACACCAAATTATCTCTTGATCGATCATTGCACCCTCAGTTGATGCAAATACTTTCTTTTCTTTGTGCCCCGAATAATGCGTTTGGGAGATATTGATTTTAGGACTTACACGCTGGGCTTTATCGGCAGCAAGAAGTAGTTTTACTTTTTCATCCAAAGACACCCCAAATGGGTCTTCTTCAACAGGAGTTTTGTACTCCCCCTTATGAGCTTCCTGGGGAGCAAGCACAGTCTTTACCGTTGTGTGTTTTGCAGTTGACTCTGCAATCTCTAGTGCACGTTTCACTGTTTGTTCCAAACCAGCTTTTGAAAAATCATTTGAAGCAGCAAATCCCCATCCGCCATCTTTAAGAATCCGTATCCCGTATCCGCGCGAATCGCTTTGTTCCAAAGCCTCAACAACCCCGTCTTTTGTTGCAATATGCTCCCCCTCTTTCTCAACAGCCCGAACATCACCATAAACCCCCGTCGGGATCAAAGAAAGAATTTCTTCAGCCTGCTTTCGCATACCAACGATTCTAACACATTCTAATTGAGGCTAGGAGCAGAAAATGGTAAAATAGGGGTGATTAAGCCAAGGTGGTGAAATTGGCAAACACGCGGGACTCAAAATCCCGTGAGCCTTTAAAGCTCTTGAGGGTTCGAGTCCCTCCCTTGGCACAAGCCATATCGGTCTGCCGACCGTTACTCCCGCCCTCAGCACCACGCTTCCTAGCTTTCCAAAAAGCATCCTGAATTGCTTTTTCGGATTCTGAATCTAGTTGAGAAGTTGCCTCGTCAAAAACAACAATATCAGGATTCGCCAAAATCATTCTTGCAATTGCCAAGCGTTGCTTTTGCCCTCCCGAGAGCTTTACCCCCCTTTCCCTTTTCCATACTAGCTTCCACACCCCTTACCTCTTTACTCTTTATTCCTCTTTGTTTCCCTTTCAAAGAACCTGATCCTGTCGCCCTTGAAAAAGAGCTTAAGCTGGCGAAGGGGACCGTTTCTGTGTTTTGCAATATCTAAAATAAAACTCTCCGAATTTTCCGCATCTTCCCTCCACAAAAACATGACTACGTCTGCATCCTGTTCAATCGCCCCTGATTCCCTTAGATCTGCCAATTGCGGCCTCCCCGACCCCCGAGACTCAACGGATCTATTTAACTGGGAAAGCGCAATAACTGGGACTTTTAGCTCCCGTGCAAGATTTTTCAGTCCTTGGGAAATCTCCGATACTTCCTGCACGCGATTTTCCAAGTTTCGGCCGCGAACAAGCTGAAGATAATCAACAACAATCAAGTCCAGTCCATGCTCAACTTGTAAGCGACGGGCTTTTGTTCTCATTTCTAAAATTGATGCAGCCGGGGTATCATCAATATAAATCGGCGCATCAGCCAGCTCCCCCATCGCGTCTGATAGTTTTGTAAAATCCTGTTCGGACAATTTGCCTGTTTTGAGCCTCCACGCGTCAATATCTGCTTGTGCCACAAGCAATCGATCCACAAGTTCCTCGCGGCTCATTTCCAAAGAGAATATTCCAACCGGACGTCTTCCCTGCGTTGCAACAAACTGTGCAATATTTAAAGCAAGAGCAGTTTTTCCAACTCCAGGACGCGCCGCCAAAATTATTAAGTTTGAGCGCTGGAAACCTGCTAATGCATCGTCCAAGCTTTGGTATCCAGAAGGAACTCCCCGAAGCCCTCCGGATTGCTTATGAAGTTCGTCCAAGCGGTCAAAAGATTCTGCCAAAGCCGCGCGAACGGGAGTAAAAACGTTTGGCAAATGCGCTTGCGTTAGAGAAAAAATGCTCTGCTCTGCCCGATCTAAAAGCTCTGCAGCATCCAACCCATCGTCAAATGAGCTCTCAACCAATTTCGCAGCAGCAGTCATTAAAGCCCTCTTTGTTGACGCATTAAAAACAATCCTTGCGTAATGCTCAACGTGTGCGGCCGTCGGAACACGGTTAACCAAATCCGCAAGATAGCTTGTCCCCCCAACAATATCCAATCTTTTTTTATGGCGAAGGCGGTCTGAAACGGTTAATACATCAATAGGAATTCGCGACTCGTAAAGCTCGACCATTGCTTCATAAATTGCAGCGTGCCGATCGTCATAAAAATGTGAGGGGGCCAAAAATTCTGCAACATTAACTATTGCGTTTTTATCTAAAAGCAGTGCGCCAAGAACCGAAACCTCGGCATCAGTTGAATGCGGAGGAACTCTGAGAGCTTTGCTGCCATTTTCTTTAATAATCGTGGGTCGAGTTATTGTAGGCATATACATTCAGTGAGGTAAATTTAGTTCTTGAGCTCAAGAACTATCAGTTGTCTCTCCTCCGGCAACTTATCACTTGTCACAGAGTATTTATCTGTCCTAACCGGCTCCATTCCAATTTCTTTAATAAAAGCATCAACAGGTTCCAAATCATAGCTCAGCCCCGGCACTTTGTAGTGCATTGGTATTACAACCTTTGGCTCAATTGCACCTACAATCTCAACTGCGCGCTCAGAATCAATCGTATAAACTCCTCCCGTTGGCACAAACAAAATATCAACCTGCCCAATTTGCCCCAATATATCTTGGGAAAGCTTATGTCCCAAATCCCCCAAATGACACAAATTAATCCCATCCATCGTCATTGAATAAACAGTATTTCTCCCCCTCTCGCCCCCGTTTGACCCATCATGGAATGTCGAAATCCCAAAAATTGAAACTTCTTTTATCTCATATTCTCCGGGCCCTGAAACTATCTTTGGAGCGCCTGTAATCTTTGAGATGTCATTATGGTCCTGGTGATCATGAGAAATTGTGACAATATCGCACTCCGTTTTGGGGAATTTCAATCCGGTAGAAGGAGCGTATGGGTCGGTAACAAGGGTTGCATACTTGCCCTTTATCCGGAATGAAGAATGTCCCAGCCATGTAACATCCATTGTGGCCCCATGTTAACACCAGAAACCAACGTTGACAACTATATCTAACCCGTGTTAACTTGACCACTACAAGATGCGAAAAGAAGTCC
>JBBTXW010000010.1:0-4335 GCA_038062025.1 Patescibacteria group bacterium
TTTTGAATCGAGGCTTGAGGATTGCGGGGGATGAGCTTGATGAAGCAATAGTTTCTTATGTCCGTACCCGCTACTCACTTTTGATTGGGAGGATTTCTGCGGAAGAAATCAAAATGAATATTGGTACTGCAACTGTCCAAAAAGGGGGAGAAAAGTTTTATGTTTTGAGGGGGCGGGATTTGGAAACTGGGTTGCCTAAATCTATACGCGTCACATCAGGCGAAATTCGGGAAGCAATTGGGCCGGTTTTGCAGCAAATAATTTCGCGGATTGCTGAAACTTTGGAATCTTCTCCGCCGGAGCTTGTCTCAGACATTATTGAAAAGGGAATTGTTTTAGCAGGTGGGGGAGCGTTGCTTGCCGGCTTTGACCAGCTGATTTCGGAATTTGTCAAAATTCCGGTTTGGATATGCGATGACCCGTTAACGGCAGTTGTGCGCGGGACGGCCAAAGTTTTGGATGACCCTGAGCTTTTAAGAAAAGTTAGGGTAACTGGGGGATTAAGATAATAGTTGTCTTGTCTAAACCGAGGTGCTCGTAGTGCAAGCTTGTAAATATGCCGATTAAGTTAGGCGGAATTCTTGAGAATGTTTTGCGGACTTCGTCTAAATGATTTTTTAAAAACCCCTCGGAGTAATAAGGCAGATTGAGGTTGGGATTATTCGCAGCATTCTGGAGAATTGGTCTATAAATATCAGCAATTCCCTGGAGAAATCCGCCGTTCTGTCCTCTCAAAGCCGAAACCAGATCGTTTCTATTTTCGCCGCTGACGTTAATCTTAAAACCATAGCAACCGGGAGGATAAAAGTAACCTGTTCTGACCATGTCTACCAAGACGGAATATCTTTGCTCAGGTGTTGACGTTGGATTATTTATTACTTTGAGAGAATCAGCAACAACCTCATGGTTGTAAGCGTTCCCGTAAAGCGTCATTTCCGAATAAAGATAAGACTCGGATCCTTCGGCACTCAAACCCATTGACTGTCCATGAAGCCCGTAAAAGGCTCCTAATTCGTCGGCAAGTTTGGCTTCTCCAGGAATTTTGCCGGGAATATATTTTATGCTACGCGACCTCAATACATTAGGTGTTTCGGCTACTGGCGAACCAGAGACTTCCGCGATCTCCGTACCTACTGTGTGGGGGATTGCTTTGGCTGTCTCAGGTTTTGTGACGATAATCGTGCCTTCAGGGAGCATTGCTTCTGCTTTATCGCCGGTTCCCCACCAAGTATCAGTTGAGACAAGACCGTAAGGATTTCCATTTAGGGCGATCATGCCTTTTAGGGGCGCAATAACTACATATTTTTTCTCTCCCCAATTATGGCTTTTGAGCATTGCTCCTTGTACCGGGGCTACAGGATGGTTAAGTGAGAAGTGAATCGTCGTGCGGGGATAGGCTCGGTCTATTGCTTTGTAGGTTGAAGTTATCGTGAGGTATCCGTCTTTCTCTTTGGGGGGATAGTCGGTGCAATGCACAACATATATTTCTTCAAGGGGCAAATGCTCTTTCCCCAAAAGACCTTCTTTTTCTAATCGTTGGTGTTGTTGAGCTAATGCTTCCTGGTGCCATTTTGCATACCTTTCTTTGTGTTCGGCGCGGATGGGGGCAATCTTGGCTTCCCATTCTTCACTGTTTCTATTGTTAATTCTGTCTGAAAAGAATCTGTGCAATTCATCATGCACGGTTTCCGGCTTGAGATCTGGTAGGGAGAAAAGAAGATAGGTTGCGTCGCGCAGGAGTTTGGGATTACCCAAAATTTCTTGCTTGTCGGGAGTTCTTACGGTTTGTACGACGGCTTCTTGTATTTTGGGTAGAAGCGCATCGGTTTGAGCAGTTTCGGACATAGATCATGTTAGCACGGCTGATCTTTGGGTGTTGTACAATACCAGATAAATGCGTTCTGCCGGGAAAAGATTTATCTACTATTTATCATTATCATATTTCATTTTTGCTGGGGTGATTCTTTGGGGAGATTCACACGGAAGGTTAGAAAAGCTACACATATTGGCACAGAAGGCAACCACTCCTGTGGAGGAAAGACTTTTTAGGGCAAAAACGGTCACTTTAGGAAGATTTGGAGACAAGAGGACGTCGGAGGAAAAAGACAAGAGAATTAGTGAATTAGAGGTTAGGAGCGCTCAACTTGAGGGGCAGATTGCACAGTTTGGGGTGCTAAAGGAAGAGAATGAGCGGATGCTGTATCTTTTGGGAGCTGGTCTGCCTGCTAACTGGAAATTTGAGCCCTTGCGGGCAACACAGAACTACACAGACAGACTTTACACTAGCGCGGAACTACAAGAACTCCAAGGCAAGACGGTAATAAGCACAGAGGGGAAAGATGGGATTTATGTGGGGAGAGTTGAGAAGATAATTGGCAACCAGGCCGAAATTTTTTTGCCAACAAAAGATGGGGAGAGGATGCCGGTTAAAGTTCGAGACAAAGATATCGGGGAGGCGCGGGCTTCTGGGATTTTGGTAGGACGCGGCGGGAGGATGGTTTTGGATCAGGTTTTGACCGGGGAGAGTTTAAAGAGCCAAGATTTAGTTGTAACTTCGGGGGATGAGAGCAGGCCAAATGGGCTTTTGATTGGGCGGGTTGGAAAAATTTTGCCGGTTTCTGCTGGGGCGTTTCAACAGGCGGAAGTGGAACAAGCGATTGATTATAAACAACTTGATGTAGTATTTGTGATAACTAAGTTCTAATAACCAATAATCATTGAAACAATAATCAGTAAATGGATCATTGGATCAATTGATTACTGATAAATTTATGAAAAATAAGTACTTTTTAGTCTTATCTATATTTTTTGCCCTCTTGCAGGGACCACTCATAAGTCCAGTGTTTATCGAAGGGTTGCTAGTTAGCATGCTAATAAGTACAAATACCGAGATGCGAATAAACACGAAAGTTTTGGCAAGTTTATTTTTAGGTGGTTTGATTTTTGATTTAGTACAAGACACAACTCTTGGCATGACTTCATTAATATTTGGGATAAGCGCACTTATATTGCACTATATGGGAAAGTCTGGGTTAAAAAACCATGCTTTTTGGGGAGCTGTTGCTTCTTTGATAACCATAATACGAGGATATGTTTTGTGGCAGGATCTCTTTTGGGTTTCGGCCGCGGTTTGTGGAATTTTAACTTTTGTGTATTTTAAATTTGTATGGCAGGGAAATTATTCAGGAAAGATTACCTGAGGGGCGGGAACATTTTTGGAGAAGGGATTGAAAGACGTTCCACAAAACCTAGACGCGAGGCTATCGTTTCTCGGCCTCGTTGGCTTTTATGTTTTGTTTTGATTCTCGTTGTTGGAATTTTGGGGATTGGTAGGATTTTGGATCTTCAGATTTTGAGGGGGTCTTATTACAGAGGACTTTCTGACGGAAATCGTATAAGAAGAATCCCGATTCGCGCCGCGAGGGGGGAAATTTTGGATCGAAAGGGTGAGTCTTTGGCCCGAAATATACCGGTTTATAAGTTGGCTGAGTTTTCTTCAGGGGGAGTTGTAATTTCTACAGTTGAGATTACTCGGGAGGAGGCGTTGAATGTCCAAGCTGAAAATGGGGAGGAGGCAGGGAGGCTTTTGGTTGATATAAAGAGAGAATATCCGTTGAAGGAGGCTGCGGCACATTTAGTGGGGTATACAGGTGAAGCCAGTCCCGACGAAGTCGGGCAAATGCTAAATGCTAAATGCCAAATGCCAAATGCAGATCAAAGATTCGCATTAGGAGATTTGATTGGTCGGATGGGGATCGAGCAGTATTATGATTGTGTTTTGAGGGGGGTAAATGGAGAGGAGTTGATTGAGGTTGATACAAGAGGACGCTTGATTCGACGATTAGGGAGACGTGAGGCAGTTCCTGGGAAGAATATTACACTTGAAGTTGATTCTGGTTTGCAAAAGGCGGCGTATGAAGCTTTGAAGGCCGCTCCCGAACTAGCCGAAAGGGTAGGTGGTGTGAAGTGGGTTGTGGGACAGGGAGTAAGAGGTGCGGTAGCGGCTCAGGATCCAAATACTGGGGGGATTTTGGCATTAGTAAGTGTTCCAAGTTTTGATCCTTCGACTATCGCTCAGGATTATAATCTGCTTTCGAATGACAAAAATCTTCCATTGTTTAATCGGGCGATTGGCGGGGCTTACCACCCGGGGTCAATTTTCAAGATTGTTACAACTGCCGCGGCTTTTGAAGACGGGAAAATTGACGAGAATTTTTCCTATATTGATACTGGGGTTGTAACTGTAAACAACTTTACATACAAGAATTGGTACTTTACTCAATACGGAAGAACAGAAGGCGAGATTGATACTGTCCGCGCAATTGCCCGCTCGAC
>JBBTXW010000011.1:0-2941 GCA_038062025.1 Patescibacteria group bacterium
ATTTTTCTAAAAATGCTCATTTGTTTAGATTTGAATAAGACTGATAAAGATTCCAAACGTTACTGCAGTAGTTAACTCCGCAAGCATCGCCTGATGCACAGCTCCCGCAATACGATCGCGCCACTTTGTTTTTAACAGTGTTTTCGTCCCAAGAATTGCATTGGCCCTGCAAGGTGCCGCTGTCACGTTTTATTTTAACAGCAGCAGCAACAAAAGAATCTCGCAGGTTACAACGGTCTACATCTCCAGTATATGTAAACTTTGCCTCTAAAACTTTCTTAATATCGGGAATAAGCGGCTGCCACGTTCCCCAATTAAACTGCATTGCCCCCATGACATTGTCTCCGGGCGCGCACCCTGACCCAGCCTGGTCGCACGTGTTGTAGCAGTAGCCTCTTTGCTTCTCAGAGGCAGACGCAGTGTCTTGCCAGCCCGTTGTGGTAAATTTGGCAACCTCTTCATTTGAGTAGTCAAACGCCTGGCCGCCCTCAACTTGCGATATGGCCATGAGAAGTTCGCTTGGCACACACTGCCCGTCTGCCGCATTCGAAACAATCTCTTTTAACGTATCAGATCCAATCCCTTTAAAAGATACATGAGCACTCGTATCTCGAAGTGGGTTAAAGTTTGCAGGCAGAAGCGAATCTTTAAAATCTTTTGTACCGCGGTTAAATTCTTCTGAAGTCTTGTCTCCCGCGCAGGCAGTTGGAGCCGGTATATTGCCTACATATATTGTCTGAAAAACGGGGATAGCATGTCCAAACAATCTGCCAATAGCTTCAAATATCTTTACAAGAAAATCTAAAGGATTTGTTATGCCTTGTTCCTTACATTTTGGATCTACAGTATTGTCCCCATATGCCTTACTTGATTTATCAAAGAATTCAGCCGAGCTTTGTTCGTCGGTAATAGGATTCCCACGTTCTCCGTATGGAATAAGTTTTTGCGCATTCTCTATACTAAATAAACTTTTACCCGCGCCGATTCCCAGTTTGTCCTCTTCGGCCGCAGCCCCGCAAATCTCTCCTGCTGCCGCATCTCCTCCCCGGCATCCTCCAAAAGTACTTTCGTCAGAATTTTTACATTCTTTGACTTCTTTATCCTTTGGGCAAGTCCCATCGCCCGACGCAAGTCTCCAAGTTGTATCGCAGACGTAGCAAACAGGAGAACCCTCTCCAGCATTAGAATCAACAGCCGCTAAAGCGGTAGAAGTGAAAAGTAAAAAGTGAAAAGTAAAAAGTGATAACAAGAAAATAAAAGAAATTGAGAGCTTCATAATGTGGACTTTCGTTTAACTTTTTTCGTTTTACCTTTTACCTCTACGGTGTTATAGCCATATAGCTATTCTGGCCATTTAGCTATTAAGGTTACTGCGTAACTTTAAATTTCGTCACCGGTATTCCTGTTGCAGCCTCGATAATCAAAAGTATGACGTATGCCAAGACCAAAATTACCAAACCGGCAATTGCGTGTGAGAGCGCACTTTTTGCCGCTTCAACCGCCTTTGGATCTCCTCTTGAGGTCATATACTTAAATCCTCCAACAATAAGCATTATAAAAAGAACAATTCCAGCCAAACCCAATACTGCTCCAAGAAGATTTCCAACAGCACACTCAACCCCTTTTAGGGTTGCAACACCATCAACAACACATCCACCAGTCCAGTCAGCCATATACGCTAGTTTACCAGATATGATAAAATACCCCAAATGACCACTCTAACTCTCAGAACAATAATTGAAAAAGATGAGAAATGGTACCACGGTTACGTGCCGGCCCTTCCCGGTTGCCACACTCAAGGCAAAACCATCGAGGAAACCCGCAAAAACTTGCGCGAGGCAATGAGCGGCTATATAAAAACACTTAAAGAGAAAAATCTTCCAATACCAAAGGATGAAAGTTTTGAGGCAATAGAAACAATACAGATCGATTCGTTAAGCCACCCCCTAAATACCTAGACTTCCGATTCTCTCCGCAAGAAAACTAAAGAACAGAAAGGAAGCCACCATATCTTTTTTCGCGAAGAAGATAAACACACAGTCTCCGTGCCGGTTCACAAAGGAAGAGATCTTGGCAGGGAAATAACTCTAAGCATTTTACACGACGCAAATATTTCTCCGGAAGAAGCATTGCGTTTAAAATAAACCAAAACCACAAAAACTCCCGCTAAAAAGCAAGAGCTTCTGATCTTTGTGCCACCATCACTACTCAGCGGTTTACCTTGATCGCTGTCAGAGCGCGTTCAGTCGAAGGGTGCGTGCATTACTTAACCGACTCGATCTTGAGATCGAAAAGATCGACTCCAAACAAGATATCGATAAGTCTTGCAATTGCCCAAGCTGAGAAAACTACAACCAGACCTACCAAAGCAGCAGTAATCTGCTGTCTTGCTTCTTCGGTTTTGTTCTTGTCTCCTCCTGAAGTTATCCATTTAATACCTCCCAAAACCAACCACAAAAAGAAAAGAACAGCCGCCACAACAACCAAAACCTTAACGGCAACAGAAACGATAGTCCCGATCGTTAAATCTCGAACAGTATCAGAAGGAGCGCCTGCCCCAACATCGATTTTTCCCTGCTCAGGAACCTTTGCTTGAGCTAAAACTGGAGCAACTGAAGTTGCAAGTGCTACAGCTGATAACCAAGTAGAATTTATAAGTTTATTCATTATTTCACCACCAGTCTTATTAGAGTATAAGAGTTAAAGAGTATAAGAGCGAGAGTTTTACTTTCACTCTCATGCTCTCTGGCTCTCAAGCCCTTCTTTTACAGTTTAAGCCTTCCAATATCAATTTGTAAAATATCAATTCCAAAAACCACCTCCACAAGCTTTAAGATGGCAAATAAAGAAAGCATAACGACCAATCCAATAAGCGCATGAATTATATTGTTTCTTGCCTTCTCAACTGCTTTTGAATCCCCGGAAGATGTAATCCACTGAA
>JBBTXW010000011.1:3041-16428 GCA_038062025.1 Patescibacteria group bacterium
CCGTAGCCTGCGATAATTACTTGTATAGAAAACCACAATATAGCTCCAACCGTCATTAAGCCAATAACGCTTGAGACTAGTTTCTCAAGAAGCACTCCGGGGTTCTCACCTGGGTCCTGAAGTGGACCCAAGCCCTTACCTCCCAAATTTCCTAAGTCAATATCTTCGGCGATTAGGTTTGTAAATAATAGGTTCATTGGTTCCTCGGTTCTCTTAAGGTGTAATCAACTTAGGTGACAGGATAGCTGTTGGGCTTCCAAAGAAAATCTGTCCAATTATTGCAGCGAAAAGAAATGATGCCGCAACGATTACTATCCCAACCAAGCTTTGCCAAATCCGAGCCCATGCGGCAGAAACTGCCTTTGAGTCGCCTCCTGCTTGAATGAATTGATACCCAGCAAGAATGAAGTTAAATAGAGCCCAGATCCCGGCAATTACTACCAATAGCTGCAATACAGCCCCAATAAGGTTTCCGAGACCAGCAACACCCGACGTTGAACCGGTGGGGTGAGTTATCGAACCAAATATTTGAATCATATAAAAATTTGCATCAAAAAATTGTTAAGCCGGTTAGCTTCTCTATAACTTGAATTATCCAGTAAGAGGCAAAGATTATCAAGAAGCCGTAAATTCCAGCAAAAATTATTTTCTTTCCTCGCCCAACCATATCCCGATCATCAGACCCCGCCCCTCGAACCCATTCAAACCCTCCCCAAAGAAAAAGAACAAAGCAAACAATTCCTGCAAGAATATATAAGTTTGAAGCTAAAGAAGAAACTAATCCGCCAACATTCTGAAGATCTGTAACTGGAGGCTTGTATTCTGTACCGATGTCAACCTCCGCACCCGCCACAGATGGAAAGGTAACACGTAACATGTAACACGTAACAAGTAAAAACAATGTGGAATAAACCTTTTTCACAACTCTAGTCTATCAGGCTTAAACAAAAGTTTGCAAACCAAGGGCTAATCCAGTGATCTAAAAAGCTTCCAAAGCAGTTGTCCGCACCTAACCCGCAATGCAATCAATTCTGATTTATCTTCTTGCTTGATATATCCCTGATCAAGCGCAAAATCAATTAAATACTCTACCTCAGCCAGCGATCCCAATGCGATTCTCAAAAATTGTCTAAATTCATTCTTTCCATTTCGAGAATAACCCTCAATTATATTAAGAACAACAGAGAGCCCAGCCCTCCTAAGTTGAGAAGTGAGACCATATTGTTCGTGGGGCGGAAAACTTTTTGCGAGGAAATATATTTTTCGGGCTAGCTCATCTGCAACTTTCCAAACTAAGAGTTTTTTGTATCCTGGCTCACTCATTTAATCGTTCTTTCGTGTTACCTGTTCCGTGTTTCGTGTTGCGTGTATCGTGTCTCGTGTAACGTGTTACTGAAATACGCTATTAAATTGACTAATCCCAAATATCTTCCCCAAAATCTGTGTTAACCAATAAGCAGTAAATATTATTGCAAAACCCACAACTGCTTTTGTAATTTTCTCCCTTGCCGCAGAAGTTGCCTTAGGATCTCCCTTGGCCAGCATCCACGAAAACCCTCCCCAAATCAAATAAAAAAATAAAATAATTCCCGCCGCGCCAAAAATATATGGAACAAATTTTGAAACAATCCCTCCTAAACTACCCTGCAACGGCACTTGTGCAAACTCAGCAATTTTCGCAAAATCAAGAGCCGAACCAGTTTGAGACTGGCCTACACCTTTTGGTGGAGGTGGTGTGGGAGTTGGCGCTACAGTAACTCCGGCTCTTGGCGCAGGAGAAGGAGCTTGCGTTATTCCGGTATAAGGAGCAGGAGTAGGTGTACTGTTGGATGGGAAAGGTGTGGCAGTAGGTACGGGTACTCCCGGCTGTAAGGGTTGTGCTTGCTGGGCTAAAACAACTGATGGCACAAGCAAAAGAGCAAAAAGCACACCCAATGAGATTACAAGCTTTTTCATAATATTAAAATCCAGGTATAGCCAATATATCTACACCTATTAGTTTTAGCAAGAAAATTGAAAAAATTACCAAAACCAACCCTGAAACCGCAGCATTTAAAAGCTCTCTCCCGCCTTGTACTTTATCCGGATTCCCCGACGCAGTCATTATTTGAAACCCTGCCATTACCATTAAGATAAATGCAACTCCTCCCGCAATTCCTAATGCCCACTTCAAAAACCACCCAACAAATTCGTTAGTATCTCCAACCGGAATGCAGCCCAAGGCAGTATTTATCTCACCCCCATTACAGCCTGCGCTTAGAGTCGGGAAGGGAATAGGAGCTCCTGGAGTAGGTGTAGCCACATTGCGGCCGTAAGAATTCGGAGGGAGGGTTGGTTGACCATAGGTTGTGCCGGGATTGGTGCTATCTTGTAGACAATTACACTGTGGTGCACCATTTGACGCTCTGTCTAAGTGATATCCCGTTGGGCATTTCCAGTGCTCCCAGTTGGGATCACCTGGTTGATCCATAGTACAAGCCACAGAAGCTTGGGCTAAAGCGGGTTGTGGAATCAACAGACGGAATGCAACAAGAGCAAGCGTCAAAAAAATAAATAGCTGTTTCATACACAAAACAGCCTCGTCCTGGTCGTAGATCCTGAGCGCAAGTCGAAGGGCCTAACGAGGCTTTATATTCTCAAGTGTAGCACAAAAAGATTGCCTGCCGCTAAAAAGCAGTAGCGCACTTCAGTGCGCGCTTGTGGTAAAATAAACCATGTCTAAAGTTTCCATGACCGACATATTTAAAAATCCTCGCTTTCGAGGTAAGCATATAATTCTTGCAGCAGGCAAAATTTATACTGCAAAAACTGGTGAAGGTGCAGCCAAGATTCTAAAACAGATTAGAAAAAAACATCCGAAAGTCACCCCAGAAGTAGCCTATCTACCAAAGGCCCACTCTTTAATTCTCTGGATGTAATCCCAAACCTCATGGTTGCAAAATTCCGCTTCGAAGACACTGGGTCTAACTACTTTGGCAGGGTGTTAAGACCTGTCGCAAAAGTTTCTTTTAACTCGCTGGATTCAGACAGCTGGATAGAAGCCTGGATGATTGTGGATACAGGCGCTGACTTCACAATTCTCCCACACTACCTCGCAAAAGAGCTGCAAATATCTCTGGAAAGCGATTGTATTCAAGATAAAACATTCGGAGTAGGTGGAGAGAGAATGATTTACCTTTGTAAAAAAAAGATAAAAGCCAAGCTTGGAAAAATCGAAAGAGAAATTCCTCTGGGTTTCTTTGACAACAACGAGGTGCCAGCATTATTGGGACGCTTGGGTTTTATGGAAACTCTTAATACTGAATTTACCAAAAATCATACCGTGATCTTTAAAGAATAATTCCTCTGGTATACTATTTTTTAGTGGACCACAAATGGGAGCTAAAGGAGTGCAAGATTTTCAATTTTTTCAAAATCTTTCTTGTTTAAGGTAAGAAGACTTGCTGAGTTGAGAATTGCAGTTGCGGCGATAGCGGCATCTGCAAACGCAATTGGGGTAGGCGCGTCACGACTAATTTCTCCCGCAAGCCTTGCAGTATCATATATGTAGGGTAGGGTGATGAATGAGGAAATTGCACCGAGCAAAATCTCTTCTTTCTCTTTTTCTCTAGTGCTTTTCCCTTGATAAAGCTCCTGAATTGTTATAGTGGAAATGCCAAAGTTTTCATTGGGGTATTTCTCAAAAATTTCGTCTAAGGAAGAGCGTTTTCCAGGTTGGCGTATGTGGTCAACTATGACTGAGGTGTCAAGAATCACCATTCTTTCCTGGCTTTCCTAGCTGCGGCTAGTTCAATTTTTCTTCTTTTTCTTTCAGTTTTGGGCCAATCATCGCCAGCCCATGCACCCCGTGTCATTTCCAGCATCTTTAAAAACTCTTTCCTTGTTTGATATCTTTTTACAACCCTGCCAACTGGGGAGATGTGAATTTCCCCGCTCGAAAAAGTGATATTTAATGGGGTTTTTTCAGAAATGTCAAGCTCATCCCTAATCTTTTTGGGAATTACAACCTGACCTTTGGAATTTGGAGTGGTAATTATGCCCACGCTCATAATATTCATACTGGTAATACTTTACTACTTTTACTACTCTTTGTCAAATTTCAAGTTTGGTATACTTATTCACATGCCCGTACCTCACGCGACACGCATTATTGCAATTGCCATCTTCTTACTTGTTACGTGTTACTTGTTACGTGTTACGATTGTTCGCGCCAACCACTGCCCAACCTCAGACCTTGATTGCCAAATCCAAGAGCTCCAAAGAGAAATTGATGCCTTCAAGCCCGCTCATGAGAAAAATAAAGTGGAACTGGCAAATCTTCAAAAACAACTTAAAGACATAAAGGCGAGAATATCATCACTTACAAACCAACTCAACGCTCTTGAAAAAGACATCACAAAAAGAGAATCAGATCTTGAAGAAAGGGGAGAGGTTTTTGAAGAAAAAACCAGAAGGCATTACATGACTCTTCGTCAGCACGACCCCCTTGCTCCATTTCTTCTTGCCGATTCAGCAATTGGTCTACTTCGGGAACTTTCAATAAGACAAAGAGTAATAACCCAAGACCAAGAAGACATAATAGATATTGCAAAGGCTATATCAGACCTTGAAAAAGACCAAAAAACCCTAACAAGTTCGCGAGCTTCTTTAACTAGCGCCCAAAGCTCGCTTGATAAAAACGCAGAATTTTTAGAAGGCGAAGTTGCAAAAGTTGAAAAAGTAATCTCAGAACTTTCTTCAAAACAAGAAGCGCTTATTGCCGCCAAAGCCGGGGGCTTCCAAACATCAATAGGAGACACCCCCCCAACGCTTGAACCCTGCTCAGGTCCTCCGGGTTCTTCAAACTATTGCAACCCAGGCTTTACCGGTTTTGCCGCCTTTTCTTTTGGCGCCCCCCACAGAACCGGCATGAGCCAATACGGTGCCTACGGAAGGTCAAAAAGCGGCCAGTCTGCAGAAACTATTTTGTCTGCCTATTTTCAAGGTGCAGAACTCAACAAAGGATACTCTGTCCCTGGGTCAATCAACGTCTCCGGGTACGGAAGCATTCCATTTGAAGACAACTATCTTTTAGGAATCTATGAAGTTCCAGAATCTTGGGGAGACAATGGCGGATTTGAAGCTCTAAAAGCCCAAGCAGTTGCGGCAAGAAGCTATGCTCTATACGCAACAAATAATGGCGCGGGGACTATTTGCCCAACAGAATCCTGCCAGGTATATAAGTCCCAACTAAAAACCGGCAAATGGGCAGAGGCCGTAAAAGCAACTCGTGGCTGGGTCATAACACGCGGAGGCTCGCCAGCAGGAACCTATTACTCATCAACGACTGGAGGTTACACAATTTCTCAATGGAGCTGGTCTGGGATAAAAGACACCTCCGGAGACTGGCCGAATACTTCTTATGAAAAAGTCTCAGGATCACCCTGGTTTTACAAAGCTTGGTACAAAACCCGCTCCGGCTCAACCTGCGGCAAATCAAACCCCTGGCTAACAGCTTCTGAAATGGCAGACATAGTCAACGCATGGCACGTTGTTTTTAACGGCGGCGGAGACGCCTCACGCGTTTCTCCAGTAGATACAAACTGCTGGCCTGGAAATCCCTATTCAATCTCCGAGCTATCGCAAATAGGAGGCTATACGAGCGTATCTTCGGTTTCTGTAACTTATGGCAATGATGGCTCAACTATCAACGTTTCGCTATCAACAAACAAGGGAACTATCACAATTGCCGGCACAGACTTTAAAAAATCCTTCAATCTTCGTGCCCCAGGATATATTGGCATAAAAAGTTCGTTATTTAATATTGAAAAAGCAAACTAAGTGCAAAACTTCTACTGAGGATGTAAAATACTCACAACCACTACAGTGGTGAGCGTAGTCGAACCATGCCTGAACTATATAGCTCTGACAACCAAACACAGTTAAAACCCACAGGAAGCCCTCTTTCAGCTTTTTGCTTTCTTCCAACTCATGCAAAGTTTGAAAATCAAGACCCGGATGAGAAAGTGATTTTACTTTTGAGGCGCCACCCAGTAACAAACCTCCCTTGGATTGCGCTAGGTTTACTCCTTGCACTTGTCCCTAGTATTGCCGGAATGCTTGATGTTCTCTCTATTCTGCCGGCAAGGTTTCAATTTGCCACCGTAATCCTTTGGTATTTATTGACGTTAGCAATTGTAATTCAGGGGGCACTAACTTGGTTTTTTAATGTCAACATTGTAACAAATAGGCGAATTATTGATGTGAATTTCTATACTTTGATTTATCGCGAAATCTCGGATGCAAAAATAAACAATATCCAGGAAATTACCTATAAAGTTGGAGGTTTTTTGGGAACGTTTTTACATTTTGGGGATGTTGTTATCCAAACCGCAGGTGCTCTTCCAAATTTTAATTTCGAAAAAGTTCCAAACCCGGCTCGGGTAACAGACATTTTGCATGACCTTCAAAAGAATGGAGGAAACTTATAACGAAGTTGCAACTATGAGCGCCGACTCCTCAATTTGGTTTGTTGTAAAAATCTTTTACCTTATTGCGTTCTTTGTGTATTTTGTATTTGCAGCAATAACAGTCAAGCAAACTTATTTAATGACCCAAACTTTAGAAATCGGCCTTGAAAGTTTAATAAGAACTTTTGCCTGGGCACATTTAATGTTTGCAATCGCAGTTTTTATTATCGCCCTGGTTTCTCTTTGAAACTGTCACTGTATTAACTCAAATTAATTGTGTTTACCACTGCCAAAATTCTAATAACTCCTACCAAGCGTGGCTGGACCCAGGTATATGAGGAAAACGGGCTTGTTGCGCTCTTGTCTTTAGAAGGCTCGGATGAAGAAAGCGCTGTTGAGCTTGGCAAAAAGGCAGGGGAGGCGTTTGAGAAATCCTACAACGAGTCAAAAGTCGAAAGCCCCCTATCAAGACTTAAAGAAGCAAAAACCAAGACAGAAGAAGAGTTTAAAAAGAACAATCTGTCTATTGCGGCCTCGTCTGTTTCTGATAAAAACTTCATCTACTTTGTCCGCACGGGAGATACCCAAATTTGGGCTAATCGTACTGGAACAATCTATAACCTTAAAGGCGAAGGTTTCTCCGGAAAAATCCAGGAAGGAGACATTTTTATTCTCGGAACCAGTGCATTTTTCAACTCCATAAAACCAGACATCTTAGATGAAGCCTTCCAAGGAAAAACTCCCTTGGAGATTACAGAATCTTTAAGTCCCCAAGCACACAGAACAGATAATCCGAGAGCGGGGGCAGTAGTTATCAAGCCGTCGCTCCCACAACTTACCCCTGCCCCTAAAGATTCTCTCCTTCGCCGTCTTCTCGTCCGCTTCGCCCTAATGCTTCCAGAACGAAATTTCAACGCCAAGCGAGTATCAGGCAAAGACCCCGCTGTCCAAGCACATTCCAAAACTGCAATCTCGATAGGAATAGTACTTTTGGTTATCCTTATTGCAAGCATCTTTTTAGGAGTAAGGCAAAAAAAAGCAAACGACTACAAAGCCTCCTACCAAGACAGACTTGTTCGTGCAGAAAACCTTTTTAATGATGCACTTGCTCAAAAAGAAACAAACCTGATAAATGCCCGCGAGCTTTATAAAAGCGCACAAGATATAGTTTCAGCTCTTGATTCAGAAGGAATAAAAGACGAAGACCTTGAAAAGTTAAGAGCAAACATGGCCCAAGTTCAAACTGATATCTTAGGAATTGCTCATGTTCCCTCTCAACTATTTTTAGACCTAACTCTTGTCCGCGACAACATCTCAAGCATAGAAGCAAGTTTTGCAGATGGCAAGATTTTGGTTCTTGATAAAGCCGGAAACAGAGTTATCTCAGTTGGCGCAAAAGACAAAAAGACGACAGTGTTCGGAAGCGACAAGTTGTCTGGGGCAATATCAGTGTCCGCCTTTAACGGAAAGACCTACGTCTTAGGAAGTTCAGGGATTACAGAAGTTGACAGCAAAACCTCAAAAGTTGTTATTGAAAAAGAGACAGACGGCTTGAGCCCCCTAAAAGTTTTTGCCTTTGGATCAAATATTTATGTTTTAGAAACAAACGGTACGATTTGGAGATACCCTGCCGCAGGTACTCCAAATGGGTTTGGATCAAAGCAGGAATGGCTCAAAAAAGAATCAACCCCAATTTCCCCTGTCATTGATTGGACAATAGATGGCTCAGTATATGTTTTAGGAGAGGGGGGAAGTATTGGGAAGTTTACAAGAGGTGCAAAAGACGGTTTCAGGCTATCCGGCATGCCCGGGACGCTAAGTGGGGCAACAGCAATCTACACAGACACAGATACAGAATCTTTATTTATTATGGATAAAGCGGGGGGAAGAATTATAGAAACTGAAAAAACCGGAACTTATAAATTGGAATATGTCTCAGACGAGATAAAAAACGCAAACGACTTCGTCGTATCTTCCGAAGAAGGAAAAATCTTCCTCCTCTCCCAAAACAAACTGTACGAGATACCTATCAAAAAAAAGTAGTAGCGAAGTTTACTTCGCGCCTAAAGAAAGCGCCCCCAGCAAGGCCGCCTTATTGACAGCATCTTCGCCCGCCTTTTCTAGCAGCTGGACGGGCTGGGTCGAGTAAATGACCTTGTCACCATCTGTGACGCATGCTACCGCTACACCTTCTTCCCTCCCGCGCTTGTAATCCTGGTGGATGCTGAAGCGTGAGACGGTGCTCATGGAGGCTAAGCGGTCGTAGAACGCCGCCTTGTAGAAAATCGCGCCGCGCTTCCTGCCCTTCTCATCCACCAGATCAGACCACATTGAGTGGTCAGTTGGCTGCTTCTTCCAGCCTTGCGGAAGCTCCACATGCTGGAAGATCGGGTCACCCGGAACGAGTTCACCGAACTTGACACCAGCCCTTTCGAGCGTGATGCGGCCATCGGCCGAGATCTCCGTCGGGAGCACGTCGCTGTTGACCAACTCGTGCTGCCCTTCAGCCTCCTGCGCCACAATAGCGTTGGGGTTGACTCCCATCACCCAGCCGCGCATGCCTGGATTTCTCCGTGCTTGCTGTTTCCTCCAATCTAAAATGTGCTTTGCCACGAACCTCTCGTAACAAAATGTTAGTTTGCCTAACAGTGGGGAAGTCTACCATCTTTACACACGGAAGTCAAGTATTATAGGTTTATTACGCAATTACTTAATACCTTGGAAACACGGGAAAAAGTGTTATCAGCATGTAGACAAACTAACCATTATTGACACGGCCGTTGAACTAATGGACAAAATGACAAACAAAGACGCACGTGCGGCAAAGTTTGTCAATTAATACTCGTCGTGCGTAATTAAGTCTGTTAGGAGTACGCCTTTGCCAAAAAGTATGAAAGTGATTCTTAGGTTCCCTTCAATCCAGAAGGAATATTCCTCAGACCTTGTGCCTGTTAGTTTGTGGAGTTTTAATGAGGGGTGATTTATATCTTCTTTTAACAAACCCATCTGTTTTTTGACTTTTTCTCCTAGTTGGATGTTTTTTGTTATTTTTCTTTTTAGGACCTTGTCGAAGTGAGGACTGGTTCGGATTTCCATGCGAAGAGCTTACAAATTGTTAAAATACTCATCAATGTCCTTAATGAGCGTGGTCTTTCCCGCTTTATAGTCATCTAAAGCCTTGAGGGAAATCTCCTCTTGCTTCTTGCTCATCTTAAATACAGGAATATCCACATCCTTAACATCGTTTATTACCAAGTTCTTTATGTAAGCGGGGAGGTTTAAACCAAATTTTTCAGCCTTGCTCTTAAGATGCAAGTAAAGCTCCTCGGGAAGAGTAATTTTAACTTGAGTTGCTGAAGTGGTAGACATAACCCATTTTAGCACCCAAAAAGGCCCAAGTCAAGACCTTTTTAGTACCATTTAAGGCAAGAAAAAGCCCCCCTTGGATGGGTGCTAGGAGTAAACCAACCCCTATCCTCACGGTCCAAACATCCCCACCCTCCGCAGTTGTCGCACTGAACAGAATCATCTGGGTATTTCTTGTCTTAGTGATTTAGTGTGCAATCTGCCAACAGCTTATACCTATAATAACATGATTTAACTTAACTTGTTTCTTAAGCCCCTGTATACTTGCAGTATGAAAATCTACAACAACCGTGCAAAACACGACTATTTTCTATATAGCACAGTTGAGGCTGGCCTAGTCTTGTTAGGCACGGAGGCTCGTGCCTTGCATGACGGCCGTGGGGACATCTCAAACGCCTTTGCCAGGATCAGGGATGGGGAGATATACCTTGTGGGAGCCAACATACCTCCCCACACAGGCTCAGGTGTGCCGGGGTATAACCCCTTACGCACAAGGAAACTCCTTTTAAATAGGCACGAAATAGTCTCTTTAGGCACAAAGATGAAACAGCAAAACTTGCTTTTGGTACCTATCTTGGTGTATAATAAGGGACCTCGAGTTAAGATAGAATTAGCCTTGGCAAAGGGTAAAAAGAAGTTTGAGAAGAAGGAAGCCAAGAAGAAAAAAGATATCGACAAGCTAGTTGAAATCGAAGCAAGGGGGAAATGGTAATTTATTACCGCCATGGGGATGATAGGTTTCGACATGGAAGTACTTTAATAAGTTGCAAGCCGAGTCCGACTAAATCTCGAAAAACTTTAGTCAAAAAACACAAACGGCACGGATAAAACCGCAGCCTCAGAAGAGTACGTGTTTAATTACGCGTTTGCTTAACTGACATCTCAAGCTAGTGCTTCTAGCCGCTATGTTTGGGGTGTTAACCTTAGCTAGAACGAGATAATCCACTGATCAAGCTTTATCTTGTACTTGATCTAACAAACATTATTACTTTTGGTAATTGAAGATGTGTTTGTGAATTTTATCAATCACCTAAGCTTGTAGAAACTTTTAAATATCTTTCATGGATGAGGGTCCGATTCCCTCCATCTCCACACTTCGAAAAACCGCCAAGTATACTAAAAGTAGAAAGGCGGTTTTTTAATGGGAATTTTAAATTTTCTTTTTCCAAAAACGTGCATTGGTTGCAAAAAAAAAGGGAGTTATTTTTGCCCGGATTGTGCCCAAAGTGCCAAACTCCACTTTCCTCAAGTCTGTCCTGTTTGTGAGCAACCATCTCCCGATGGAGTGCGGCACACTTACTGTGATAAGCATCAAACCCCAAACGGCCTCCACAGCATTTGGGCTTACGAAGGAACCCCTCGAAAATTAATAATCAAATTCAAATATCGCTTTATCTCAGATATAGCAGATGAGTTAGCCGAAACTGTGGCGGCTCATCTAAAAAACTACAGACCCCTCTCAAACAAAGGCCCGGTTTGGACTGAAGAAAAATTTACCGTCGTCCCAATTCCTCTCCATTGGAAAAGAGAAAATTGGAGAGGATTTAATCAATCAGAAGAGCTTGGAAAAAGAATTGCCAACAAAATGGGTTGGGATTTTCAAAATCTGCTTGTTCGTGCCAAGCGCACCAAGCACCAAGTCGGCCTCCGTGGTAAAGCCCGCCGCGAAAACGTAGAGGGTGTGTTTTCTCTAAACCCCAACATTCCAACGTCCCAGTACTCCAACGTCCTACTCTTTGACGACGTCTGGACAACAGGAGCAACAATGAAAGAGGCAGCTAAAATTATTAAACAAGCTGGGGTTGCTCGACAAGTGTGGTGTCTGACCTTAGCAAGGTAGTACGGTTAGTTGCTTAAACTTAAAAATAAAAAGAATTTCACTACTCTGTTTTTCCAACAATCTCAATACCAAGATTTGTTAGCTCTTCGTCCGTAATCTGATCAGCACCCATCAAGTAGCTAAGGTACATACAAAATTTAGGCTTTTAACAAAGGCAGCTCATATTTCCAAATTTTCTTATCAGCGGTAATTAGAGTTAAACTTTCAGCTGTTGCCTGGGCAATTAACAGTCGATCAAACGGGTCCTTGTGCTTTTGGTCAACATGAAGCCTGTCAAACTCCAAAACATGATTCCAGTTAATATTTAACAATTCGAAGTCAACAACCTCAAATAATCTGCTTAGATTAGTTTTAAGAGGAAGTTTTCCCAGCTTATTTTTAATACTAATTTCGACCCCGCTAATAACACTTATTAATATCCGATTATTTTTGTCTTGAAGTACTTCCTTGACTGAGTTTTTTAATTTTCTATCACCCCTAACATATCTTAGAAAAATGTTTGTATCCAAAAGATAACGCATCTATTTCTTTAGAGTCTCGACACTCTTGCCATAGAACATTTCATTTATTTCTTCATCTTCATCATCAAAATTGTCGGGTATAAAAATTTTACCCCTTAGCGCACCAAACCCCGAACGCTTCGGTTTCTCTTTGTGAGGAACAAGTTTTACCACAGGCTCCCCGGCCTTGGCAATAATAACCTCCTCCCCATTTTGGGTTTTTTCTATTAATTTAGAGAGGTTGGTTTTTGCTTCGTGAATATTGAATATTTGCATAAATTTATCCTGAGCTTGTCGAAGGATTAGCTAACTTAGCTAAGTATGAAGAAAAACGAAGAATTTGTCAAGTGGTACATTGCGGAGGAAGAGGGATTCGAACCCACATGCCCTTGCGGACCCAGTTTTCAAGACTGGTGAGCCACCATTGCTCAATTCCTCCAAAAGGCGGAGGGTACAGGACTCGAACCTGTGGACGGCTATTCACCGTCACGGCTTAGCAAGCCGCTCCATTACCGCTCTGGCAACCCTCCGTGCGCCCATATTATATCAGAAAATATGGTATAATTCCCCTGCACATGCCCGTACAAACCGGCCTACATACTGCCCAAATAATCTCGCCCTCAAGAGATCTTTTTGTTTGGCACGCGCCGGTTCGCCCTTTTAAAAAACGCAATAAAGAATTCTTTACTACAGTTTTAGCTGTGGCCTTCTTGACAGCAGTGATTTTCTTCGTAATCGGCGGCTGGCTTCCAGTTATCGTCATAGCCTCTCTGGTTTTTCTGGTATATGTTTTGTCAACAATTGCCCCTGAAGAAGTTGAACACAAAATAACTTCAAGAGGAGTAAGCTTTGCCGGAAAAAGCTACCTTTGGGAGGAGCTGACTCGTTTTTGGCTTACAACTAGGTTTGGAAGCGAGCTTTTAGTTATTGAAACATACAGACTCCCGGGAAGACTTGAGTTTGTAATTCAAACAGAAGACAAAGAGAAGTTAAAACTGCTTTTACAAGACAGATTGCCATACGAGGAAGCTTCTCCAACTTTCTTGGATAAAGCAGCCTCTTGGCTTTCAAAAAGAGTTCCTCTTGAAGCGTAGTTTTGTTAACACGCACCCGTAGCTCATCTGGATAGAGCGCAACGTTGCGGACGTTGAGGTAGTAGGTTCGAGTCCTATCGGGTGCACAAAACAAATATTGGTGGGGTGTCCGAGAGGCCTAAGGATCACGCTTGGAAA
>JBBTXW010000012.1:0-4560 GCA_038062025.1 Patescibacteria group bacterium
CTAAAATCTCAGGGAGTCTTTTGAAGTCTTCCTTAAACTGTTCCATTACCGCCCCGGCACGAAGAGCTGCGGCAGGATGATACATTGGAACAATTGTAGCATCTTTTCCTTTGAATTTCACTACTCTAGGTTTTCCGTGTATCCTTGAGATCATTTCACCGGGTAGAAACTTATTCATTGAAAAACGTCCCAGGGTTACTATTATTTTGGGATTTATAATTTCTATTTCGCGGTCAACATATGGCTGAAATGCTGCAATTTCTTCCGGGAGTGGATCGCGGTTTTGAGGAGGACGGAAGCGAACTACATTTGAAATATAAACATCCTCTCTTTTATACCCAATGCTCCCCAGAGTTCTATCAAGGAGTTGGCCAGCCACACCAACAAATGGCCGGCCCTGCAAATTTTCGTTGTAACCAGGACCTTCTCCAATAAAGTATATTTCTGCGTCAGGATTCCCTTCGCCAAAAACTAAACGTGTCTCAGGAGTTCTTAGTGGAAGACTTTTGTCCTCCTCCATTTCCTGTTTTAATCTCGCCAACTCTTCAGCTTTACTCATAAGTTTCCAACATTTTTATTCAACAGATTTGCCACCTAATTCTTTAGCCTGTTGGACAAAAAAGGTCTTCATCTTTTCTAGTGTCAGCGGTTTTATCATCTTGGGCAAGAATTCGAAGCTTTCAGCAATCGTAAAGTCAGAAGCAATAACAAAAGGTTCAAGATCATTTCTAAATTTAATTCGAACACCTTCCCTTAAGTCCCAAACAGAAAACTTTTGCAGAAGAAAATAAAGATCAACAAAATCCTTCACCTCATGCCTTTGGGTAATTGTCATAAGTTTGTTGACAGCAATATCCATAAGCGAATCAACCTCAAGCAAATGGAAACGAGTCCTTTCGTCTAGTAACTTATAAGGGTAGTAAGAAAAATCTATTTTAATTTTTTCACCATTTTTAAATGCAGCCTGGCAACGAAATAGCGGGTCTAGGAACTCTGATTGAAATTCAAACCCAAGCTTCTTCTCCCAATCTTTAAACTGGGTAAGAATAGTTTGCGTGTCAAATCTTTGAGTAGAAAAGAAGTCTAAATCAACACTCTCTCTGTGTTGCAAATAGAAAGCACTTAAGGCTGTTCCGCCTGTGAAATAAAAGGCAGAAGTCAAATAACTGCTTTTTGCGATTAAATCCAAAACTTGCTTTTGCTCTTTGGTGAGGATATGTACTTTCCCCATACTAAAAGCTCCATTAGTCTTTTGCGCGATGGCCACAGATTAAGCCTGTCCCAGTATTTTTTTACATCTGCAAGTTTAATTTTTTCTTCCCCCGGGCCATAGTTAATCATTCTTTCCAAGATCAAAATCCGCCCCTGTTCAGTCTTTTCAAGTTCTTTTCTATCATAGTCCCAAAGAAACATGTGTTAATTGTAACACCTTTTTAGAAGTTGTTCTTTTGTTAATTCTAACCCCAGCCTCACGACTTGACAATAACCCGTTTGAGAGATGTAAGTTTTTATGGCTTTCTACCCTAGTTCGCGCTTGCTCCCGTTTGTTGCAATACCTCTTTCTCTAAAGATGTTGACGCAGACCTCTCCAGCCTCTAAAACTGCTACTCGGTGAATTTGAAGGTGGAGAGGATTTTTTCAGTTTTCTCTTGGTCTCCTTTGTAGGTTATCTCGTAAAGTATGCCGTTTTTCACAGCTTGTATTGAACAAGAGTAGTTCTCATCAAGCTCTCCACAATTTTGTATTGCTGACACACCATCAAGAATATAGTCCCTTGTTTTCTTATCTGAGGTAGGAATATGTGTAATTTTTATGCTAAATGATGGCGTACTTATTTCTGTTATGGAACTGTCGTCTGTGGTAGATGATGTGTTGTCTTCCAGGGGATATTTAAAGGAATATTTATATGTTTTATTTGTATAAGTTTGCCATGTTGCAGTTTCGTCATACGGCAGAAAAGCAAAGGATGAGATTATTCGTCTGTAAATATTCGCATTTTCACTATCGTCATCCGGGCCTACTAAACCAATATCTATAACTTGGTTTCTTTCTGGTAGTTCTATAAATGTAGTTACTGCTGTGGTACTTGGAACAAACCAGGGAGGAATGATCTTTAGTTTGATAAGCATTCCTCTGTAATTTTTGCCATTAATTTCTGACGACCTTTCAATAAAATCCATAAATCCAATAATTTGTTCATTTGCTTCTTTAAGAATTTCATCAACGGTTTTGTGCGATGTTACAAATAAGCTTATTACTGGAGTGCTTTCTTTGGTTGGAGGTCTATCACTAACACATTCAGTTTTTTCAATTTCGTAAGGGCTTAGAGAAATATTCCCAAGATAAACTCCATTACTACACTCCCTAATGTGCCAAGTATCCGGGTAGAGAAATGAATAACCGTCAAGAGTATTTTTGTATTCAATCCAGCCTTCTGCGATTTTACCTGTGGCCGACGCTTCGATCACATCTTGTTTTTTATCCGAAGCAGCCATGGTTCGAATTTCAGGATAGGTAGAGGCGGCGTGAGTTTTGGCTTGATTTGATTTGTTAAGAAAAACAATTCCCACTCCAAGTAGGGCGGCAATAACGAGAATCAACAAAATAGGTATAAAGCCGCGTTGAGTTTTCATTGTTTGTCAATAATCATTCACTTTAACTACTGGGATTTGGGTGTCGCTGACTGTCGGATTTGAGCCTGTTAGCGTGTAATTGTACTCTGTGCGATTTACCTGGTAGGAACTTGCAGGAGATAGCCACAGTTTATAAGTTTTGTTGAGTGGGAGATTTATATATTTGAAATGTCCCCCGCCCCAGCTGTCGGGGACAACGTCGTAGTAGTTGCCGTCTGAATCTTGTAGGTAGAGCTTATAGAAAAAGACGGTCTCTTCTCCTGAGTCGCGGGCATTATTGCGGTTGGTGTCGTTGTATGTATCACCTTCGATAACCCCAGAGTTACCAGTCACAGGTGCGCTTGATGAGCGAAAACCAATTGAGATGCCGGAAGTGTCTTTGGAGTATGTTTTTGAAGAATTGTCCCGCGGAGAAAAACCATTGCCTGCGTTTGGTTTAAGCAGAAGGTTCCCATAAACTGACAGGTTGTATACAAAGTTGCCATCGTTTTCAGAATAGGTTGTTCCTATCCACTCGTTAAGTTTGGTCGAGTCATAAAAACGCAATTCCATATAAGGAATTTTGGCGTCATTGCTATCGTAAATTCCGTTGTCGTTTCTGTCGTCGTAGGCAAAGCCGCCAACAGACACTGTGTGAAGGACAGGAGCAGGTGTGGGAGTAGGGGTCGGTTTTGGCTTTGTGGTTGGTACTGCTTGGGAGGTGATTGGTTGAGTTGAGTTCTCGGAAGGAGCGACTTCTGAGCTTTCAGGTTCTTGTGTAATATCTGCAACTGATAGGTCTGAAGACTGTCTGCTTATTAGTTTTGGCAACTCTTTATAGGCAACAAAGCCTCCCGCGCTTAAAATCACGACTATTACCAAAATGAGAACCGGTGCAAAACCGCGCTGAGGAAAATTTTGCTTCATTAATTTAGATTGATGCTTTCTGTAAGAATTGTCAAATGAGGAGTAATTTCAAGCAGAGGCAAGGATCTCCTCCTTGAGTTTTTTGGGGAGTGCTTTATTTATACTTTTAATTAGCCTGGAAGCGTTAAATATATCCAATAAAACAACTTCCCCATCTTTGGCGATGTGGACAATCATATTCTCAGTTTCGTATGCGTCGTCTATCTTTTTGTTGGCCAGTTGCAACATTAAGATATCCGCCTCTTTGTCATAACTCGCTTTCATATCTTCCTCTCCTTGCTATATGCAATGTAATTACCCTTATTATACCACCTTCCCTCTCAAGGATAATCCTAAGGATGTGGTCTTTGCCCACAAGCCCTATCGCTGTTTCTTGTCCAAAATGGGACGAGCCTTTCCATTTTGGGTCTTTGATAACTTGCCTAACTTTATTTTTTGACACTTCCCAACCCAATCTATTTATCAAAATTATTTTATCAATTGCATGTTTGGTGTAAATTATTTTCACTTAGATAGGTATTTGGATTAGCTCTGCGGAGTTAGTTGATGTGTCGTAAACGGCAAAGGACGGGTTTTTGGTGTTTCCAAGAGCGCCGGGGTTGACGACTAAAGTATTTCCCACTATTTTTTTGGAAGAGTAATGCAAGTGCCCAAAGAAAACTGCATCAAAGTTCCCGCTTTCTAAAAACTCACGAACTTTGGCCGGTTGGTGACCCATCGCAATTTTTCGACCATCAAATGTAAATTCCACTGTGTCACCGCGTTCTACTGCTTGTTCTAAAGCACTCCAGATTTCTTCGTACCTTGCCTCGTCTGCATTACCTGTCACAGCGTACAGTGGTAATCCACTACAAAGCACTTCGGCTACGTTTTGTGCGGTTGAAAAATCACCACAATGAAAGATAGCGTCCATATTTTCAGATTTAGCAAAACCCAAGACGTGGCGGATGTTGTTAATATTACCGTGGGTGTCAGAAATCACGAGGATTTTCATAGTAGTAGTAGACTTTGGTCTGCGCGC
>JBBTXW010000013.1:0-3458 GCA_038062025.1 Patescibacteria group bacterium
GCAAGACTTGCTGGGTGGTAAAGATAAGTTGAATTTAAGAATACCGCATCCCTTGGAGTATTATCTTTAATCCATGAAACATCTGGGTTTTTTGTGTAGTCCTCAAGTTTGTAGAAAACATCATTTTTAACTGCAAAGAAGTCTATAACTCCGGAAAATGTTAGAAGTACAATCAACAATCCTGCAACAACCTTCCCAAAAAGTTTTACTTTCCATATTCTAAACACAGCATAAGCAGTAAAAATATTTCCAACAGCCAAAAAAACATTAAAAAATTTGTGATTCCCAGCCATTTCTATTGAAAACTGAATAAGATTGCCAACTAAAAACAGTGGCAAGAACGCAACCAGAAGCCGCTTTTGGTTTCTTGTAGAAAATCCAACGCCCACAAGTATCAAAAATAGCGACAAGCCAAGATTTAAGAACCAATATTTTAAAAATGAAAATAAGGTTAAGGGAGCTGGTGTTAAAAAACCAATCTGAATAGTTGGTAAAAAAGTTGCACTTCCGCCAAGGAAAATAACGCGAGGCAAAGATAAAACAAAACCCAAAAGAAGAATTCCAAAAATTGTTATTCTTTGCGTTTTTAACAAAACAAAAAGAATCAATAAAACTAAAATTGCCATTACAAAAATACTTGAATGGGCAAAAGGAAGTATTCCTATAAAAAATCCACACAAAAGTATTAATAATTTCGATGTCTTTTGCTTCTCATTACTTTTAAATAGAAAATAAACAAGCAATAAAAGCAATGAGAACGGCAAAGCCAAATGTCTTTGGTTTGTGTAAATATTCAGATTCCAAAAAGCAGAAACAACCTTGTTATCGTATGGTCCAAATGATGGAAAGGATGAATTGTTAAAAATGTCGCTTAATGTGTTTGCAGATATTGGGTGACTCTTAAAAAATTCCCAAAAGGCAAAAGAGCCGTTAAACAAAAAGAACAAAACCGAAAGTGAGGCAACAAACCTGCTTTTGAAAATATGTTTTGCCAACAAATAAATTGATAACAGAAGAAGAAAGAAAGATAGGGCGCTTGGGATATTAAGAGCATAGTCTATTCGAAACCCAAGTTTTTCCAGCATTCCAACACCCCAATAAAAAAGAAAGTGATAGCGTATTGGCTCACCTGGAAAAAGCGGATATTCCGGAGGCCAATTTTCTCCGTAAGAAAATGACCTGATGAGGGGAATATGGCTTGCAAAATCGCTCCAGGCTTTTGCAGCAACAAGCAGGGATCCGTCCTCCCAAGAGAAAGTGTGGAACGCGAGCCAGAAGGAAAAAGCCAAAGCGGCAGAAGCAAAAACTATTTCAGGAAGATGCTTTTTAATCTGTACTCTCATCTACTAATTTTGCCACACGGCTCCCCAGTTCAACAGCGTAGTTTGTTCCGCGATCCCAAGGATAAACTTGTTGAATGTTGGCCAAGTACAAACCATTAATCGGAGTTTGTATGGGCGGGATTTTTCGGGAATAGTTTTTCTCAACAACAGGTTGTGCAAACGGAGCCTTAAATACCCAAGCTTTTCTGATGATTTTTAGGGAAAATTGTGGAGAAATTCGTTTTAGGCACGGAGTAAACTCTTGAATTAATTCTTGAATATTTAAAGTAAAGTATCTGTGGCTGGTTTCAAGATAGTTGCCCACGTATACGATTGAGTTACCGCCATAACGTGCTTTGTCTGCAAAATTCGTATGTTCCACAATCGCCAAGAAAGGGAAACCTTTCTCATTGACATTAAGCCAATAGGTGCCATCTTCCAAGAGTGGTTCTTTTAGTGCAAGTACCACATTTACTGCCCCCAAACCCTGAAGTGTTGAATACCTTTTCTTATATGAATTAGGTAGTCCTTTTGTGATTTTCAAAAATAATGGCGTTGGCAATGTGCAGATAACCCTATCAAAAATGTGTGTTTCACCACTATCTGTGGTTATTGTTAATTGGTTTCGCAGCTTGTTAATCGTTTCAACCCCAACGCCGTATTCAAAACGTGCACCCTGCTTTTTTGCGGACTTCTCAACCGATTTTGCCAAGCCCTCAAAACCCCCCGCAGGATATCCCAAAGATGCACTCCTTTTTTTAATCCTTGCCCAAAACCAGGAAGCAGAAATACTTCTGTTAAATTTCCCAAACTTTTTTACAAATAGCGGCTCCCATAAAATTCTCCACACGTTCTTACCCATCGACTCGGTCAAAAATTTATACGCGGTTATTTTTTCCAGCGGCTGCCAAAACGGTGTTATTCGCAAATAAAAAAGTACCCTGGCAGTTCTTGCTTTATCAATCAAACTAAGATGTGGAAATTTCAAAAAAGACATAAGGGAGTCGAGCTGAAAAATATTTCCTTGAAAGTATGTGGAGGTCTTAGGTCGGCTAAATTTTATTTTGTGTCCAACTTCTTTTGCCAAGTTTCTTATTGCCCAGTCCGAGACAAATAAATGGTGGTAGTGTTTTTCAAGTGGCCACTTCCAACCCTTGTGGGTAAACCCTATTGCCAAACCCCCGGGCGCATTTTCCTTTTCAAAAACTACAAC
Organism: Patescibacteria group bacterium; assembly: GCA_038062025.1. GTDB lineage: Bacteria > Patescibacteriota > Microgenomatia > UBA8517 > UBA10165 > 2-12-FULL-44-25. The sequence goes on from JBBTXW010000013.1 coordinate 2,536, forward strand.
AGCGTGACCTTTTTGTGAAAGCCTGACAGCTGCCGTTAACCCCACAAATCCGGCTCCGATTATTCCAATTCGCATAGGGGGATTGTAACAGGTTACAAAACCCTGCCGAAGTTTGTGACCAAGAGATTGTAATCAAAAAGGTCAACATCTCCATCTTTATCAAAATCTGCAGGGCTGCCAGAAGCCGGTCTTCTTGGACCAAAATGGGTAACAAGCAGGTTATAGTCAAAGAGGTCTACCTTTCCGTTTCCGTCTGCATCTCCCGGCATAGCTGGCTTAGTTGTTGGTATAGGTGTGGACGTTGGAGTTGGAGTCGCCGTAGGAGTCAACGTCGGAGTCGGCGTGGGTGTTGGGGTTGGGGTGGGACAGCTCACTGTGGTGGTTGTTATCGAACTGCTTCTTGTTCTGTCTGAGTTATATACTCGCCAATATAAAGTTCTTCCACAGGAATACTTATCCCAACGAGTAGTTGGAGAACCAACATTTATTGGGCTTGTATTGCCAACACCAAAAGAAAGGTACACATCAGAAGACATGTTGGAAATTGTTGAAGCATCAATTATAAATTGATTCGATGGAGTTCCTGTAAAAGTAAAGTTGAATGTCGCCTGACTTTGAGAAAATGACGCAGAAGTACTAGTAAACACTAATGGTTGCGGTGTTGGAGTTGAAGTTGGGGAAGGGCTTGCAGTAACAGATGGAATGGGTGCGGGACTGGTAAATAAACTTCCCTCCGGGTCTAAAAGATACTTCCACCAATTATTGTAAACCCCGTCTGTTTGGCCTTCTGCTCTCGGCATGCGATTAAACATCCACTTAAAAAATCCAAGCTGAGAGCATCCCCAAGTTTGGCAGCTGACATCAGTTGTAGTACCTTGGAGATTGGGATACGTCAAGAAATCATCGCAAGAAGATTTAACAAC
>JBBTXW010000013.1:3558-5543 GCA_038062025.1 Patescibacteria group bacterium
ATAGGCAAGAGCTTCTCACACGATGTCCCCGTTGTAGCACCTGAGTTGTAATAAAAAACCTTAGAAGGCGGCCCAGCAAGGTTTGATTCCCAGAATCCAAAATACGGACCTCCCCAAATCCAAAGCTCAGTTATTTCATCCCTATTCCTCTTGCCGCAAGCATCAACCTCAGCAATCATCTCTCTGTAATCTGCCAAATACCCAAACCCATCTTCTTGTCCTGGCTTATGGCAAGCGACCTTGTCTCTTTTTGCCAAACAATTTAAGAAACTTTCGTCAGTGTATTGAAAACCATCCACATGTTTTGGAAATTTATCAAGCTCAACCCTCTCAACGATTGTGTAGTTTGCACCTCCTCCACTAATATCACTGACACTGCCCAAAAAGGAAGTTGTCAGCTGATCTGGATTATTCCAGCCAACAACTTCGGCAAGACGCTTGCCTCCGTGACTTTCAATGATTGGGTTGTAAATTAAAAGAAGAACTTTTCCCTGAACTGAGTTCACACTTTGTGCTTTTTTTCTAACGTCTTGACGCTCTTTAATATACAAAACACCAACAAAAATACTTGCCAATAAAACACCCACAAAAAAGAGAGAAAGTATTTTTCTCATACGCTACAGCGCAAGTACTATGCCCATCAGCATAATAACAATGCCCGCTGCCAGTGAGAAATATATTGGAAGGGAAACTCCGGCAACTGGGATTGAAGCAGAAGATGTGGCAGATCCTGTTGCTACCTTAGTTGGTGTGGGGGTAAGTTTTGCTGTTGGAGTGGGTGTCGTCGAACTTTCTGCCCCGCCTTGTGCTTGTTGGGAGACGGAAGGGGTTGGTGTTAAAGGGTTTTCTAATATGCCGGTGCTTGAAGCAAGAACAGTTACCTGTGCCCCAGTTTTTGAAACTAAAACATCCTGTGTCTCGGAAAGCGCGGTTGCTAAAGTTTGTGGAGCAAAGTCAACACGCGCCGAACCAGATAAACTTTTCGCTTGAAACTTTAAAGTAGCAATCATCCCTTCGCCTGAGAAAAGATTAGAAGGTTGAGCCCCCAGGGTCATAGAGGCAGTTCCCGCAGTGTTGTCAATTTTAGGAGAAACAAAGACCGTTGGCAGAGAAGTTGTTGGCAAGAAGTCTCGAAGAGTGAGTTTATCTGCATCAAATGTGATATGAAGCTCAGCGCCGCTTATCTCGTTTGTTGAGGTTTTCATATTTACACTCAATGTAAACTCCTGCCCCGCGCTTGCTGTGGGGCTTTTGGGCAATATCTCAATTGAAGATGCGGGGGCTGCTTTCTTTCTAACCTCCTGCGTTTGTCTAACCAAAAAAACTCCAACACCCAAACCTACCAACAAAAGAAGCAGGGTAACAAGCGCGATTATAACTTTTTTATTCATGTTACTGTATTTTTACTCCTGAAACGCGACCCAAGACACTTTTATCTGCCCCGAGGGCAGTAACTTTTGAATCAGAACTTATACTTATTTCTGCCCTTCCGGATTTAACAATTGCACTAAGCTCTACAAGAGTACCACTACCGTTTTTGGGTGTGAGTGTACCAATTGTAAAAAGCACTAAGCCCTTTTTATTGTCAATCTCTTTCTGTAAGACTGTCGCACTGTTAAGAAAACTACCTCCCGATATGTTGCTAACAGAAATGGTATTCGGGTCAAACACAAGCAGAAGCTCTACCCCGGTTACTTTTTCTGTCAGGGAAGAAATTCTTATTTCAAGATTGCGTGTTTTGCTGCTTGTGTCTCCCGAAACATCAACCACAGAAAGTTCAACGCTTCCCAAGTTTTTTTCTTCCACTGTGCTCCCAGACGCCTCTTGTTTTGGTGCATTTTCAAAGGCTGCAAATTTTTGCAAAGGACCAACAGCAACCGTTGCCAAAAGCAAGACAGTTGCACTCAGAATCGGGACAAGCCAACCGTTGTTTGAGTTCATCTCAGCTTAAAATTCAGTATGCCCCGTGTAAACCCAAAACGCAA
>JBBTXW010000014.1:0-43739 GCA_038062025.1 Patescibacteria group bacterium
TTGACATCACAATTTTAATGTGTATACACTGAATATGTACATGTTTAATTCTGCCCACAGGTCTTCCCGCGGCTTTACCTTAATCGAACTACTTATCGTCATTGCGGTTATTGGAATTTTGGCAATTGCGGTTCTTTCTGCAATAAATCCAATTGAACAGATAAAGAAAGGAACCGATACAGCCAAAAGGTCAGATGCCTCCGAGCTTCTTAGCGCGCTTGATCGATACTATACAACGTTTCAGTGTTACCCTTGGGATTTTAATGGGACGGATTGTGCATCAAGTCCTGCAGCAGTTTCAATGGTTCAGGCAAGCACAATGGATGATGGCGCATCACGCGGCGCTGTCAACTACACGTTAAAAGAACTTACGACAGACACAAATGAACTTAAGCCTGAGTATTTAAAAAGGAAAAACCTTGCAAGCATTTATGTAACAAAGGACTCAAGCGACCTAGGCCATGTTTGCTTCCAACCAGAATCAAAGCAAATGAGGGTTTTGGCTAAGCTTCAGAGGAATGGGACAACTGCATGTACAGCCGGAACTTTTGCAGGAACCGCAGTCTCTTGCCATATCTGTATCCCTGAGTGATGTTTCGGCTCCCTGGCTTTTCAACTTTTGAGCTGACAGTTGTTATTGGGTTTTTGTTTGTTGTTACGGCAGTTTTCGTATTTTTTGTAGACCCGGTTGAGCGGGCAAGGCAAAAGCGAGATGCGCGCCTCGCGCAAGATGCCCAAGAGGTTTTGGATTCATTGGGTAAATTTTATATCTCTTTTGGGCGGGTTCCCTGGTCAGATCGGGTAAACCCAGTTGAGCTTTCCCCTGCTTTGTCTTGGAAGAGTTTGCGCGTGCCCGAGGTTGGAATATGTGCGGATAATGAGTGTAAAACACCCGGCGAACTTGTGACTTCAAAGAAGTTATCTGAAAGATTTTTGACGACCGACTCTGTGTTGGGTAGAAATGGCACAGTTTATATTTCCAAAGGTTCTGGGCCTAAAGTCACAATCTATGCTTGTTTTGTTCCAGAGTCGAAGGTGACAAGAAGAAAAAACGGGGAGCTTTTTAAAATTAATCTTGAAGCCGAATTTCCTAAAAACGGGACGTTGGCAAGCTGTCCTTCTGCAACGTCTTGGGTTGAGGAAGATGTTTGCTACACATGTGTAGCAAAGTAAATGAAACTTGCTTCACAATAAAAACTAAAAATGAAAAGTGAAAAACGATATATAATAATTTAGAAAGTTTTTTAAACATTTTTATTTTTACATTATCGTTTTTATATCTTATTTTTAATTTCTTCATTGGCTCTGTTGTTGGCTCTTTCCTTGGCATGCTTACCTATCGCTTGCCGCGGGGTTTGGCGATAACCGGCAGATCAAAGTGTGAATCTTGTGGAAAAAACATCAGGTGGAGAGAGAACATTCCTATAATTGGTTATTTTCTGCTTAGGGGCAGGTGTAGGATGTGCCGCAGACCATACAGCATCAGGTACCCAGTTGTTGAGTTTCTTACTGCCTTATTTTTCGTTGTTGTGGGAAGATTTGCGCAAAACTCATCGGAACTTATTTTTCTGCTGATCTTTACAACGTTGAGTTTGGCTCTTTTGGTTGTAGATTTGGAGTTTAAAATACTGCCTGATGTTTTAACCCTCTCCCAAGGTATCCTAGTTTTTCTTTATATTCTCTCACTCCCCTCTCCGGGCTTGTACACACACATTTTTTGGGGTTTTCTATCTTTTTTGTTTTTCTTGGCAATTTATCTTGTAACGAGGCGCCGCGGGATGGGATTCGGGGATGTTAAATTGTCTTTCGTTTTGGGTGCGCTTTTGGGATACCCGGGAATTTTGGTTTGGCTTTTTATTTCTTTTTGTTCTGGAGCGTTTGTGGGGGTGTTTTTACTAATATTGGGCAAAGCAGGATTGAAGCATGAAATTGCATTTGGTCCGTTTCTTCTTGTTGGTGCTTGGGTTACATATATTTGGGGAGAAGGTATACTGGGAATGTATTCAAATTTCTAATTTTAAATTTAAAATTCGGGGTGTTAATCATAGAGAGCTTACTTTTATTGTGATTGTGCTTGGACTTGTGGGGGGATTTTCCTACTTTAATTTTCAAAAATCATATATTAGAGCAAGAGATGTCCAGAGAAAGAACGATTTAAAACATATTGCAACTGCTTTATCTTCATATCAGTATGATTTTGGATATTATCCCCCGTCGCGGGAGGGCAAGATTTTGGCTTGCGGGTCTTTTGAGAACCTGAGAACCTGCGAATGGGGTGCTGATACTTTGAGGGACATTTCTGATCTTGAGTACCCTCCTTATATTGCCACTTTGCCGAATGATCCTCATCAGTCGAGAAATTTAGCAAGATATAAATACATATCAAATACTCAAAATTTTCAATTGTATGCTTCATTAGAAAGCAAAAATGACGCAGAATACAACGAAAATGTGGTATCTTTAAACTTAGACTGCGGCGGAAGAATGTGTAATTTTAGAGTTACTAGCGATGATAAAATACAACAACTCATAGATGAGATAGAAGGTGTGTTGGATGAGAATGAAGAGAAAAAGTGAAAAGGGAAAAGTGAAAAGGGAAAAGTCACAGGACACAAGGTTTATTCAAGGCCTTATTTTTATATGCCTGTTGGGGATTCTAGTGTTAGCTTTCCTCTGGGATGTTAGGGTTAAGCAGGTGGCACAGAGAGATACGCAAAGGAAAGCGGATTTGATGACAGTTCAGGAAAAAATTGAAGAGTATTATGAACAAAATAAAAAGTTTCCGCAAGAGTTTGATTTTCCAAAAGATCCCCACAAGCAGCTTTATTATTCATATAGAGTTTCTAAAGATGGTACAAAATATGAACTTTTTGCAAGACTTGAAAATTCGAAAGACACAGATGTGACTGGAACGGATACAGATTGTGGGGCAAGATGCAACTTTGTAATCACAAACAAATGAAAAAGGGCTTCACTTTAATAACGGACTTTTTTAAGAAAAAAAGATCCGATATGAGTGCTCAACCACTTCGTGGTTTTACCCTCATTGAAATTCTGATTGTCATTACAATAATCGGAATTCTTGTTGTGGCGCTTCTTGGGGCATTAAATCCGCTTGAGCAAATCAGAAAAGGAGCGGACGCAGACCGTGTAAACGACCTTCGGCAATACCATATTGCTTTGGAAAACTACTCAAATGTAAATAACGGGTTGTATCCGGTTTCTGCTTCAATTGTTGCATTGAGAAATCTTTGCAATGTTGGGTCTCCCCCGCCCCTTCGGGCGTATATGTCGGGTTGTCCAACGGATGCTCAAAATACACATAAATATATTTCTGACGGATCCGGGACAACTTATGTGTTTTGGGGCAAATTATCAGCAAAAGGTGCTGGATTTTGGACTGTTTGTGCAAACGGAAAGTCTGGAAAGGTGACAAGTGAGCCGACAAGTGTGAATTGTCCATTACCATGAATATAAAAAAAAGAGGGTTTACCTTGATAACGGACTTTTTTAAGAAAAAAAGATCCGATATGAGCTCTGGTAAAAATTATGGATTTACGCTCATTGAGATTCTTGTTGTTTTGGCGATAATTGGAATTCTTATTGGCCTTTCGATTGTTGCTTTTTCTGCTGCAAGCAAAGCTGCGCGGGATAACAAAAGAAAAACAGACTTGGCAGAGATTAGATCAAACATTGAAATATACAGAACTGATTGTGGAGAGTACCCTGCGGCGGTAACTTTTGGAGGAGCACTCAATGGTGGGACGGCAGCATGTTCAGGAAATGTTTATATGTCTCTTGTGCCTCGAGATCCCCAACAAACGACTGGGACAAGGAGCTACTACTATTCAAGAACTACAACCAATACGTACGAGCTGTGTGCGGCGCTTGAACAAGGCGGTAGTGCGACTTGTGGAGGAGCATGTACTGTTGCATGTAATTTTAGGTTAACCAACCCATGAGCCGCGGCTACACACTTATCGAGATCCTTATTGTTCTTGTTATCGCCACTATCCTTTTTTTTGGTGGGTTTGGGGCGTATCGCGAATTTACAAGAAGGCAAATTTTGAATGGAGTTTACAATGAACTTGGAGTTAATCTTTCTTTTGCAAGAGAGCTTGCTTGGGCTGGTGAGAAACCAACTGGGTGTACCGGAGTTTTGGCTGGGTACGTGGTCGCTTTTTTGGCAGAAAGCTACACAATTTCCGCAACTTGCCCAAATTCTATAATCGTTCGAACGATTACTCTCCCTTCGGGGGTAACAATCGCATCGACAAATTTTATGTATAAGGTTTTAGGACAAGGAACAACTCTTCCTGCAAGCGTTGTTGCGACTGTGGCTTATCCTGCAGTTGGGAGAACAATCAGTGCAATAATAACGAAGGAAGGGATATTGCAGAAGTGAAACGTGACACGAGACAGGTGACAAGTAACACGAAGGCAACGTGTCGCGTGTGGCGTGTCGCGTGTGGCGGACAAACCCTTGTGGAGCTTGTTATTGTCTTGGCGGTCGTTGGCTTAGTTATTACCGGGGTTGTTTCTATTGCTGCCGTTTCGGTTCGTAACGCGCGGTTTGCCAAAGATCAAGCAACTGCGGCTCGATTTACTCAAGAAGCAATTGAGTGGATAAGACAACAAAGGGATTCAAGCTGGTCTGGCTTTGCGGCACGGGCAGGAAGAACTTATTGTATGGACCAGCTTTATTGGAATATCGTTAATCCATGTACTGCAGGGCAAGTTATTCCAAACACCGCTTTTACAAGGAGTGCAAACCTTATTTCTTTGGATGCATCTAGTGTTTCTGTGGATGTGACTGTGGCTTGGACAGATGCAAGAGGGTCACATCAATCTAGGATGTCGACGATTTTGACAAGCTGGACAGGACAGTAGCGCGAAGCGCTACAATGCTAAATGCTAAATTACAAATGATAAATTTAAGACGAATGAACCGAGGGTTTACCCTTATTGAAATTCTTGTTGTTATTTCTATTTTCGCCATAATTCTTCTTATTGCCAATCAAATTCTTTTCTCGGCTTTTCGCGGCTCATCAAAGGCAGAAGCAACGACTCGAGTCAAAAGAGAAGGAGAGCGCGTTTTTGGACTTATGGAAAGATCGATTCGCAACTCCAGAGCAATTATTTCCTGCAATTCTTCGCAAATTACCTATCAAGACCAATATGGGGTTACTGCTTCTTTTGTATGCAGAAATGTTGGTACCCCGAACATTGGTGAGATTGCAGCGGGAAGTGCTGCTCTTGCTCCTATTACGGTTAATGATGTGGATGTTACTGCCTGTTCTTTTTCCTGCGAAACTGTTGGGGGTATAAACAAAGCCGTTCTTATCAATGCAACATTTGTTGCAGAAGCATTGTCAACTAGTGCTCGGGTTGAGGAAAGAGGGTCAATAAGTCTTCAAAGCAGAATTCTTTTGAGAAATTAGAAATTGTTAAGAGCGTGCAATCCCCAGGTGTAGGTATAAATCCACCTCCGAGGTGGAATAGCTTTGCACGTTGGGATTTGGCTTGCTACGCCTGGTCTTGCGAGACCTGGCTGCGAGACTAGGCGGCCGGTTGTGATGCTTAGCACATCAACCAAGAGGCTGGTTGTCACGCTATGAGCTATTTCCTAATAGCTCTCTGAGGCTCGCAGAGCCGAATATGAGATTGTTTGACTTTCGGTGTTGCCTATTGATACATTGAAATGGAATGCCCACACAAATTGCCCCAACTCGAGCTCGCGAATCCGGTCAGGCCTTGGTTGTTGTACTTCTTATCCTCTCAGTTGTTTTGACAATTGCTTTATCGATTGCTTCCAGATCGGTTACAGATATTACAATTTCTAAAAAAGAAGAAGATGCGCTACGCGCAGTCTCGGCTGCAGAAGCTGGTGTTGAACAGCTTTTGAAAACCGGGGCCGGGACGACAATTGCTGGGAGTTTGCCTGTTGGGTCAACTTTTAATGCAAGTATTTCCGGTCTTGCTCAAGGAACTCAGGAGTTTGCTTTTCCAACTGGGCTTCGTGCGGGTGATACAACCAGTATATGGTTTGTCTCGCATGACACGGGCGGGAATCTGGTTTGTACTGGGGCGCTCCCCTGTTTTACCGGAGACCGGATAAAAATTTGTTGGGGAAACCCGGGAACTAGCGGTTCGTCGTCCACGGCGCCAGCTTTAGAATTCTCACTTTTGCATACTTCCGGGAGCGGAGGTGGGTCGACTGCAAAAATTGGGAGAGCGGCATATGACCCAAACAGCTCAAGACGAACAGACAATAATTTCGCTGACGCTTCCGGTTCATGCACAATAGACAACAGAAGTTTTGCTTTTAGCAAAGAATTTACACTCTCTTCAATTGGTGCCTCGGCTCGAGGGAACAACACATCGCTTCCCGGTCCCCAAACCGGGAGAGTTAGATTTTTTTACAATACAGATATTGACCATGTTGTAGGAATTTCGGTTAATTTTCCTGGGAATGGTGTTCTTCCCCAACAGGGAAATAAAATTGAATCTTTGGGAACTGCTGGGGAAGCGAAAAGAAAGGTTGTAGTTTATAGACCATATGCGGATATCCCACCTATCTTTGATTTTGGGCTTTATTCTGGGGCGGGAGATTTGTCAAAGTGACACGCAACAAGTGACATGTAACACGTATGGCTATTTTAGGACTTGATATCGGTTCAAAATCAATAAAGGTTGTTCAGCTTGAAAAGCGGGGCGATACCTTTTTATTGATGGCTGCTGGGGTTACTGCGGTTCCTGGGAATGGTTTGGAGTCTGATAACGAGCGGGATATTGTCGGAGTTGCAGAAGCTGTTAAAAAGCTATTGAGTGATACAAAAGTAACAGTAAAACAAGTAAACATTGTACTTCCCGAAAACAAAGTATTTACAAGATTTATCAAACTCCCCTATTTAACAGACCAAGAGGTGGATTCGGCGATCGCATGGCAAGCTGAACCATATATTCCTATCCCAATAGCAGAAGCCAATATAGATTACCAAATATTAAGACGCGTTGAGCCATCGGGCGGAACTCCCGGGAGTGTTGAGGTTTTGTTGGTTGCTGCTTCTAAAAACTTGATTTCTAAATATATGAAGGTTTCAACGTTTGCAGATCTGGAGGTTGTGAATGTAGAAACAGAGCTTTTGTCTCTGGTGCGCGCACTTGCTCCGCAAGACCAAACGGTAGTTTTAGTTGACTTTGGTTCTTCTTCAACTTCGGTTGGAATTGTTCGAGGAGGGCAACTTAGCTTAAGCTATTCTATTGCTTCGGGGGGAGATGCGCTAACTCGGGCTGTGTCAACTTCTCTAAACTTGGGTCTTCCTCAAGCAGAAGAATACAAGCGCGCGTATGGCTTGGATGAAAACATGGGCGGTGGTAAGGTCGCGGAGGCTCTAAAAGCAGTTTTTGCGCAAATCGTTGATGAAATAAAAAAGGCTTTGCAGTATTACAAAACTGAGATTGGGGATCAGAATCCTGTTTCGACACTGATTCTTGCCGGAGGAACTGCCGGGATGCCACATGTTGTACTTTATCTTTCGCAAGCTTTAGGGATGGATGTGTTGATTGGAGACCCATTTGTAAGAATTTCTAAAGATACTCCCCTGGACAAAAGTTTTGTTGCCTATGCTCCGCTTTATGGAGTTGCGATAGGGGCTGCGGAGCAGTAACACAATATGAGGAACCCATCTGTCCAGACAAAAACACACGGGATTAATCTTGCGGGGAATGCTCCTCTTGAGGCTGCAAAGATTAACAAGACACAGAGTGTAGTTAGGCGCACGAGCTTTATTGTTTTAGGAGTATATTTTGTAGTATTGCTTGGGGTTGTTGGTACACATTTTTTCTTTTTGTCGCAGGAGCGGAAATTGATTGCAGAAGGCGGACAGTTGAGACGAGATATTGCAGGACTATCTTCTATTGAAACATTGCTTGAAACAGTAAAAAGCCGGACTACAGTCGCAACAAACATTTTGACAAGTTCTCCACAGGCGCCTGAACGACTACTGGCGGAAGTAATAAGACTTGCACCTGCTGAGGCAAGCATTGCTGAAGTAAATACTCAAGAAGGAAAGTTTGTGATTTCATTAAATCTTCCAGATTCTGCTACTGTTTCTGAACTTTTCAAATCTATTGCAGATTCCCAATTTAGCAGCATTTTTTTGGACGGGCTGTCAAAGACAACACGGGGGGTTTATACGGTAACTTTAAGTGTCCAATAAAAGCGGGGTGAGAAATTGGATAAGCAAGAACTATGCAGTTAAATACAGAAATTAAATTACCAACAAGAGAGGCTCTAAAAAGCAACTCTCGCCATTTTATTATTCCCCTTCTTGTTTTTTTGGTCATAACCGTCTTAAGTGTTACCTTTGGCAGAAGTAGCTTTAATAACATTTTTGCAACGCGGGAAAGAATGCTTCAATTCAAGGTGGAAAATGCTACATTGTCGGAGAAAAGGAATACTTTAGCGGAGTTAGACCGTACTATTTTGACGCGTCAGGCTCAAGTCAGCTTATTGGCAGTTCCTTCTGCAAGCTCTGGGCCTGCGGCTCTTTCTGCAATAAGAACTCGGGCGTTTGAGAGAAACATCAATATAACCGAAGTTAAACTGTCTGAAAAACAAGGGGTTCAAAAAGGTGCAAGGGAGACTGGCATTATTTTAGAATTTGAGGGGGGTTTGGGGGCAATAATTGACCTTATTGATAATCTTAAAACTGCGGCCCCGATTGTAAAAATTTCAAAAATTAAAATGGTTGGAGCAGAAGGCTTGCCGACCTTATCTGCTGACTTGGATCTTTTGACTTTCTGGGTAGGCTTGCCAACAAACTTGCCTGCGGCTAATCAGCCGATTGCAAATCTTAACCAAAAGGACTTGGAGTTAATTCGTGAGATGGAGAAATTGAAGATTGGGGTTGGACAAACTATTGAGCCTGCGCCGCCTGCGGGGAAGAGTGATCCGTTTACTGAGTAGTTTCTTCGAGATTCACGTTAATATTGATTTTTTCAACAATGGCTCTTGCGCGGGCTAAACTTCTGATAGCACGTATAGTCCGTCCTTCTTTCCCAATTAAAAGTCCCATCACGTCTTTTGGAGCGCGGATTGTATATTGATGCACCCCGTCAACCATGTCTTCTGAAACTTGGACATCTTTATTGTTTGTGACTCCTTGGGTTATATGGGTTAAAAGGTCTATCATCTGGGTTATTGGATTGTGTTACTGGGTTACTTTCTGTGCTAGTTTCTGCACAGAATCTGCCGGTTGTGCTCCTTTTTTGATCCATTCAGCGTAGGCTATCATATCAAGGGAAAGCTTGTTCTCACGAGGATCCCAAAAGCCCAAGTTGGCGACAATTTTGCCGTCTCGCTTTGAGCGTTGAGGGCCAACGACGATTCTATATTTTCTGTCATGCTTTTTGCCTGTTTGCGAAAGTCTGATTCTTAACATGTGTGTAATTGTAGCATCTTGTGCTTGCTGGGACAACACTCCTGAGGTGTAAGTAGAATTCCACCTCGGAGGTGGAATAGCTTTGTACGTCGGGTATGGAGGCTTAGACTGCGAGAGCACCTCAGCCACTTTCTTGCCTACCACTTTTTCCTCCTTGTGCTACTCATGCCCAATTTGAGCCTGAGAACTCGTTATTGAGTAATGTATAAGAAGTATATCACACTATGAGCCTTGTAGTCAAGTTATTTTTGCTTTTCCCAGGCTTGTAGAGCTTTTGCCGCGGCGTCTTGGGTTGCGGATTTTTTGCTTGAGCCCATTCCCCGCCCAAGGGCTTTTTTGTCTACCCAAACCTCTATTGTGAACTCCTTGGCATGGTCTGGGCCGACTTCAGAGACAACCTTATATTGCGGAGCCGGCAGGCCTTTGGCTTGGACGTATTCTTGAAGTAGGCTTTTTGGGTCTTTTAGAGATTCTTTTACTGTTTCTGGAAGCTTTGAGAGGATAAAGTTGTCTACAAATTCTTTTGCTTTGTCCATTCCTTGATCAAGGAATAATGCTCCTAATAAAGCCTCAACCGTATTTGCAAGGAGACCTGTGTTTAACCTTCCCCCACTTTGTTCTTCACCGCGGGAAAGATAAAGCGCAACGCCCAGATTAAGCGCCCGAGCAGTTTGTGCCAATGAGGTTGTATTCACAAGTTTTGAACGGAGCGCTGTCAAGTGCCCTTCATCTTGGTTTGGGAAATGGGCAAAAATGTGGTTTGAGACAAGAAATTCCAAAACTGCGTCTCCTAAAAACTCGAGGCGTTCGTTTGATTCTTTCTCGTCGCGTTTTTCGTTTAGAAAAGAACGATGAACGAAGGCTCTGTGAAGGAATTCTTTATTTTTGAAGGTTATGCCGATTTTTTTCTCGATCTTTGTTTCTTTATTTTCCATCACTCCAATGTGTTTTCTTCTACAACGTTGATAAGTTCTCCGACAGTTAAGACTTCTTTTGCTTCATCAATTGGAACCTCGACTCCGGTTTTTTCGCGGATCACTTCTAAAATTTCTGCAATCGTACCCCCGCTTAAGCCTAAATCTTCAACCAGAAGATTTGAGTCGTCGATATCGGTTACTTCAAGGCCAAGTTTTTCTGCTAGGATTGGTTTAACACGTTCTTTGGGAAGCATATAGAGAAAGGTATCACGAGTACCACGAGTACCACAAGTAGCACGAGCTACTCTTTGGTTTCTTCCAGCCTTGGGTCGTCTTTAACTATTGATCCCAAAACACCATTAATAAAGCCCGGGGAATTCTCAGATCCCATTTCTTTTGCAAGCTCGACTGCCTCGTCGATTATTACTTTTATTGGTTCTGTTTTTTCAATTATAAGCTCAAAAACTGCCAGTCTCAAAATTGCCAAGTCGGTCTTGTTTAACTTATCAATTGGCCATTCGGGGGCGTTTTTGGTGATCATAGCGTCTACTTGGGGGGCATTATTCATAACTTCTGTAGTTCTTGGGTCTACAACTTGCGCGGGGGCAAAAGTAAGAGCAAAGAGTTGACGGACAACCATTCTGCGGCGTTGGTGGCGTGGATCGTTAGCGGCCTTCATTGTGATGGTACCCACAATGTGGACAAACCACATGTGGTAACTTAAATTTTTTGCATTGGGGACAAGTTACATAATTTGCAAGCTTTAGGCCTTTTTGCGCACGCCTTTTGCCGGAACGAGAACGGGTGTGTTTTTTTTTAGGAAGCGGTGCCATATAGGCACAAGTGTAGCATACACTTTATCTTGCCAACAAGAGTAAATAATCAATAACCAATTGATCAGTAACCAATAAGTAATCAATTGAGCAATTGATTTAATGGTTAATTTAATGATTATTGATTAAGTGATTATTGGTTATTCCTAGTTCGGTACTACGAAGTCCTCCTTTTGCACTATTTTTTCCAGTTGGGGATATTTGTGGAGTTCACCGACCACCCCTTCTGCGGCAGAGCGTGCCGTTTTTATTAATTCGTGATCTGCAAACGAGGCAATTTTAAGTTCCGGATATCCATGCTGTGCGGTTCCATAGATTTCCCCTGGCCCTCTTATATCAAGATCGATTTGGGCCAACTCTTTTCCTGAGAGCGAGCGCTCAAGACTTTTTAAGCGGCGCAAAACTTGTGGGTTTCTAGAGTCTGAAAAGAGTAAACAATAGGATTGTTTTGTTCCGCGACCAACACGACCTCGAAGTTGGTGAAGTTGTGCAAGCCCGAAGCGCTCAGACCCTTCAATCATCATGATTGTTGCATTTGGAAAGTCTATTCCTACCTCAACAACTGGGGTTGCAACAAGAATATCTATCACACCTTTCTTCATTTTGTCCATAATATCTTGTTTTTCCTTGCTTTTTATCCTTCCATGTAGAAGTCCTAGCCGCAGGTCGGGGAAAACTTCTTTTTGCAGTTTTTCAAATTCTGCGCTTGCTGCTTTTACAGATTTCATAGTTTCTTTTTGCGACTCTTCGATTAATGGGCAAACTATGAATGCCTGCTCATCTGTGCCTTTCACGCGATCATGAATCCACTGGTAAGCTGAGTCTCTTTTCCGCGGCGGAACGACCCATGTTTTTATTTTTTGTCTTCCTGCGGGAAGCTCGTCGAGCGTGGATAAATCTAGATCGCCATATGCTGTTAAAGCTATAGTACGTGGGATTGGGGTTGCTGTCATTGTGAGGATGTGGGGAGATTTGCCCTCGGTTTTGTGTTCACTCAATAGTGCGCGTTGTCTTACGCCGAATCTGTGTTGTTCGTCGATGACAACAAGACCAAGCTGTTTAAAAAGAGTGTTTGACTTTGGGTGAACGAGAGCGTGAGTGCCAGCAACGACGTCGTAGCTTCGCAAGGTCTCTCCTTGCGAAGCTGAGCGGGTTTCGCTTGTTATAAGGGCCACTTTTATATTGTGGGGTTTAAGGAGTGTGCGTAGAGTATTGAAATGCTGGTTTGCAAGGATTTGTGTTGGGGCCATGATTGCTGATTGATAACCGTTGAGGGATGTTACGAAACATGCTAAAGCTGCAACCACAGTTTTTCCGGAGCCAACATCCCCCTCTAGTAGTCGATTCATGGGTTCGGATTGGCCGAGATCTTTTAAGATTTCTCGTGAGGCTCTTTTTTGGGAATCTGTTAAAGAGAAAGGAAGAGTTTGTGTGAAGTTTAAGATTTTTTCCGAATCCACCAAGAAAGGTTGGGCGGTCTTTTTTTGTTTCCACTCTTTTTTTCTGACTAAACTTTTCAGCTGAAGTTCAAAAAGTTCGTCAAATGCCAAGCGGCGCTTTGCAAGATTTGCGTCTTCAAGGTTTTTGGGAAAATGTGCTTTATTTAAGGCAGCTTTTAGGGGAATAAGGGTGTATTTTTGTAAAATTGTGTGTGGGAGCGGGTCATTAAGATTGTCTATTGCTTGTGGGAGTATATGTGAAATACGTGAACGTAACCATTTTGAGGATAACCCGTCTGTTTCGGGGTAGACGGGGACAAGACGGCCGGTGTGGATGGTTTGGGGGTTGGCGTTTGGCGTTTGGTTATTGGATTTCTGACCATTTGCTACCTTCTCGTACTGTGGAGAAACTAGCGTTTTCTTTCTTCCATACTGCCCCACTGTTCCCGAGAGCGATACATGTGTTCCCTCAGGGAGTGTGCGGACAATGAATGGTTGGTTAAACCAGATAATTTCAATTTCATCTTGGCCGTCTGAGAGAACGGCAGTTTGGATTTGTTTTCGGGATCTTGTAAAGATATTTTTAATCGAGGTTATTTGTCCCTGGATTGTTACCTTTTCTCCGGGTTGCAAGAGGGAGATTGGAGAAATATCCGAAAAGTCTTGGTACCTTGTAGGAATGTGATACAAAAGATCTTTTACAGTTTCAACGCCAACCTTTTTGAGTTTGAATGTATAGTAGCTGCCGATTCCGGGGAGCGAAGAAATTGGTGTGTCTGGGTTCACGACGAAAGTATAGCACCCAAGGCGGATCAAGCTCTCATGTCTTTTTGAGACTGGCGATCAGCCTTGGGTATTAAGATGTGTACTGCGGGGTTACTTTTCCAGCTCGTACAAGCTAGTTGTATTGTTGAAAGTGTATCCGTTTTCGCGGATTATCTCCTGCATTTGGGCGTACATTGCGGCGACAAAAATCTCCTCAACCGCGGATTTTGCACCCCAATCTTGTGCGTCGTCGATGTCTAGACGAAAGATCGCTGTGATGCCAGGGAGCAGACGAAACTGCTCTTTCATGGATAGTTCACAAAGTGTCTGGAGAGCTTCGCTTATGGCGGTTTCGGAAAAGCTTTTTCCCCCGTTTTCCGATGCGGCGATAAAGATCGCCTCTAGGATTATGTCGACCACTTTTTTCTCCTTTTGTGCGAGTCTGGAATGGATACCAGTTAACCTATTATACCTATGGGTTTAAAAAATGTACAGTAATGGGGCAAGGAGCGAGCTTAATAATAGAAACAGTCCGGAGATAATTGCGAGGATTTTTAAGAAGCGCTTTGTGTTTTTGGAAAGATTCATGATTGGCGCAGACTGAAGTCTGCTACTACATGTAATAGCGAAATTTATTTCGCGCTGGATTCAATGCGCAAGAATCTATGTTTCCCGACCCTTAATGTGCCCCCAGAGTTCACAGCTATTTCCGTTTTATCAATCTTTTCTCCATTCCACTCCAAGCCTCCTTGTTCCAGCAGGCGGCGGGCTTCAGATCTGCTTTTCAGCGTTCCAGTGTTTGTTAACACATCTATTACATTTACCGTTTCACTTTTTACGTTTACCGTTTCTATATTTTTTGGGGTTTCGCCTTTTTGAAAAACTTCTTCAAACTCTTCTTTTGCCTTTTCTGCTTCGTTCTGGCTATGATAGAGTTTTACGATTTCCCATGCCAATTTTTTCTTTGCTTCCATTGGATGTAGTTCTCCTGTTTTTATTGACTCGATTACGTTTGCTAATTCTTGCTCGTTGTGTGTTGTGGCCAAATCAAAGTATCGTGGAATAAGATCATCTTTCAAACTCATGATTTTCCCGAACATTACTGTGGGATTGTCTGTTATGGCAATGAAGTTATTGAATGACTTGCTCATTTTTCTTCCATCTAGACCTTCGAGCAGCGGGACTGTTATGACAAACTTGTCCTTTTGTCGGAGTGAGCGCATTAAAGTTCTGCCGATAAGCATATTAAAAGTTTGGTCTGTTCCACCGATTTCAATGTCTACGGACATATATACGGAATCATACCCCTGTATTAGTGGATAAAGGAATTCGTGGAGATGAATTGGCTTTTGCTCTTTAAGACGTTTTTGGAAAAAATCACGTTCAAGTAATTGCTGTACGGTTAGGTTTGAGGAAAGTTCTATTACGTCCGAGAAAGTTAAAGGAGAAAGCCATTCGCTGTTAAATTTAAGCTCTGCAGGATTTTCTCCTTCAAAGCGAATTATTTTACCGATCTGCTCTTTGTAAGATTGCGCGTTTTCTAAAACTTGCTCTTTTGTTAATTTCACCCTTGCTGCTGACCGGTCTGTGGGGTCCCCAATCATGCCTGTGAAATCTCCTACAAGAAGTATTACTTTATGTCCCGCGTCTTGAAATTCTTTCAGTTTCCACAAAACCACCGCATGTCCTATGTGAAGAAAGGGGCTGGATGGGTCTATGCCTAAGTAAATTTTTACAGACCCTTTTGCCAACCGTTCTTCTAATTGCTTTTTTGTAGGTAGAACATTTGCAACTCGTCTTGTTAATAAATTTGTCATTTGTGTATAAGTTTACGTCTTGGGACTTTTTGTTTCAAGGAATCATTACTAAAATTATTTGGATTCTACCGTTCTACCTAGAGCGGAGGGAACTATCGGCTTTTCTTGTTTTTTGCAATTTTTGTTTGAAAAGCTTTTTCTCGGTAGTGCTGGTCAAAACTCTCTTGGTATGTTCTATCCATAACAGCCTTGTATCCCATTTTATCAATGAATTTTTTTATTTCTTTATCTTCCATGTTTGATTCAAGATATTGGAAGTAATCCCACAAGATTTGTGGAGTTCTTAAGCGAGCTGGTAGCGTATGAACCTTAAATTTTGGCGGTGCTTTTCTTTTTGGCAGACGCGAGATTACTTTTCTTAAGCCCTCTCCTCCATCTTCCAACCACCTTTGTTTGATATTAAACTAAACCCACAATGATAATCTTCGATTATTTGTTCATGTTTTGCGCCAGATAATAACTCTTTTGCAATACGCAGTCTTTTTCCAAGATTTGTAAACTCTTTCTCTGTAAGAATATCTTGAAGCAATAAAGCTGCCTCTGTTGGATTCTTTACAAGACCAAAGGCATTTACCAAGTCAAAAGTAATATCTGCTTTTAGATAGCTTGGTGTTTTATCTACCCTTTTCTCTGGCGGAAGATATGTTCTCCCCATAAAATCATAGTATCATGTTTTCTACCACTCTACCTAGAACGGTAGAAAATCGAAGCTGGATTACTCTAAATTTGTGTGGTTTTTGGCTTATATGAATAGACAAATAGAGGGGCTTCTTATTATGGTGAGGAAGGTTTTGTGATATTTTGCTATACTTTTAAAACTCATGGCCTGGAAATCTGCTCTCAGATCTCGGCATCACCGGGATTTTGGAAACATGCATCGTCGCCCAGGGCGATCGCGTGCACATTTTCTTCACAGGCTAGGAGTTCTTTCTTTTCTTGGAATTTTGGGGCTATTTTTAATTTCTTTTATTACAGTTCCAATTTTGGCAATCGGCCTTCCCTCCCCGGAAAAGATTGTTCGTCGGGAAGGCTTCTCAACAAAAATTTATGACAGAGAAGGAAAACTTTTGTACGACATTTATGATGATAAGCGGCGAACCCCTGTTAAATTTGAAGACATTCCTGCGTATTTAAGAAGTGCAACGATTGCGATTGAAGATAAAAATTTTTATGAGCATTCAGGGTTTGATGCTTTCGGAATGCTTCGAGGACTAACACGTGTTATCACAAAGGGTCGTGCTCAAGGCGGTTCGACGTTAACTCAGCAGCTGGTTAAAAACGTACTTCTCTCCTCAGAAAGAACATTGCCAAGGAAAGTAAAAGAGTTTGTCCTTGCAACACAAATTGAAAGAAAGTACTCAAAAGATGAAATCTTGACGATGTATTTAAATGAGGCTCCGTACGGAGGCACTTGCTGGGGAGTTGAGTGTGCGGCAGAAAGTTATTTTGGAAAATCTGTAAAAGATTTAACTTTAGTCGAGTCTGCAATTTTGGCTGGTCTTCCCCAAAGACCCTCCAGTTTTTCGCCATATAGTTCCACACCCGATGCCTATATTGTCCGCACAAAACAAGTTTTGAGGCGAATGCGGGAGGATAAATATATAACAAGGGAACAAGAAGAAGAGGGAGTCAAACAACTTGCAGAGGTTGGCTTTGTTGGGAAAGCTGCATCTTTTAAGGCCCCGCATTTTGTTACATATGTTCAGTCGATTTTAGAAGAAAGATATGGGGAGAGCGTTTTGCAGTCTGGGATGAAAGTTACAACAACTCTTGATTGGGATTTACAAGAAAAAGCACAACAAATAGTTTCAGAGGAAATTGATAAAGTTGAAGCTCAACAAATTACAAACGGTGCGGCTGTCGTAATTGATCCTAATAATGGACAGATTTTATCAATGGTCGGTTCAAAGGATTTTGGCGCAGAAGATTATGATGGGCAAGTCAATGTCACCCTCTCCCTGCGTCAGCCCGGCTCGGCGATTAAACCCGTTACATATGCAGCAGGACTTAAAAAAGGCTACACAGCATCGACTCTTTTGATGGATGTTAAGACTACTTTTCCAGGAGGAGTGAATTTGCCTGAATATGTTCCGGAAAATTATGATGGGGAATTCCGTGGGCCTGTACAAGTTCGTAGTGCCCTGGCAAACTCTTTGAATATTCCTGCTGTAAAAATGCTTGCTATGGTTGGGATAAAGGGGATGTTGGAGACGGCGTTTGATTTAGGTTTTACAACCCTTGAGCCTACAAAGAAGAATATGGAACGGTTTGGATTATCAGCAACATTGGGAGGCGGAGAGGTTAGGCTTCTTGATTTAACTTCGGCGTATGGGGCATTCGCAAACGGAGGCAAAAGACACGAACCTGTTTCGATTTTGAGGGTTGAGGACGCAAATGGGAAAGTTTTGGAGGAATATAAAGAAGAGAAAGGAAGGAGAGTTTTATCGGAAGGAGAGGCGTTTATAATTTCTGATATTTTGTCAGACAACAATGCGCGTGCGGATGTTTTTGGAACTAATTCATATTTGAATATTTCTGGAAAAACAGTTGCTGTAAAAACTGGGACAACGAATGATCAAAGAGATAACTGGGCAGTTGGCTGGACTCCTCAAGTTATTGTTGGGGCTTGGGTTGGAAATAACGACAATACTCCGATGAAAAAAGTTGCGTCGGGGGTTTCCGGAGCAACCCCAATTTGGAGAAAAATAATTATCGAAGCACTTTCCGGAAAACTAAACAAGAAATTTGAAGTTCCTGATGGCGTTGGTCAAATGGAGGTTGATAAGATCTCGGGCTTTTCGGCACATGATGGATTTGCCTCGAGGCTTGAGTATTTCATAAAAGGGACAGAGCCGGAAGGAGAGGACATGGTACATGCGAATCTAAAATTGTGCAAAGGAGAGGGAAGACTTGCAACTCCCTCTCAAGTTTCTGCAAACGACTATGAAACTCGTGAATTTTATGTTTTGAAAGAAGAGGACCCTACCGCCGAGGCAGGTGGAGAAAACAAGTGGCAGAAAGGAATTAATGAGTGGTTATCCGAGCAATCTGACCAGATGTATCACCCGCCGGAAGACTATTGCGGATCTGGGAATCCTGTTAATGTTGAATTTTTGACGCCAAAAGACCATGATCAGGTAAATTCAAACGATTTTGAGGTTAGGGTTGATGCAAAGTCTACGTCAAACATCACAGAGATTGAGCTTCAGCTGGATGATGGCGAGAAGTTCTTGCTGACCACCAAGCCCTGGAAGAAAATTTTCTCAGGTGTAAAAGACGGAGTACATACGTTGACCGCGATCGTAAAAGACGAAAAAGGAAACAAATCAGACAGAAAGATAACGATTGGTGTCAACGTCCCCTGGAATACGGCTGCTACTCCTTGACAGGTGGTGTATTGTGATATAATCTGACCCCACATGAGCGCTGAACGTAAACCGGATTTAGATGTCCTTGTTAGACCAGAAGTGACGAGTATGTCTTCTGCTGTACTTCTTTCCCTTGCTGAAGCAGAGAAAGAGCTGCGCGATATATGGTTTAGGTTTGCTAAAGATGGCAAGACACCCAAAGCTAACGATACTCGGATTCAAAAAATTGGGGAGTTTGTCAAAACTTTATCTCCTGAGGCAATTGCAGGTTTGGAAGATGTTGTTTTGACAGTTGGAGGGGCTATCGTCACACGGGGACAGAAGATACAAATTGAAGCGATTAAGGATGCCAGAGGGGAGCTGGTAAAAGAGAGGGCAGAAGCTGTTCGGAAAGCCGAAGAGGAAAGGGAAAAGAAGAAAAAGAATAAGCTGTCACGTGGTCAGGCAGTTTACATAAGAAGACACAAGGCGAATGAACGCCGAGGTACGGACCCTCGACTCATCCACTAGTTAATCTTTAACTTTTGCGCCAAATTTCTTGGCGGTATTAAGTATTTTCCCTCGTATTTTTTCAACTTCTGAGTTGGTTAGCGTTTTTTCGGGATTTTGATAGTAGGTTCTTATGGTTCTTGTATTTTCGTATGCGTCGATCAATTCTACTGATGATATGTGGGGGTTTGAAGATTTTATTTTTTCAATAATTTGACCGATTAAAGTACGTGGCTGGATGATTAAAGTTAAATCCTCGACTTGCGGCGGGTACTTTGGAGTTGGAATATATGGGGAAGACATTGATGCTGAGTCCTGGAGTTTTTTTGTATCAAATTCAAAATATAAGAAATGCTCATTTTCCGAGTATCCGAAGGTGCCGACTTGTTCGAGTTCTTTATAGACTTTAGCTTCTTTTAGAAAAGCTTCGACAATTCCTTTTGCGCGGCGGTAGTCAAAGTTTTTTGAGAAGACTCCTGCAAGAGTCATTTTTTCTTCCGGTAGATCTCCCCTTCTTGGTAGGTAGATGTTGGCCATTTCGAATAAGAAGAAGGGATTTTCTTCTCGTGTGTTTTCAAAAACTGCACTTACAAGGGATGGGAGGAGTGAGGTTCTCAAAGAGACTGAATTTGAGCCTAATGGGTTTTTGAGTTTTAGTGCAGACTTAAGTCTGCTATTACGGATCTCGACTTGCGATACCAGCGAGGATGTGTAGACTTCAACACCCCCGAGCCCTTTTAGAGAAAGTTTTGCTTTGTATTCAAATTCAAATGGAGATATTTCTTGTTGTGGGGGTAGCGGGCCATCCAAAGTCAGGGAGGGAAGGTTGTGGTACCCATAAATTCTTGCAACCTCTTCAACAATGTCTTCAGGGATTGAAATGTCATTGGAGCGGAAAGAAGGAATCTCAACTGAAAGTAACTTGTGACTTGTGACTCGTGACTCGTTGACACCGAAACCAAGTGATTCCATAATTTCTATTATTTCTTTTGCTGGAATTTGAATTCCTAAGCGTTGGCAGATAAATTCTAAAGCCACCTCTATTTTTTTGGGTTTGTAAGGTGTGGGGTAGATGTCATGTACTTTGCTGGCGACTTTTGCATTGCACAGTTTTTTATATAATTGAACACCTTTTAGGATTGCTGTCATTCCAAGTTCTGGGTCTATACCTTTTTCGTTTACTGCAGAGCTTTGAGTTCTTATTGCAAGGGACATTGAAGTTTTTCTTAAGGTTGCCGAATGAATATTGTCTACGAAGAAAATTACCCTTTTTGTTTCAGGGGTGACGACACTATTTTCAGTTCCCATAATTCCCGGGAGATCGATAATTTTTCCGGTTCCATCGTCAATTACGATGTCGTTTCCAGGAAGGACGTGCGTTTTTCCATCAAGGGTTGTTAATCTCTCGCCTTTTTTTGATTCTCTGAAAATAATTTTATTAGTTTTTACTCGATCGTAGTCGAAAATATGTGTTGGATGGCCTATTTCAATCATCACATAGTTTGTGATATCAACCAAAGGTCCCAAAGATCGCATTCCCACGTCTTCTAACCTATTTTTCATCCAGCTGGGTGTTTGTGTGTTCTCGATATCCAACACAACGGCAATCGCACGGTTTACTAATTTTGGAAGAATCTTTACTTCTAGCGGAGCTGTATTTTCTCCTGTTATTTTTTCAAAACTTTGATTAATTAAAGAGGCCGGAACTTTAAATCTTGGAAGAATTGTTGCAGCCTCTCTTGCAATTCCATAGATACTTGCAGAGTCGACACGATTTGTTGTCACTTCAATAGAGTAAAGTGGACCTGTTTTGCCTTTGTTTATTCTTTCAACAGACGGGCCGCACAATGATAAGTATTTTTGAATCTCTTTTGGTTTGGCTTTGGTATCAAGGTATTCTCGAAGCCATGAATCTGGTATCAATATATCCATAATTAAAATTGCTTGAGATATCTCAAGTCAGTTGAATACAAGGTTCGTATGTCGTCTAACTCTATGCCAGGTTTGAGCAACTGTGCTCTTTCTACTCCCCAGCCGAAAGCAAAACCCGAATATTCTTTGGGGTCAATACCTCCGGCTTTCAAAACATTTGGTTGAACCATTCCAGCTCCCCCAACTTCATGCCAGCCGCTTTTGCAGAAACGACACCCTTTTCCATTGCAGTGAATGCAAGAGAAATCTACTTCGAAAGATGGTTCAGTAAACATAAAGTGGAAAGGTCTAATTCGGGAAATTGCTGTTGGACCGTAGAAGGATTTTGCGAAATGGTCGATTGTTCCTTTTAGATGGGTAATGTTTATTCCTTTATCAACCACTAATCCTTCGAATTGATGAAACATTGGGTTGTGTGTAACATCAGATTGCCTTCTGTAGCATTTTGCAATATTGATCATCCTTATTGGCGGCTTCTTTAATCTCATCATCTCGCGGACTTGGCCTGAAGAAGTATGTGGGGTTAAAACTATTTTTCCCCATTTTTTATTTTCCGGCGCGTCGACAAAGAATGTTTCCCATTCGTCTCTCGCGGGATGTTCTTTTGGCATATTTAAAGATTCAAATGCAAACCAGTCCCATTCGACTTCTGGGTAGCGGACGCGAGTAAAACCGATTTTTTCAAAGATTCGTGAGATTTCTTCAATTGCTTGGGTTACCAGGTGTAGATGTCCCCTTTCGGGTTCTATACCTGGAACTGTGGGGTCAAGCCATTCCTGGCGTTTTGCGTGAGTTAATTCCTGAATCCGGTTTGTTAGCGCGTCTTCGAGGGCTTGTTTTGTGTCATTTAGGAGTCTCCCAAGGGCTTTACGTTCATCGGTTCCTAGGTTCTTTAGCTCTTCGGTTACCTTATTGATTTGTCCTTTTCTGCCTAAATAAGAAACACGAATATTTTTAAGCTCTTCTAAAGACTCTGCGCTTATGATTTGTGCAAGTGCTTGGTTTTTTAGATTATGCAAAGTTTGTTCCATAACGAGTTGTAATAGTAGACTTCAGTCTGCGTTTAGCGCGCAATGAATTGCGCTAATACACATTTTATCAAAAAGAAAAGGCAACTGGGTGGATAAACAAAATGCCCGTACATATTCTCCAAAAAAATTGAAGAACACATACGGGCGTTCTATTCGAACACGGTACCACCGTATATTGTTGCTCGAGCGCTCCGCTCTCGCGCTAACGGTCTACTGACTACGGACTACAGCGGTAGACTGTAGACGGAATGCGGTAGACGCGTTGTCGCTTTGCGACACGCTTCTGTTCTGTTACGGGAACTTCCCGGGTTGTGACTAATGCCTTTCGGGTTCACCCAACCGGCTCGGAGGCGAATGCACCTCGTCTTCGCTTTTGTAGTTGCGTTTATTTTACACCACTTGCATATGCTGAGTCAAATTGGTACTTGACACTGTTTTCACGGAGAGTAAATATGAACTATGCCCTGCCCGGCTGCTAACCCCACAAATCGTGGAATTATCCACATACTTCCCCTTTTGGTTCTTGCTGTTGTTATTCTTGCTGGTTTGGCGATTTTTACCCGCAGTTCTCAAGAAGATTCAAAGGATGTGTTGGGTGCTTCAACCCAGAAAGTTCAAACTCACACAGTTTTAGCAAAAAGAACACATAATGTTTTTGGAATAAAGGTTACAACTTCGGTTACAAATCTGGTTGATGATGCGGGAAATGTTTTGGAGGTTAAGCCTTCTTTAACAGATCGGATCGTGGGGCTTCTAGACTGACTTCACTTTAGAGACTATTTCGGAGAAGGTTTGCGGATCACGAATTGCGATGTCTGAGAGGATTTTTCGATCTAAATCTATATTGTTGGCTTTCAATCCTGAAATGAAGCGAGAGTAAGAAAGGCCATGTTCGCGGACAGCTGCGTTTAGACGGATGATCCAAAGTTTTCGCATGTCGCGCTTCCTGTTTTTTCTGCCCTCATACGCATATTGACCCGCATGAAGCACGGCTTCTTTTGCGGTTTTAAATCTTCTTCTTCGGGCTTGTTTGAAGCCGCGAGCAGCTTTCAACACTTTATTGTGCCTTCGCCTTCTTAGTATTCCTGTTTTTGTTCTTGCCATATTAGTCGCTTTGCTCCAATTTTTAATTTCTAATTTTTATTGAAAATTTCAAATTTTAAATTTTAAATTCCTAGTGCTTTCTTGATTTTCTTTGTTAAAACTTTATTTGCCTCAACAGTCTTTTTATATACTCTTGAGTTTTTCTTCTTTTTGTTTGCCTTAAGGTGTCTTCCAAAACTTCTGCCGCGCAAAACCTTGCCTGTGCCGGTTATTTTTACACGGCGGCTTACTGAGTGCTTTGGTTTAAACTTGGTTTTTTTCATTTTTTTGTCCTTTGGTTGGTCTTAGCATGAATATTAGCTGTCTTCCCAAAAACTTAGGCGTTTGGTCGATTCCGCTTAAGTCTTTAGTATCGGCTGAAACCCTATCTGCCAGCTGGTAGCCGAATTCTCGATGGGACATTTGGGGGCCTTTGAATTTGACTACAACCCGAACTTTTGACCCATCACTCAAAAATTCTTTTATTTTTTCAAGTTTTGTAAGGTAGTCGTTGTCTCCCATGAATGGGGTTAGCCAAACTTCCTTTTGCTCTGAGCCCTTTTTCTCTTTTCTCCTTGCTTCCCTTTCCTTCTTTTCCTGTTGATATTTAAATTTTGCGAACGCTATTATCTTGGCAACAGGAGGGCGGGCTTTTGGGGCAATCTCTACAAGATCGAGCCCAAGGCCCTGAGCAAGGCGCGTGGCTTCCTCTTTTGAGAAAAGTCCAAGCTGTTTTCCTTCCGAGTCTAAGACGCGGAGCTCTCGAGCTTGGATATTCTGGTTAATTCTCCAGAATGTTCTTTGTTTGTTTGGGAAATATCTCGTCGCCAGACTGCAATATTCTAGCACAGGCAGGAGTACTAGCGCAATTCATTGCGCGCGAATTGAAATTCGCTACTACACTTGGGACCTGCCCTGTATTGTTTTTTTAATTTGTGCAACTGCATCTTTTACTTTGATTGACCCCAAATCTTGGCCGTTTCTGAGGCGCACTGCCACGGATTGTCCGCTTTCCTCTCTATCTCCTACAACCAACATGTATGGGGTTTTTCTAACCTGGGCGTCTCTGATTTTTGCTTTCAAAGTTTCTGAGCGAGTATCTGCTTCTGTTCTAATTCCCTCGTTTTCAAGTTGTACACGTAGAGAATTGGCGTAAGACACATTTCTTTCTGTGATGGGCAAGATAATGGCCTGTATGGGCGATAGCCAGACAGGAAAAGCTCCGCCGTAATGTTCAATTAGGAAAGCAAAGAACCTTTCGAATGAGCCGATCAACGCCCTATGGATAATATATGGCCTTTTTTCTTCTCCGTCTTCGTCGATGTATGAAAGCTTAAACCTCCTTGGAAGATTAAAATCAAACTGGATTGTTGAGATTGTGTCTTCTTTCCCAAAAATGTTAATTGCTTGGATGTCTATCTTTGGTCCGTAAAAGGCTGCTTCTCCGGAAGCAATTTTGTATTCGAGTTTGTTTTTATCAAGAACGGCTTTTAGCGCTTTTTCTGCTTTTTCCCATTCTTCTCTTGGGGCTATGTTGTATTTTTTATCTTTTGGATCTGATAAAGACAGCCGCATCCAATGGTCGAGGAAGCCGAGATCCTTGTAAAACTGCCTAAATAAATTAATTACTTCTGTCAATTCTTCATCAATTTGATCTTCTCTACAAAAAATGTGTGCATCGTTTTGTGTAAACCCTCGGACTCTTGCAAGTCCTTGGAGTTCACCTGATTTTTCGAAGCGATACACAAGACCAAACTCACCGAGTTTTATTGGTAAATCGCGGTAGCTTCTCAACTTTGATTTATAAATCATCATTGCTCCTGGGCAATTCATGGGTTTTAGATAAAGTTTTTCGTTATCAACTTCAATTGGGGGATACATCGAGTCGTCATAAAATCCCAAGTGTCCCGAAGTTTTGAAAAGTTCGGCCTTGTTTAAAACAGGAGTTATTGTGTGTTTGTAGCCATGTTGCCTTTCCATGCGCAGCATGTAATCCTCAAGCTCGCGCCTAATGATAAATCCATTTGGAAGCCAAACGGGTAGACCTTGGCCGATTTCGGGATAAATTGCAAAAAGTTCAAGTTCTGCTCCAAGCTTTCTGTGGTTTCTAAGCTCTGCCTGTTCTCTTTGCCATAAATATTTGTCGAGTTCTTCCTTTGTGTTGAAAGCAGTGCCATAAATGCGTGTTAACATTTTGTTCTTTTCATCGCCATGCCAGTATGCACCGGCAATTGATAAAAGTTTAAATGGGCCGATTTTTCCAGTGGATTCAACATGTGGGCCCGAACACAAATCCACAAATGACTCTTTATCTTTTGGATCTCCAATTGAATAGACGGAGACCATTTCGCCGCGTTCTTTGATTTGGTTTACCCACTCAAGTTTATAAGAGTTTCCTGCAAAGATTTTCCTAGCCTCTTTTGCTGAGATTTCGTAATGGACTATCGGCAAATCAGCTTTAATAATTCTTAGCATTTCTTTTTCAATTCTTGTAAAGTCCGTTTCTTTAATCTTTTTTGTGGAATCAAAATCGAAGTAGAAGCCTTCGTCTGTTGCCGGGCCCATTGCAGGGAGGAGTCCTGGATACAGTTTGAGCATAGCCATAGTTAAGACATGCTCGGCACTGTGCCTCATTGCCCCTAATTGATCTGATTGGTTTTGATTTTTTGCCATTTTCTGCATTAGCGAAATTTATTTCGCGCACTTAAGTGTGCTAATACAAAGAACCACCCCTTTGTCGGAACCCTTCGACTTCGCTCAGGGTGGTTCCATCCGACTTCCTTGGTGGCTCTTAATTTCCACTATTCGCGAGTGGTCGCGTCCGGCTTAGTAAGCTTGGTGAGTGCTTACTCCACTCGCCGGAATTTAACTATATAAATTGTAGCACTTAGGGGAGTTGTGTCAAGCGGAGGTGATTATTGGGTTCTGCGGGGTGGGGTGAGTTGAGGGCGGTCGGATTCGACCGTTTTTATTATATCTGAGAAAAATTTGCCGACAACTGGGACCCATTCGATCTTTGAACCAAAGTACCCAAGCGTGCCGAAAAGTATAGAGAGCCCAAGAGTTACTCCGAGTCCCCAGGCGATTCCGCCCATAAAGTTGTGCCACATCATTTGCCCAAGTGGTCTGTGGATTTTGTCGATTGGTTCTTGGCTCACAATTTAATATAGCACTTTGGTGTGGTAGTATAAATGACAATATGACTTGGATTAATCGGCTTTATATCTTCTTTATAGGTATCATTCTTTCAATAACAACCGGCTTTGGCTTGGCCGCATTTTATCCTGCTCCCCGAATGCCTCAATACCCGGTTGCTAAACCGTATACAGGAATTCCACGAAGCTGCTATGACACGCCAGCTAGCCAACAAACCGAGGAGTGTCAAAAGCTGATAGAAGAAGATAAGGAGAGACAAAGAGAATACCAAGCAAAGGATTCTGAGTATCAAGATCAACTTGCGAAATATAGAAATGTAAATGCTTCCTATACAAGGGCAGCTATATTTGTTGGCATTGCTGTAGGAACTTTTTATGCACTTTTGGGGTTAATGATGCTGCGCTCTTCAAAACTTGTTTCAAATGGCCTAATGCTTGGGGGAGTTTTAACAGCTGTATTTACGAGGCTACTTGTTAATTTTGCGTCTTTGGGAGCAAATACGACCGGAACTATTGGCGCAGACCGCGCAGGATATATCCAATTTTCAGTATTATTGCTTTTGTCAATTGGGGTTTTACTGGCGGGGAAGGGTGTTTTGAAAGATTCTCCACAAAAGTAGTTTTGCAAAAAACGCTTGACTTTCGGATTCTTCCTCAAATCGGGCTTGGTTAATTAAGTCTTGTGCAGGCCTCTGTACTCCGCTTTTACCTCCTCAAGCACTTCTAAATCGGAATACAACTTGGGCTTGATGATAAGCCCTGCCTCCAGGTCAGCAAGAGTTACTTTTAGCGGAATTGCAAAGCAGGCTGGACCTCTCTCTGTTTCGTAGTGGGAAGATGCAACCCACAAAAGGTATTCGTTAAAACGCATGCCGAAGTTTGAAACCGCGGCGGGGTTTGGCCAGTCGCTGACTGGACCCACAAAAACGACCTGAAATCGCTCTGGGTGGTTCATCCAATCGATGTTTTCTGGGCTTTTCGTGGTCGGGAAAAAGAACTGCTCATTTAATTCCATTGGAACACAACCTCGGATTTCTCGGAGTCACCGACCGGAACGACACGAATCGTTGGCACTTCGAAACCACAGAACCTACTCGGTTTAGTTGCTGTGACCACGTACTTCTCCTTTAAGAGTGCAATATTTGGACTGTGGGAAGTATATTACTATTGAAAGATAAGGGCAAATTGAGGGTGGGTCAGCTGAGCTGACCAGTCACCAAGCTGTGCTTGGTGGACGATACAGGGCTCGAACCTGTGACCTCAGACACGTCAAGTCTGCGCTCTAACCAACTGAGCTAACCGTCCGTTTTTGTATTATACCAGATGTTTGTACTTCGATTTTTCCTGATGTGTTGTACCTCTGCCACCTCGGAGGTGGATTTGTACTTGCACCTCGGGATTTTTCTGGTAATATTGTTTATGCCAGTACGGATTACTCCACTTGTTAGCGGCGAATATTATCATATTCTTAATAGAGGTATTGCTCGGCAACCAGTATTTTTTAGTAAATCAAATTACAAGCAAATGCTTCTGGACTTGTCTTACTATCGATTTACGACTCCCCCTGTAAAGTTATCTCTTTTTAAGACACTTTCTCTTGAACAGAGAGATTATTTGTGGCGTGAACTCAAAAAAAAAGATGAGAGGTTGGTAGATATATTGTGCTACTCGTTAATGCCCAATCACTTTCATTTGCTTTTAAGACAAGAAAAGGATGGTGGAATTTCTAGATTTATGAGTAGGCTAACTAATAGTTATACTCGTTTCTTTAACACAAAAAGTCAGCGGAACGGCCCCCTATTTCAAGGTGCTTTCAAAGCTGTTCATATTGGTACCACAGATCAGCTTGTACATGTATCCAGGTATATTCACATAAATCCGGTAGTTTCTTATGTGATCCGGGAAGACCAGCTTGATACCTACCCATGGACTTCATTCAAGGAATATTTAGACGGTCCAACTCTCGTTAATTCACAGCCAATCTTGGAGAATTTTAAGTCGATTGATGCTTATAAGGAATTTGTCTTTGATCAAGTAGACTATGGTAAGAGCCTGGAAGTTATTAAGCACGTTGCTTTGGAATAATACTTAGGTGTCGTAGCTTATCCACCTCGGAGGTGGAAGTGTACTTACACCTCGGGAGTGGGAGGGAATTTAGCCGGCTGATCTTTGGGAGTAGTCTTCGCTTGAGAGGAGGCGTTGGGCTCCACCTTTTTGGACTTGGCCCCAGAAGGTTTTCTTTCTTGCGCGCTTGTTTGCACTTGCCAGCCACAGATTTGCTTCATAAATCTTCTTTCTGAATGAACGCATGAAGGATAGAAGGTTTTGGAAGAATGTTATGTGGTATATTCCGGGCTCAACGGGGGCCTGCATAACCGCGATTTTTATTTCTTGAGATAAGAAAGCCGTTTCTTTTACGACTTTTTCCGCCTCGGTGACTAAGGCCTTTAACTGAAGTTTCAATTCCTGTGTTTGGCGAGAGTTGTAGCTTTCTGCCTCTTGTATTAATTGCCGCGCGCGGGCGACGTGGGCTCTGACAATTTTGTTTTCTTGTTTTTCATCTTCTAGGGCTTGATCAATAACTAAAGACTCCCCGATTTTGAGTTCACCTGAAGCACTAATTGGAGCACGCTCAAGCCCCAGCAATTGTCTTACAAAATCTTTAGGTGTCTCTTTGATAAGATTATCTCGAAATGAGTCAAAGCTGCCCTGGCCGATATCGCGGAAAGACTCAATAAATGAGTCGCGGTTGGCATTTGGATGTTTGGCTTTTGGCTTGTTTGGGGGATATTTTTGTGCCATTTTTAGTATCTTATCACACTTTAGTAAACTTAGGGCATTAAGTTAGGCTTAAGAAGCTTGTCTAACGCCTTGCGTCTTTTGAGAACTCCTGCGACCATTGCACGTTGTGAATCGCTGACGTTTTGCTGATCTTTATCTGAGGTTTTGATCACCTGAGTTACCTCTTCGTCTGAAACGCTGATTTTTTCTTCATTTGCAATTTGGTTTAAGGCAAGTTCAAGCTTGATTGCTTCTTGGGCTTGTTGGGCAAGATCGGCTCTTAAGGACTCGATTGTTTTTCCTGTTGAGGCAAGGTATTGCTCAACGGTAAGACCTAATTTTTGAGTTTGATCTAGAAGGAGAGAAAGTTTGTGGTTTATTTCTTCTTCAATTAAGGCCTTAGAAATTGTGGCTTTTGCATTGGCGATTATCGATTCAAGAACTTTTTGTTCTTTGTCTTCGCGAGAAGCTTCTTTGTTTTCAGTTTTGCCCTGTGTGGGAGTCCAAATCTTTGTTCCCCCAACGTATTTTTTGTAGTCGCCTACCTCTACTTGAGGCATCTCGCAAGTTACAGCTCGAATTGTCCAGTCGTTTTCTTCATCTATTGAGACAATTTCAAATCTGGGGGCTAAAACTGGTCTTAGTTTGTGCTCTTCAACTGCGGCTGCATAGGTTTCGGGAAGAAGTTTTTGGAGAGTTTCGTTATAAAGGTCATCTTTCCCAATTCTTTTTTCGGCAATGTCTGCGGGTACCTTTCCCTTCCTAAAGCCTGGAATCTCAAGTTTTCCGGCAAGGGATTTTAATGCTTCCTCTTTTTTAGCTTGCACTAGTTGTGCAGGAATTGTGAGAGTTAGCTGGATTGTTCCGTCGTCTTCACGAGCGAGAACTGATTTAGAATTCGTTTTGGATGCCATAAAAGTAACACGTAACAGGTAACAAGTAACACGTTACGAGCACAATATCGTGAATTATATCATAAACTGAGGCTATTTTCGAAGCTTCGCAAGGGTTTGCCTTGCTGCTTCTTGGTCGGACCATGGAATTTCCTCTTTGCCGAAGGCTAATGAGCGCTCGTGGCCCTTCCCGCAGATAGCAACAACATCTCCCTTTTTGGCAAGCTTTATGGCCTTTTCTATGGCTAAACCACGATCTGGGATTCTCAAAACCTTGTGTTTTGTGTTTCTTACCCTTTTTGCCCCCTCAAGCATTTTTGAGAGAATTTTTCCCAAGTCTTCTGATCTGGGGTCTTCTGCAGTAAAGATTGAGATATCTGCAAGGCGCTTTGATATTTCCCCCATCATAGGGCGTTTGGCTCGATCTCTTTCTCCTGCACAGCCATAAACTGCAATGAGACGAGCACGTTTTGCTTTTCTTTCGTTTAAGGATGTGAGGAGTTTTTCAAGGGCGTTGGGGGTATGTGCAAAGTCAACAATTACTGAAAATGGACGGGTTTTTACGTACTCCATTCTTCCGGGGATTCTGGGGAACTCTGAGAGGACTCGCTGGATTGTTTTCCAGTCGACACCGAGATTTCTTGCAACCCCAATGCTTGCGAGGATATTTGAGGCGTTGTAGTTTCCCTGAAGTGTGGTTTGGATTTTATATCCGACACCGTTGTCTGTTGCTGAAAAAATAAGTCCGGAGGGTCTGTTTTTTATATTAAGAGCTTTAATATCGGCGAGGCCTGAGGTTGAGTACGAGATTATTTTTGCGTTTTTTGGTGAAGCTTTTTTGAAAAATTCAAATGAATCATCGTCTTTGTTGAGGACTGCGAGTTTTACCCCGCGGAAAAGTTTTGCTTTTGCCTTTTTATAATTAGCAAAGGTTTTGTGGTAATCTAAGTGTTCATGAGTTAGATTTGTTAAAACTCCCGCATAGAAATTTGCCCCGAGTACGCGATGTTGATCGAGGCCGTGGGAGGTTACTTCAAGTACAACATGGGTTATTCCCTGCTTCTTGAAGCGTTTAAGGAGGGGTTGGAGGGTTTTTGCGTCTGGGGTTGTTGTGTGGAGGCCAGTATCAATATATCTTTTCGAATCCCAGGCTCCGACTGTGGAAATTAGTGCTACCTTGAAATGTGCACTTTTTAAAATCTCGTAAATTAAGTGTGCTGTTGTTGTTTTGCCGTCTGTGCCTGTAACGCCAATAACTATCAGATCTTTTGCGGGGTACCCTGCTTTTTGGGTTTGGTAGAGAGAAGTTAAGAAATGACGGGTATTTTTCCAGCGCGCAACAACGGGATTTGTTCTTGGCATATTTGTATATTTTTAACCCTGAGCATTGTCTTAAGTATACAACACTTGCGTTGTTTAAGCACGTTTTGGTAGCATACTTTTGCCCATACAAAATTAAGTTGTGGTTGTAACTTCCAAAATTACTATTAATAGCACGGATCAAGTTCCGGAGCTAATAGACATTACAGACAAAATACACAAAGTTGTTAAGGATTCTGGTGTCAAGAACGGCCAAATTACTGTTTTTTCTCAGCACACGACTGCTGCTTTGATAATCCAAGAAAACGAAGAAGGAATTCATAAGGATTTAAAGAAATTTTTGACTACACTTGTTCCTGTGCATGGGGATTACCACCACTCTACTGCTCCGGATCATGTGGCAGACAGGATGCCAAACGGACATTCGCATTTGCAGCATTTTTTGTTGGGAGGATCTTCGCAAGTTTTGCCTGTGGTTGATGGAAAGGTTGAGTTGGGGCAATTTCAGAGTGTTTTTTTAGTGGAATTGGATCGTGCAAGGACGAGGAGTGTGATTGTTCAAGTGGTTGGAGAATGATTTAAGCCACTTGTTCGCGGAGGGCTGAGTAAAACCTTCGTAGATAATCTTCAGACTTTTCCCAATGCTCTTCCCCCAATCCCCTTTCGGCCATGTTGTGTTCCCTAAGTGCCAGGATACGAAGATGTGCTGCTTTTGTAGCCTGGAAAAGCGAGACTCTATAAACCTCAGCATAATATTCCTTGGCTAAGTCTTCTGCATCGCTTATGGATTCTATGCGATTTTTTCCGAAGGTTTTTTGCCAAAGCTGTACCTCAAGTGATGCAACCAGAGAAGGTTCAAACGTAAGCTTAAGTTCCGTTTTTATGATTTCGTAAAACTCTTTCAATTTTGCAACTGCCTTTTTCCATTTGCCATGTTTTCCTTCGGCAATTGCCTCAACAAATAGTTTTGCCGCTTCAATTGCCAAAGACTTGGAAAGACCGAATTGTTCGCGGATATGTTGGTGTGCATAGTCTTTGAATTTTGTTCCTTCGGGGATGTTTTGGAGCCTCCACCATTGAACTTCTAATTTTGCTGCAAGTTTAGGCTCAAAAGAGAGATGTTTTACTTTGTCGTTTCCGCCAAACCTACGTCTGCGTCTGCTATAGTCCAGAATGGCCCCCTTCAGCTTTTCGGGAGTAAAATTGGGAAGGTGCTCTGGCTCAAAATAATATTCTGCGTAGGTCATTTGCCAAGGCAAAAGACCACTTGCTCTTTGCTCACCGGAGGTTCTTATAAACAGATCGGGATTGGGATATGGCTGTCTAGCGGTGTCCAGATACGATTCGATAAGCCTTTCCTCGATTTCTTCAGCTGGCACTTTATTTTCAATAATTTTTCTAATAGCTCTCGTTATCTCGTCCTTTCCCCCATAATCAAGAGCCAAATTTAAAACGTGATTCTTATAATCCTTTGTTTCCAATTCTACTTTTCTGATTTCATCGGCCAAATCTTTAGGGAATCTATCCTTCCGGCCAAGGTGAATAATCCTGACACGATGCTCGTGGCATTCTTTTTCAAGTTCTTTCAGGCCTTTTTTAAGAAGTCTAAACAATTCATTAATTTCTATCTTGGGCCGTTCCCAATTCTCAGTTGAAAATGCCCAAATGGTAAATGTATGAACCCCAAGCTGCCTACATGCCCTTGTGAGCTTCTTAACTGTTTCATAGCCGGCTTTGTGCCCTTCCCAGGGTTTTAAGCCTCTTGCTCTAGCCCATCGGCGGTTGCCATCCAAGATAATCGCAATGTGGTTAGGTATTACAGTTCCTTTTGGTAAGGTTAAATCCATATTATTCAAGTTCCACTCCAAGCTTTTTGAGCTTATCACAAAGAACATCCGTTGTCTCACTCAAATTTCCCTCGTTCTCAACCGCGATATCAGCATTTTTGAGAACTTCCTCTAAACCCGCTTCTACCAAGAATCCGTCCCTGAATTCTCTTTCAGTAAAGGCAACCTCTCTCTACTCCACCCATTCTTCCCCCAACTCTTGATTCCCGAATTTTCTTATCAACCAAAACTGAGGCAACAATCACTTGGGATTGAGGGAACCACCCCTTGAAACTCCTTATCATGTTTTCTCCATAGGCCACATCTGTTATCACACCCTTTATCCCTGTTTCTTTCAACAGATTTATTCTCGAATGCATTTCCAATAATGAATCATTCACAAAGTTGTTTATTCCGGTTTCGTGAAGCCAATGTCTTGCCCGTGCAAAACCCCTCGATTTAGCTATATCGTGAACCAGCTTCTGGTGCTCAATAAAACCATAGCCAAACCTCCTTGAAAACTCTCGCGCAATAGTCGTTTTGCCCGCACCACTATATCCAGCCAATATCAAAACAGGGAAATCCATCTTTATCTAAATTTCATATACTCTGAGACCCCGCGTAAAGGCCTTTTAAAGTTTAGAAGGCCGTCTGCCTCCCATCTCAAATAGGTAAAAAGTTTGTCCTCAACTTTTTCATTTATTCTGCTCCGCATTAGTCCGGCAGGAGAAACTTCGAAACCCAAGCTGGCGCTTCTCAGACCCAACTCAGCTTTTAAATTGGCCCCCTCTGGCTTATCTGCAGTTGCTAAATCCTTTAAAAATGATGTTTCAATTGGGAATTTACCGAATTTCTCGTCGCCACCATCAAATACATAGAACCTATTAATGTCTTGCCCATCTTGTGTGGTAATCTTAAAAAACACAACTGCTTCATTGTCTCCATTGAAATGACCCCATATCCAGTCTGAAATATATCTTTGGATCGGTAAATTTCCACACTGGTGATCATGGTAAGCGTAACCTTTCAGGCGTTTTTCCACCCCACCTAAGATTAGATCTGCCTTAAACTTGCCATTTATTATTCTTGGTAGCCACACCCCAAAACCTTGACTAGATTCATATAACACCCCGTTATTAATGGGTTCTGGAGTAAAAGTTTTCTCTATTTCTCCTGTTAAAGCGGCGCCATTTTCAAAATGAAGATTGAATTTAATAATATCTTTATTTTCGTAAAAATAATTATTATTGGCGAAAAGATATTCTCCAAAATTCCCAACGGGAAAATCTTTATCCCTGCCTTTAAGATAAAGCTTCTCGTTCCCAGCTAATAGTGCTGAAGCTGAATAATATGTTCCCCTTTTAATTCCGAAAATGTCGCTTGCATGGAGAACTATATTGAAAGCACTTCGATCTTCTCCCACAAAATCAAAATACCACCACTCGTACTCACCCTCTTTGTTAATATGAGAACTGTTTATAAGCTCTTTATTCATCTGAAAAAGATAGTATAATCATATCACAATGGATCAGAAAATCAGTGGAATTTTAGATAAATATAAAGATCTTGTTTGGCCTGAAATCCAGAAATACCTTAAAGACCCCAAATATCCAAAGCAATTCTTGATTCCGAACAAATTTAAAAAAGAGGCTGCTTTATATTGGAGAATCAACAAAGTCTATCCGGGGCGGAAAGGAAAATACATACGCCCAATTCTCCTTCTTTTAACGGCAAGGGCTATGGGAGCGAATACGAAAACAATCATTAAACCTGCTGCGGCAATGCAACTTTCAGAAGAGTGGATTCTCATCCACGATGACATTGAAGACAACTCCGAAGAAAGGCGTGGTGCCCCCACACTTCATAAAATTTACGGTCACGAATTAGCCATAAACGCAGGTGATTCCCTGCAAATTATTATGTGGAAAATTATTAATGATTTAGGTTCTAATGCCTTAGTCGAGGAATTCTACAAAATGTTAATTAGAACCACTTTGGGACAAGGTGTAGAACAAATTTGGACCAACAGAAAAAAGAAAAGTATCTCGAAGGATCAATATTTTTTCATCGCGGACAGCAAAAGTGCTTATTACTCTATTGCAGGCCCTATGAGACTGGGAGCAATTCTGGCAAAAGCCTCCTTTGGCCAACTTGAAAAAATAACTGAATTTGGACTCCATTTGGGGAGATGCTTTCAGCTTATAGATGACATTTTAGATTTGGAACAAGATAAAAAAGAAGGAAAAGTAACGCTTGCAAACACAAAAGGAACTGCCTTTGCTAAAAAACTGGCCAAGGGCGAAAAAGATAAAGCCGAAGAAATCTTTGAAAAGGATCTCAAATTTCTTTCCCGCGAACCCGCAAGAAGTGAGTTAAGAGAAATTATAAATTTTGTTTTAGAAAGAGAATATTAAATCTTTACTTCACTTATATTTTCGATTTGCGCCAGCCGGCATTTTCCGCTTCAACTTCTGAGCAAAAATAGCGCTCTCCTGCCGCTTCATCAATTTGGGTTTTGTCATAGTATCGCTGGCCAGGGGTGTGGTATATTTTTTCGCCTTTGGAGGAGATGTTGCCCTTTATATTACAAGTGGAGTTAGGGAGATTGGGGGGATTGGGGTAATTAGGGAGATTGGAATTGCAAGCACTTGGGTGCCAAAGTCCCCTATTATTATCTCGGGCTTCTTTTTCGGAAACGTTAAATTGTGCTTGGTATTTTATATCTGGAGGATAGGAAGAAGAGTGGGCAAACCCATTTTTGACTAGATAGTCGTTTACAAGTGTATCCCCGACCCAAACATAGCGGAGCAATCGTCCGTATTTGTCGGTTTCTGAAATGTCTTTTTCAAGCCTCACATTTTTGCCGAGGACAAAATCCTTATTTGCCTCCGTTGCGCTTAAACCAAAACATTCGTCAGCTTCTGGAGAGTTGATGCCAATATAACGCACACGCTTCCCGCCTTCAATTTCGATTGTATCGCCGTCGATAACGCGAGCTGCAATGTGGCTTTGAGAAGTAGATAGATAGACAGGTAGTAAAGTAGAAATGGTGGGCGTAGGTTGTGAGTTGTGGGTAGTGGGAGAAGGAAGTGGTTGTGTGGAGGAGGTAGAATCTGCGGGACGAGATGCAAGCACATAAAGCCCTAACCCTGCTGAGAGGAGCCAAGGAAGGACAAGAAAGAAAAATTTTGGTTTCAACTCCTAAATTTTAGCATGGAGTTGAACTTTGCGAAGTTTAACGATTTGACAATGACAAACAGATTAGAACCCCGTGATCGCAACTCCAAACCCTTCTTGGGCGTAGATACAACCCCATTTGTATTCCCCGCCGGTAATTAGCTTTTTGTGTCCTAAAGTATCAAGCCAGGCTGAGACTGCCTGGTCTGGGGTTGGATAACCCGAAATTAAAAATTCCGCCACATTATTCGGCATTGTTGGGTCGTCTTTGTATTTGTCGTAAATGCCCCGAAAACCATCATGCCCATCTAATTTTCCAAAGTCTCTGATTTGAGAAAGCCTTATTGCCGCAATTGTGCAGAGAACATCTCTTTGCGACAAGGAGTTTACGCCATGTTCTATTCTAGCCTTGTTTACTGCTTCCCAAAGCTCGGGGCCTGTGTAGGAAACAGACGTCGAGGAACGCTGGGGCGCTGGGGCGCTGGATTTTTGGGTGGGAGTGGGGGTGGTTTTGGTTAGAGAGGCTATGGTGTTTTGGAAGTCTTCTAAAATTGCAGATTCATGGAGTTTTGCAATCTTCAAGGTTTGGCCAGCTCCAATAAGGTAGCCAAAAAAGAAGCCTGCTGCAATGAAAATTGCGATCCCGAGTGGTTGGGTGAAATAAACTTTCTTAAACTTTAGCTGTTTGGGGGTTGTGATTTTCATGAGATTGCTTCGTCTCCTTCGGCTCCTCGCAATGACAACCTTAATAAGGGTTTTACTCCCCCACCACGGAGTTCCTGAAAAAATGTAATGTGGTTCACAATAAAAGCGTTATCTTCCATCTCTTTTTCGACGATCTCTTCAAGATTTTTTGCTTGTGCGTTTCTGTCTCTTTGCTTTGGGACTTGGGCTATTTCTATGTGTGGATGAAGCCTATGCGGCGGCGAAAATTCTTCCTCACTTAGTGCTTTTGTTATTGTATTAAATAGATTTTGAATATTTTTGTCGGGGTCTTTTATTGAAAGATAAATTACAGAATGATCTCGTGTTTCTCCTGAGTAAAGATAATCAAGTTTTGATGTTGAGACTTCGAATGTCCGAACATTTTGAAGAATTGGCCGAACGACGCGGTATGCGGCGGATAACCTTTCTTGGGCGATGTGTCCCAAGTAAATGAGATTAATTAAAAGATTGTCGGGACTTTCTAAGAGAGTACCTCTTGGGAGTTCTTGTTGGATTTTTGAGATGTGTTCTTTTAACTCTTTCGGAAGTTCAATCCCAACTAAAGCTCTTGTTCTGGGGCCTGTGCTTCGTCTTCGGCCAAATATGGGTTTGTCTGGCATTTTTACTTGAGGGGCGGCAAGACTATAGTATCTCCAACTTTTATCCCCCTTTTTGCGGCAACTCCTCCTGCAATTTCCAAAACATAATCAACTTTTGTGCGGGGGGCGTATTTTGGCGTTTGGGCGTCGGTTAGGCCTGTTGGTACAATTGGGACGTTTGGGGTAATCTCGGATACCACCCTGTCATTTATCCAAATAATATCGACTGGGAATTTCATTCCTTTCATCCACAAGGATGGCTGTTCGTCTTGTTTTTCTAAAACAAATAGCATTCCGGTATCTTCTGGGAGATTTGTGTGCTCTGAGAGGCCTAAACGGCGGCTTTGTTCTGTATTTGCTATCTCGACTTTAAAAGCTGAACTTCCAACGGTAATTATTTTTTCTTGGGGTGTCGGGGAGGTTTGTTGGTTGGCAATCGGAACTCCGGCGCGCATAAACAAACTTTCTAGATTGCCTGGTTTTGATGACCAGTAGGCAAGAAAAATAACACCGACTAAGATTGCTAGTAAGATGCCTAATTGCTTCATTGGTTAAATTCGAATATCGAAACTTGAAATCCGAAACAAATTCAAAATTCCAATGTTTAAATTTTCAAAATTTAGATATTGTTTCGTGCTTCGAATTTAGTGCTTCGGATTTTCAATACTTGTTGCCGCTCCCCTAACACGATCGCCAGGCAAGGCTTTTGCTAAAAGTGTGACTAAGAGTGCAAATATTAGGGCGGGGATGAGCAGGAAAAGGACAGAATGATGGTGTCGCCTTTTGTGCTTTTTTACATGGATGTGGGCAATGTCCACGCTGAAGACAAGTGTAGAGGCTTGGAGGAGATTGTGTCAATGAGGATATTTGCTGTGTGGGCGAGAGAGGACTCGAACCTCCACGGATTGCTCCACAGGTTCCTAAAACCTGCACGTATACCAATTTCGTCACTCGCCCGGATATGCTTATTATACCTCAAATGCGATTATTGAGAGTTCTCTTCAGGAGTTTTCTTCGGACTCCACCGTATGAGCCAAAGGAAACGGTTTTTTCAATACCTTTTTCCTGAAGATAATTTGTAAATGCCAGATACTCTTCCTTAACGGTTGGATAGTTTCCAGCCATAAACGAAATGGCTAGATCTTGTAGTGTGATTACCATTTCGCCGACGTTGACAGGCTTTGTCCAATCTACACTTTCTCTTAAGCCCAGTTGGTTTAGAATATCGTGAGTTTTTCCTCGGCTTATTCCCAGTTTTTCGAGAATTTCTTTGGTTTTTTCTCGTGACCCGCTTAATTGAAAAATCTCTCCCGTTGCTTCTTCGACACCTTTTCTTTGGTTTTTTCTTATTTCGTCAGGGGTGTAGTGTAAGTCATCGTACTCGCTTACAATACCTGCCAAGCTTTTATAGGTCGTATAAACCCCTATCCCCATCAAAAGTTCTGTCGTGGTTTGGTAGTCTAAATCTCTGTCGAACCACTCTTGTATTTGAGCCCGTACCGCAGGGGTAAAGATGCGGGCGGTTGCTACTTCGGCGGCTTTTTGGGAGGCTGCTTTTTGGATTCGGGAAGCCTCTTGAGGAAATTGTTGTCGCCATAATTTGAGGGCGCCATCTCTTTTTTTGAGTTGTTCCTCTTTGCTTAGGGGTTGAACGATTGCGTGGTCTAGAACACTTCGTTCCAAACCTTTTGCAAGATAACCGATTCTTCTATCTAACCACTCTTGGAATTCAGCGGTCAGTTGCGGTCGCAGGCTTTCATCTGTTGGGGGTTGTCTTAACCATGCCAAAAGTTCGTGCTCATCTTGCCTACATTGGGGTGCAGCTTCGAAGCATCTTATGAGTGGATTGTTTAAGATAGTTGGTAGATCAAGGCTTAAGAAGTGGTGTCTGATTACATCCTCATAGCTTAAGAGTGTG
Source organism: Patescibacteria group bacterium (assembly GCA_038062025.1). Taxonomy (GTDB): domain Bacteria; phylum Patescibacteriota; class Microgenomatia; order UBA8517; family UBA10165; genus 2-12-FULL-44-25. Next base: position 39,495 of record JBBTXW010000014.1, read on the forward strand.
TCGTGTATCAGATGAGAAAGTTCGCCCCTTAAGCTTGGAAGGTTGGCAAGTTCTAGGGCTAAGCAGTCTCCCATTATCTTTTGGCCTTCAATAATTTTTGCAAGTGACCAAGTGGGCAGGCCTTTTTGATCGTTTGGGATTGGCCTTTCGGGTGTCATTTGCGGTCTCGCCAAACCTTTAGAGTTTGGCGGACCAAAACCCCAAAGTCTATGGGAGTTTAGGCCACAAACCTCAGGATCTAGAGAGCATGATACCATACAAAATCCGAAATGTCAAGGAGTTATAAGTCGGGCACTTTTGTGGATAAGTAGATTAGCGTAAAAACTATATGAGTCAATTTCACTCCATCTCAGTGAGAAACTGTGTTACTCCTGCTGCCCAGGTTCCTGGGGAAGATGGGGTGTACTTTTTCATCAATTCCTCGGGCGTTTGGTATCCTTTATTAAGATAATTTTCCCTAAGGCCTTTTGATACTGTGTTTATTGCCTCAGTATAATTTGAAAATCTTAAAGTTCCTTTGCTGTGTACTCCCCAACCCCAGCAATTGTATGAATTTTCAGGAATTTTTTTGCAAAGATTTGATTCTTGTTGGGCAATTGCTGTGAGCAGGCGAAAGTCAAGCTGGTTTTCGTCAGCTGTTTTAACAATCTGGTTTGAGTAAGGCTCAAGGGGCGATTCGTATTTTTCTAGATACTGGCGGATTATTTCGGTTCGCGCATCAGCTTGTACGGCTGCGCCGGCTACCCGCCCTAGTGGGTCGGGTACCGCGGCGTAAACTCTTGAGCCATATTTGGGAACTGAGATCGTTTTTGCAGTGAGAATGCCACGACCGTTGATTTCTGAAAGCGGATCGAGGGTTGGTTTTGCTGAGACAACTTTTAGGGCAAACACTGAAGTTGCAAGGGTTATTGGAGTTATGAAGAAAAACGTGGCCAGGTAGAGCAGATTGCGCATTTTTACTTGCATCCAGCATGCCAGTTTATTTCCAATTTGTCAATTTGTTGAGTAGGAACTCGATGAATCTTTTTAAGTGATTTTTTGTTATGTCAATCGGTTTTTCAGGCAGTTCTTCAAGTATGAGAGCGACGGTTGTTTGGGAGACTTCCTTACCGTTTTTAAGAAGGCTTATTTTTAATGAATAACTTCCCGGAATTTCGGGAGTCGTGAGAGCTACTCCGGTTTTGTAAATTTGGAAAGGTTTGATGTTTTCAAGCGCCCCTTTTGTTATTTGGCTTCCAACACCTGGGGTTTCTATCTGAATTTCGTATCCGTCACTTTCTTTCCAAATTGTTTGTCCTAAATTTTCAAGGTCTAACGTCATAAAATATAAATTTTTTGTAGTGAATTTTTCCGGAATGCCGTCTCGAATTACGATTTTTTCAATTTGTTCTGGTTGGCCGACTGTTTTTCCAAGAGATTGAATAACTTGGTATTGTGTTTTCCAGCCATCAGGTTTTTTCCAAGAAAAGCTTGAAAAGGGTTCGGCTTGATAATCCAAAACAAAGGGAGTAACTGCTGCAACTTTTGGGTCATTCCAAATTTCGATAAAGCTTTTTTGGAAATTTTGGGCAACTTTCTCTTCTGAGAGATTCTTGCCGCTCCAGCCGGTTTCTGTTATGAAAACTGGCAAGTCTTTTTGTATGCCAAAGCTTTTAAGAGTACTCAATTCCCATTCATAATTTTTAATTCCTCCGCGGCCGTGTTTTTCTGGAGGTGAAGAAAAATCTGGATTTGGGTAGGAATGAGAGGTCCAGCCGTCTATATATTCAAAAACTTGTGGGTTGTGGGAAAGCATTGAGCGGATATAAGAGACCTGATCTCTCGTTTCTATTCCATTTGGGGCAGAAGAATCAAATCCTGCATTCAGGACAAAGAAATCTTCGTTTTGTTTTTTAAGTTTTTGAGAATAGTTGTAAAGAACATCTGCGTATTCTGTTGGCGCAATTTGTCCGCCCCACTCTTTTGCATGGTTTGGTTCGTTAAATAAAACAACATATCGGTTCTTAACAACCCAGTTTAGAGAGTCCAAAAATGACGCCCAAGCTGGAGCTTCGCCTATTGCTGGTTTTACCCAATTTTCTCCCTCGGGATGTGTTGCAATTCGGACAATTGGGATTAGGTGTGTTTCGCGAAGTTTATCGAAGACTTCCTGCCATTTTTTAGTATCCCTTTGATCGTCTTGGATAACCAAAGTTACATATCCCCAATCACCATTTGTATTAACGAGATTTGCAACTTCGTCAAGACTTGTTCCATTTAAAATATGGATTCCGAAGCGGTTGTTTGGGGAAGAAAGGGGGTCGACGATTGCATGCGCAGGAGTGGCCGAGATTAAGTAACAACCTAAGAAGAACGTTGCCACTACGTGGTAGAAACAAAGTGGAGACAGATAGAAACCAAGTGGTTTGAAGGACATATGCAGGCAGAAGGTGCACCTGAAGGGACTCGAACCCCCAACCTCATCGTCCGAAGCGACGCGCTCTATCCAGTTGAGCTACAGGTGCGTGTGGTGGATCGCCCGGGATTCGAACCCAGAACCGATCGGTTAAGAGCCGATTGCTCTGCCATTGAGCTAGCGATCCATGCCTGGAACAGATACAATTATATCAGAGTTATGGAGAAAATTCAGAGCCAGATTGACAAAATTCAAGAAGAAATGGCCAAGGAGCCGTACCACAAGGGAACTGAAGGCTGGTTTGGTTTGATGCGGGCAAAGATTGCAAAATTGAAGGCACAACTTGAGTGGCGTCCCCCAACGCAGAGTGCTTCGGGGGGTAAAAGAGGTTTTGGGGTTCGCAAATTTGGAGATGCAACGGTAGTTTTGGTTGGCTTTCCGTCAGTTGGCAAATCCACACTTTTGAATGCGCTTACGAATGCCAAATCCCCGACTGCTGAGTACGCTTTTACAACAGTAACTGTCATTCCTGGGATGATGAATTACAATTCTGCACAAATCCAGATTTTGGATGTTCCGGGACTTGTTGAGGGTGCGGCAAAAGGGCGCGGCAGGGGGCGTGAGGTACTTTCTGTTGTTCGCGGCGCGGACCTTCTATTAATAATTGTAGAAGTTGGAAAAGAAGAGGAGCAATATCAACGAATAACGAGTGAATTGGAAGTGAATGGTGTGCGAATAAATCAAAGTACACCACAGGTGGTTGTAAAAAAGACACAGAGGGGTGGTATAAAAATTAATTTTTCAGTAATACAGGAACTAGACAGAGAAACAATAATTGGAGTGGCGAAGGAATTCGGAGTAATCAATGGTGAGATAACTGTTAAAGAAAGGCTATCGTTGGACCGATTAGTTGATGTATTTGCGACGAATAGGGTGTATGTGCCGGCAATCTTTGTTATTAATAAGGTGGACAAAGTGTCCTCCACTCCCGAGGTTCAGGTACAATTCCACCTCGGAGGTGGAATAGATACGACACGTCGGGAGATTATTGGAATTAGTGCCGAGAAGAATATCGGATTGGAAGAACTTCGAGAGAAGATTTGGGAAGAGTTGGGGTTGGTAAGAGTTTACTTGCGCGATCCGAAGAAAAGTTTGAGTGACCACCATATCGGAGTAAGCTCCTCAACTATGTATAAAGGTGTAGCTTCAGATTTAGAGCCGATGATTATGCATATTGGAGAGAATTTGCAGGATTTATTGAATAGACTTGGGCAGGATGCGACGGTTGGAAAAAATGAAGCTAAGATTTGGGGTCCGGGAGCAAGGTTTGAAGGGCAAACTGTGTCTTTGTCGACAAAAGTTCAGGATGGGATGGAAGTGACGTTTGTTTAAATCTTTTTTATTTTCTCTCGGGAGAAGTTTTTGGCGGAATCCCTTTGGGAATAAACAAGTTTTCTTGCCTCAGGCATTGAAAGTCCTTGCAAGATTCCACCGATCAAAACACCCTTTGTAAACGCGGCATCAATAAAGCCGCCTGATGAATATATGGATACGCAAAGAAGGACCAAGCAATTAAACCAATGATGGAAGTGGATAACGCGAGTTCTTGTGAATACTCTTACAGATGGCGAGACCTGGATTCTTTTATGGAGTTTGATTTCGGGGATTTTGTGCCAAAAATCTGACTCCCTGTGGGTCAGGTAGCGAAAGGCAGTAAAGCCGGATATGACTGCAGGCACAACTTCAAAGCTCATGCTATTGATTATTAGATAGTGGTGAACACTTGTCAAGGCAATGTACTGGCCACCTAGATAGAGAACGGTTGTCCTCCTTTCTGATTAAGATAGCAC
>JBBTXW010000015.1:0-21469 GCA_038062025.1 Patescibacteria group bacterium
GTGCTATCTTAATCAGAAAGGAGGACAACCGTTCTCTATCTAGGTGGCCAGTACAGTATTTTCTCAGTTCCTCGAAAAGAAGATAAATACCTTCTTGTATGATCTTTCCCTATGTTGATGATGAACCAATCGTTCCTTTGGATATTAAATCTAAAAAGGGAATATGGATTGAGTTTTATGCTTACATAGATTCAGGAGCAGGTTTTAGTGTGTTCCATTCAGATGATGCAAAAGCTTTAGGTTTGAAATTAGAGGATGGTAGAAAAATCTTCTTCACTGTAGGTAGTGGCGCACAAATCCCAGCCGGAAAAGAATTCATGGCAGAAGTTGCTTTTTCGAGAAGTTTAGGAGTAGGTGCAAATCTCCTTTTGTTTTTATCACTTTAAGAAATATGTTGAGATTAAAGAAAAATAGAGATGTAGTTACCTCTCGTACATTTTGGCATTAGATGTAAATCCACTAATTTGATCTCTGGTTTTTCCCGGGAAAACTTCTACTTTAATAGTATTTGTATCTACAACTTGGACAAGAAGTGTTCCTAAAATTCTTGTTTCATCATTTATGGTAATCAAACTGCTATTAACGTCATAGCCTTTTTCGCGGCTAATATCTTTTAAACCAACCAGTTCATACTTAACTAAGCCATCTGGTACACCAATATTTTTAAAATCGGGATTATTTCCTTTAACTCCAAAAGGGGTTCTGCCAGTTAGACCCCAATCATGACCTACTGATACACGAAGTTGAATTGGATCCACGTAATCGTAAACAAAGGCAAGATGCCCGTCCCAATAAGGACAAGGAAAATTGCCGCACTGTTTTGGCTCAACACTTGTGTCTCGAAGTCCGCCTGAATCTTTTTCAAACCAATTACCAACCAGTTTGCCTTCGACATCAAAATCAATCTTTCCTCCACGAGGCTCCTTTGTTCTTGGATTTTTCGCCATAATCTGGGATTTGAGCGATTCTGTAAAATAATCAAACCCAGAAGCAGAATGGGCTCGCCAATTTTCTGCTTTTCTATAGCTTTCAGGATTGAGGTATCCTTTGTTGGTGTGAGTTAAATCAACAGTAACAAAGCCCAAAAGCCCAAATGACCAAGCTGTCCCTATTTGTTGCCCGGCTTTTACTGGAATACGAGGTGCTATGTTTTTAAATTGTTCGCTGGTATTATTATCAAGTTGCTTTAATTCTGGGCTTGCAGCAAGAATCTCCGGTGTAAATTCTGTTAGATGAACAAAACCTGTAAATAATGTACAAGAGTGCTCAAGATAGAAGTGGTAATGTTTTAAGGCAGGATACCCAGGCGGTGGAGTATACGCGTGCTTTTCTACCCCAACCAAAAACCCATCAGCAGGTGCATATACTTTAACAGGACTACTTTTGGGACTTGTTTTATAATCAAATCCTCCATGATCACCTGGAATAATATGCCCTTCTCTTAACTCACCTATTGGTTCAATGAAGGAGATGTCGTCAATTACTATCGGCGAGGCAGAAAACTTAACATTATCCCTTTTTTGACATTTAGATTTATTGTCAGGAGCGCCCCAGAGGGCTGGCCATTCGACTTGTTTACTCTGAACTGAGTCGAATAGGGAAGAGGGAAGTGAACCTTTTTGTTTGAAGCGAGCAAAAAAACGACTCCTGCTAGTAGTACTGCTGCCAGGATTGCAATTGTTAAAATGGGTGCAAAACCGCGATTTGGGCGGGGCATATTTCACTGTACCACAATTTACTTAACGAGATTTACGCCTTTTTCAAGACCTATGTCGTAGCCTAAGTAGTATCCTACGGCAAGGCCTATTATGAGGGCAAGAAGAATTGGAAGGATTTTGGCTTTCACTATGAAATTATTCTACCACATCACACGAGGTGTGTTACAGTTTAATTGATGTCTAGACAGAGCGGTTTTTCACTCGTTTTAGTTGTTTTAATTTTGGCTTCAGTTCTTTTGGGGTTTTTTGCATTAGTAAAGATTAAACCACACGGTTCCTTGCCTTTTAAGGTCACACAAAAGGCAGGAGAAAAGATTTTTTGGGAGAAGATACCCGGGAGCAAGTTTCATGGGCCTGACGCGACTTGGTGGGGCTACAACCAAAGCAAGATTGTAAGGTTTGAGAATACGGTTTATATGTATGTGGTTGAAAACGTGGATGACAGCAACAAAACGTCTTCAAATTTTGTAGTCTACAAGAAAAAGGGAGACTCAAGTTGGGAGAAAGGAGCTTCTTTCCCAACTTCTCGCCCTGGGAATATTTTGGTTGACAGCACGGGGATTCTACATGCGTTTGTTTTTGAGCCCACGAATGTTGAGGAAAACGACTCTCAAGGAAGACTGGCGCACTATTGGTTTCCAGGTTCGGCAAGTGGGGACATAGTAAATTACGAAGAGGAGGAGATTGTTGGGGCGGAAGATGGGGTTGAAACGGTAAACATTAGAGTTGGGGCCGATATTAATACAGACGACACTATGGCTATTGGTTTTGGGCTAACTACCTTTAACCCTCTATATGATGGCCACTCGGAGCATTTGTATCTCAAGAAACCCCAAGAAAAAGAGTGGAAGCATCTGATTGCAGGAGAGAATCTTGGACATGATTTTTATTATCCGTTTATAGTTGCATCAAACAGTAAATACTACATGCTTGCTGTGCAAGATGATTATACTAATGACGGAAACCCCAAAACTTATGACAATATTTACCAGAAAATTATGTACTTTGAATATAAGGACGGTGCTTGGGAGAGGGAGATTTTAGTTGATTTAACGGATCACGAGATGGCTAGTGAGAGACCAAGGCTTCTTGAGCAAAGCGATTTGTTTGTAGATAGCAGGAAGACAGTTCATGTTTTATATAAAGAATTTTTATCTTCACAGGAGGATTGGTGGACGACCTCTTCAATTTGGCACTTGGTTAAAGGGGACGATGGGTGGAGTAAAACTAGAGCAGATGCGGGGAATGAGGATTTAAATTGGGTGAAGGTTGTGGAAGTGTCGGGAGATTTATACTACTTAGGGACTTCAAGGAGCGAGGTTTATATTTCTAGGGTTGGAAGCGGGGAGTGGGAGAAGCTAGATATTGGAGGTGGGGTAAAGTCTATTTACCCATATTTGACGGGGAGAAGTGGCGAGGCAAAGCATATTGATGTGCTTTTGCTTGGAGCAGACCGGATGGAGTATGAGCAACCTGCGCATTATTACGCTCGTATTCCTAAAAGCGAGTTTATAAAAACAGAGAAATGATCCAGTTTGTAATTTTGTTAAAATTTTTAGTTCCAGTACTTCTTCTTTGGTTTCCATTTCAAGCCGTTTGGGGGAATTATTTTTTGGATGTAATAGACGGGGATATTCTTCTTGAGCTAGGTCTTTCTGATCCGACATATCAAACAATTGATAAGGTTGCAGATTGGTTTTCTTATGTTTTTATGTTGATTTTGGGTTTGAGGTGGAGAATAAAGAAAACTATTGTTGCACTTTTTGTTTATCGGACAATCGGGCAGTTTTTATACTTCAAAACTGGAAATGAGCTGATGTTTTTCTATTTTCAAAACTTTTTGGAGCCATTGGTAATGGTTTATTCCTTGATTTTGTTTAAACAGGGTAATGAAGAGAAGGCATACAAAACCTACAAAAAGCATTTTATTTTGGTTTGGGGAATAATTTTGGCATACAAGCTTTGGAATGAGTGGTATTTGCATTTTGCAAACATTGATTTGTCGACTTTTTTCTTTGGGGTTAGCGGGGGCAGATAGTTTTCAAGATTTACCAAAGGGTTTGAACGTGGGGGTAGTTTCTGATTTGTTTGTCGCTTGTGATTATGATGGCCCCATGTTCCCGAGCTGTTGCAATAATAAAGCGGTCGGCGGGGTCTCGATGGAGAGGATCGGGGAGCATGACTGATTTTGCAGCAATTGAGTTATCTAGCGGAATGAATTCTAAATATGGGGTCTGTTCTAACTTTTCAAGCCAGGTGTCGATATCTATCTCAAGGCCGAATTTCCTGCTTTTGACTAGCAAATAAGTTTCCCAGATGCTTATTGAAGAGACGAGCACCTTATTTTTTTTGATCTCAGAGCTTATTTTATTAAAGGCCTTAGTACTTAATAGCTTACGGTTTGTGCTCCACCAGATGAGCGCTTGAGTGTCCAAGAGAATCATTTTTTTAGAGCGTTCCAGTCGCTTAATGGAGCAGCGGGTCTGTTGGGGTATTTATAGAAGATAAGCGTCCCCTGTAAGGATTCAAGAGGGTCGGTAACTTCTTTGTGGGGAATTACGTCAGCCACAGGCTCGCCGTTATGAGTAATCACAAGTTTCTTCTTTTTCTTTTCGACTTCTCGTAAATACTCAAGAGCTTTGGCTTTAAATTGGGATTTTGAGACTGTGTTTAGCATAACTATGGTCATAGTACCATGGTCATACATGTTTGTCAACTACAAATCTGAGGGTAATTTTTGCAGGGAGCTTACTTTGTGAGGATGTAGACTACTTCCAGGCCGAAGTGGGTAAAATATTGTTTTTGGATTTTGAAGCCGGCTTTTAGGAGTAATTTTCTAAGATCTTTGTGGTGAAATGGATGGAGATGTGCGCCTTGCCATGCTTTTGCGTATGTTTTTTCCCAGAAAAACCAAATTATTCGGAAAGCTAAATTCCCCGAGTCCATAGCAAGGATAAGCGTACCGTTTGGTTTTAAAACTCTTTTCATTTCACTTAGAGCCTTTTTGGGGTTTCGAGTGTGCTCAATTGTTTCGTAGCAAAGACATAGGTCAAACTGGTTATTTTTAAAAGTGAGCTTTTCTGCCTCGGCGTATATAAACGTGACGTGGGGATAATTTTTCCTTCCGTATTCTATTGCTTCTTTATAGGCGTCAACGGCAAAAAACTGAGCTTTGGGATACTTTTTGGCGATTTGGGAAATCATGTGCCCACTTGCCGAGCCTACATCTAAACAATTTTTAAGGGGGATTTTTTTGAGAAGTTTTAAGGCAAAATTAACCTTGGTTGTGTGCCAATATCTTTGTAGTAGGTTATGTCTGACAGTGCTTTGATAGTAGTCAAGCGGTACTTGCTCCAAGATTTTTTTGAACTTTGTATTTTCCATAGTGGGTATATTGTGTCATATTATTGACACATGTTCTTTGCTTTTTTTCTAGTCAGCGAGGTTATTTATCTTTTCTTGTCTTTTAAAGCCAAAGAAGTGGGTATGTTGGATTTGCACAACGATAAACATATGTTTTTGATCATAGGATCTTTGGCAATTTTATTTGTTGCCTATTTTTTTTCTTACCAAAGATTAGAATGGGGTAAGGTAAGTGCTTTTAGGCTGATTGCAGCTTCAATTATTCTTAATCTAACGCTTCTTTTTGCACCTCTTTTTTTGTCAGCTGAGCACTTGTTTATTAGCTCAAACGATATATATTCCTATATTTTTACAGGTCGGGTATTTTCAATTTTTGGCGAGAACCCATACTTTGTTACATATGATTCTTTCACACATGACATTCTTTATGCAAAGCTTGAGACAATTTGGGCACATCATACTGTCCTATACGGGCCGCTATTTATTTATCTCGGCGCTTTGGTAAATCTAATAGGGCAAAATAACCTATTTTTGCTTTCGTTGATATTTAAGTCTGTGCTTGTTGGCGCAAATATTGGGGCGGTATATCTTCTTTGGAAATTAACAAAAAGCAAAAGGGCAGTGTTTTTGTACGGACTTAATCCCCTTGTAATCTTCGAGCTTTCAGGAAACGGGCATACGGAATCTTTAATTATTTTTCTGTTGCTGGTGTCTATATGGCTTTTGAAGAAGGTGTATATCGGGAGTTTTATAGTATTTGTTGCCTCAATCCTGATCAAGTATTACACGGCCATATTTCTTCCGTTTTGGTTGATTTCCCTTAAAAAACAAGGTTGGAGGAAGTTGGTTTCTGCTTGTGTAGTGGGCGGTGCTTTTGTCGTCTTGGCGTATTTGCCGCTTTGGGGAGGTTTCTCAACTTTTGACTATTTAGTTTCTTTTTACAATGGTCAATACGTTAGTCCTGCACTTGGAATATATGTGGGCGAAATTTTGCTGGGGTCATACGCGCTTTCTTTTCAAATAAATACAATGATATTTATATTGGTTTCATTGGTTGTTTTTTGGAAATTCTACTGTTCGGCTGGGGGGATTAGGGAATTAATCTTTGGCTTGCTAATTTTGTATTGGGTCTATCTTTTAACAAAGACAAGTTTAGTTTTGTACTGGTATTTTATTCCACTTATCTTTTTGGGGGCAATATGTACGAGCTTTAAAGAATATAGAAAAGTTGGGATAGGCGCAGTGGTATTTTCCAGTGTTTACAGCTTAACTTTGTATTATTTTTTAAGATGAAGTTACTTTGTCAGAGAATGCGTTTTTTGGAAGGCATTATTTGCTATCGAATTGAAGCATCCATTCGGTTCCGAATTTGTCGGTAATCATGGCGAAGGTTTCGAAAGGTGTTTCGTCAAGCGGCATAAAGACTTCTTTTGCTTCTTCTTTGCTTTCGCAAACTAAGCATATCGAGACGTTGTCGCCGATTCGGGCATATCTTTTGCCCAGGGGGGTTTCGCCAACGGTTTGGAGTTCTAATTCCCCGCTGAAGACTTCTTTGTAGAAGTTCATAAACTTGTATGATTTTAGTAACAAGTGAATCGGGGGGATATTTATGGCTTTTTAATCCTATAAACAGCGTGGCCTTTTCTTTTTTTGATTTCTTTAACGTTTAATTTGTGTCTTTCGCCAACTCGGGGATAAGTCGGTTTAACATACTAACTACAACGATCCAATATTCTCCGCTGGGGTTGAGTAGAGAGTAGGGTTTAAGGATAAACTCTTTTTCGATAGCGTCGTCTCCGATTTTTGCCGGAATATTGGAAACGATTAAATCGAATGTTTTGTCTTTTACGGCTTCGATTCCAACGCTTCCAACAGCTGTTGCGTTTGTAACTCTGTTTTTCTCGATATTGTAGTTTGAGTATCTTACTGCGAGCAGATCTTTGTCGACTAGGATTACTTGTGCATCAGGGTTTGTTTTGGCAAGCATTATTCCAAGAGGTCCGTACCCGCAACCGAGATCAAGGATGCTTTTAGGATTACTTGGAGTAATTGCACGAATTAAAACATCAGTTCCGTGGTCGAGATCGAAGGTAGAGAACAAGTTATTCGCGACTGCAAATTTGAATTCCCCCTCTTTGAATTTGTAGGTAATTTCTTTCTTGAAATATACATCCCTGCCTGAAGTATATCAGGATTTTTAGAGTTCTGAGGCGAGTTTGAAGCCCTTTTTTGTGTAGAATTTATCAAAGCTAAATATTGCGTCGGCTTGTTTTTCTTCTGCTACAGCCGCAACGATACAGTCAAAGAAAGTGTTTTTCTTGCTTGTTGTGGGGCTAAAATACCTAAGAGCTGTTGTGAGGGTTTGTTGGTTCACTTCGGCTACTTCCATAGAAGCTGTTGTTGCCTCTAGGGCAGTACCGTAAGCGCTAGCAGTATTGTTCAAAACTCTTTGCATGTGTGTTGCTGCTTCGGCTATTGTTGTTGTCGCGTAAATTACACGAGCGTTTAGCTCGACTAGGCGAGTAGAGACTTCTTGTGCTTTTTTGTGGTTTGCGTCATCTTGCTGACTTTGAGCAATTATTGCGTCAGCATCGGCTACTACCACGACTTGATTACTCATCTTTGCTCCAGTCCTTGCTCCACAACAGCTCATCAATTCGTTGAGAGCTGTTTTTCGGCCCTCTCAGATTATATTTTTTACCTATCTCGGCGAGTTTGAGAAGAGAAGTAGCAGAACCTTGACTTCGTAAGTTTTTTATACCACTATCGAGGGCTTCCCTTATAACTTCGGCCTTACTTCTCTTTTGATTTTTAGCAAGGTGATTGATTTCCTTGTCGAGCTCTTCTGGTAGGTAGAGGTAGGTTTTTAACATACTGAAGTATAACATGTTGTACAACATGTTGTCAAGTCGATCTTCTTGAGTTATACTTTCGAACATGGCCAAGAAAAAATATCGAATTGTGTTCGCGTCTGACAGCAAGGTGCGAGAATCTTCTTATAAGGCGGTGTAAACTATGTTTATGCCAGGTATTTTGAAAAGAGTTCTCAACAGCATAACCATGTACAGGTTGATGCTTTATTATTTGCTGTTGCTTTGGGCTACATCGGTGATCCTGTCGTTTGCTGGTTATCTGCCTTACAACCCAGTTGACATTCTTCTGTCCGGTGTATATTTGGGGGTAGTTTGCAACCTTGCCAATTACTTTTTAGCTAGAATTTTTAAGGCTAGGGCAAATTTGGAATCTGCCTCGATTACGGCACTCATTCTATCTTTGATATTTGGCCCTCTTGCCCTTTCCGAAAGTCTCTTCGCGTTAACCTTCGTTGGCGTAGTCTCTATGGCTTCCAAGTATGTTTTAGCTATAAAGAAGAAACATGTTTTTAACCCGGCTGCACTCGGGGTATTTTTATCGGCAATTTTTATTAACAGCGGAGCTTCTTGGTGGGGTGGAAGTATATATACACTTTCTGTAGTTATCCTTGGCGGGCTTTTGGTCTTAACTAAAATTAAAAGATTTGGGCTAGTTGGGAGTTTTCTTCTAATTTATTTTTTAAGCACAGCTTTTCTTTCCGGAAACTTTACGATCAATTCTTTTCTTGCTCCCTCCGTTTGGTTTTTTGTCTTCGTGATGTTAGTTGAACCACTAACTTCGCCTTCAACTCGGAATAAACAGGTGATTTTTGGAGCAGCGGTTGCTTTGTCTTACGTTTTTCTTCCTAAGATAATTCCGGGTTACGCCTATGGGTTGGAGACCGCGCTTTTGCTTGGCAATCTTCTAAATCTTGCTCTTTCTCCTTCCTTTAACTTGGTTTTGACTTTGAGAGAAAAAAAGAAAGTTGCCCAGGATACTTGGGCCTTTTATTTTGAACCTATGAGTAAACTTACCTTTACTCCCGGACAATACTTGGAGTGGACACTACCACACAAAAATCCCGATTCAAGGGGGTTTAGGCGTTATTTCACAATTTCCTCCTCGCCCGAGGAGAAGCAAGTTATGTTGATAATAAGAGTTGCCGAAAAAGGAAGTAGTTTTAAGTCCGCTCTTATGAATCTCAAAGTAAGGGAGGAGCTCGTTGCCTCAAGTCCACAAGGAGACTTTGTTTTGACAAAAGACAAAACAATCCCCCTGGCTTTTATCGGCGGCGGGATAGGGGTAACTCCGTTTAGAAGTATGGTTAACCATTTGCTTGCCAAAGATGAAAAAAGAGACATAATCCTTCTTTTTTCCAACAAAGAAGAAAAAGAAAGTGCTTTTAAGGAGCTTTTTGAGAAAGCAAAAGACGTAGGAGTAAAAACTTTTTACATAAATACAACAAAGGATGGGCATATAGACGAGGAGATGATAAGAGAAAAAATACCGGATTACCAAAAGAGGACCTTTTATATCTCGGGTCCTCAGCTGATGGTTGAGGCGATCGGTAAAATGCTCTTAAAAAAGATGAATGTAGCCAAGATTAAAACAGACTTTTTCCCAGGATATACGGAAACTCAGTAGGAGTAGTTTACTCAACAAGTATAGTTCCGGTGTCTTTTGGAACCATGTAATTGTGGTAGGGGTAAGAGCCGGCTTTAGTAAAAGTGTAAGAGTACTCATTTCCGACTGAGAGCTGGTCAAAGTCGGGGCAGTTTGTTTAATAAAAGTGACTGTTGTGCCAACTTTTTCTGTGAATGTCTTGGTAAAAACGCTTGCTAGCGAGGCAAGAGAAAAAGGTGTACTTTTCTGGCTCAAGGAGTTCGCAGAAGATAGGTGATTCAGAGTACTTCTTACACAATTCCCTCCAACCAACTAAAGGTTTAGAAAATTTTCTGAGTATGTCATTCTGGTAGTAGTCGGATGCCATTTTGCCAATTTGCTCCCCCTGAAGGACATATTCATTAACAGGGAGATTGAGTTTGATTATAGCCTGGAAAGTCTAAAAATTCTATATTCTAACCTTAACATTCCAGACCCACAATATAAGTATGCCTAAGACTTGATGGTTATAGGGCTTTTAAGTTGCCTTCTTATGAAATCAAAATCATTTAAAGTCAGATATTTTATCCTTTTGTTAATGAGCAAAAAGCTCTCTTTATGGAATACTCTTGCGTCATTGTAGGCTTTTGAAAAGTGCTTCCTTAATCTTCTCCCTAAAGCTGTATTAGCGAGCAAGTCTACCTCATATTGTTCAACTGCTTCTTTATCAAACCAAAGATGAGGGACGATTTTTTGCATTGGTAGTATTATAGCAACATGTTTTTGATATCTAAAGATTATTGGGAGGTAAGAGAAACGAAAGAGAAAGGGCGAGGGGTTTTTGCGAAGAAAGGGATTGCTGCTGGGACGGTGGTTGGAGATTATTTAGGCCGGGTAATAAAAACTGCAGAATACGACCTGGATCGTGATAAGGAAGGTTTATATCTTATGTATTTAACAGATGAGGCTTCGATCTATCCGGATTTGAAGAAACCCGGGTTGCATCTTTTTAATCATTCTTGCGAACCAAATTGTTGGATCCACACATACGAGGGGCATACCCTATTTTTTGCATTGAGAAAGATCGAGCCAGGGGAAGAGTTGACAATATCCTACTTGTTTGCCCCAGAAGACGGGACAAAGCCAACGGCACACGTTTGTAAGTGTGGAAGTAAAAAATGCAGCGGTACGATGCATTTGTCTAAGGAAAAGTATGAGGCTTGGCAGGAGCAACAGGCGCGAGAGAAGAAAAAAGCCGGGGTGGTTAGATTTACTTTTGGTAAAAATCTACCCAGGCTTAAATCTTACCCAAAGAGGATTGAAAGCGGCGATTATGCTGCTTTTTCTTCTTCAGTTGCTTCTTCAGCAACAGGCGCTTCAGCTTCCGCTTCTGGTTCAGCTTCTTCAGCTTGAGCTTCTTCTTCAGCAGCTGGTGCTGTAGAATCGTTAGTCGCAAGTTTTACGTTTGCTGCTGCTGGGCCTTTTTCGCCGTTAACAACGTCAAATGTAACGCTAGCGCCGATTTGAAGATCGTCAAAAGAAACACCGACTAGGCTAGTTGAGTGGAAGAAAAGATCTTTTTCTTCACCAACACGCGCAATAAATCCGTAACCTTTGTCAGTTTTTGTTTTTATTGTTCCGTTCATTGTTTTGCCTCCTTTCGTCGTTACAGGATACTCTATTTGGAGGAATTTATCGAGCTGAAATATGGTACGATGAGGTATGGCAGAGGAAAACAAATGGAAACGGGCAAGTAGTGAGGGAGGAAATATAGTACAAGTTTAGTCATATTTAGTCATAGAATCCGCAAGGAGAGTATATCAGAAGAAAATTTTGCGATATTGACAACAACAGAACACTTGTATTAATCTGAATGTATGTAGGCGGTTGCTATAAAAAAATGTCCAGCCCAAAAAAATTTTTCGTCTGTTTTCTCGTTTTTTTTCTGGGGGTTTTGTTTCCGAATTCTGTCTTTGCCTTGAGTAATAAATATTACGACTTCGGTCCGTATTATGATGCCCAACCTAAGGTGTTGGGTTTTTCCTTTTCTAATTTAGAAAACTTACCTATTCCTCAGATTCCTGACAGTATTATACCTCCCACAGCTAGTGGTGTTTTTCCAGGCAATTTCTTTTATCCTTTGGAAAAAGCAGTTGAAAATATCCAGCTGACTTTTAGTTTTGATCCTGTCCAAAAAGAGATATTAAGGTTAGATATTGCCTCAGAAAGGTTATCGGAGTCTAAAACTTTAATGGAGCAAGGCAAAACTGAAGCAGCTTCTACCGCTCTTGGTGATTACAGCCAGGCCATGTCAGCTTTAGCCCAAAGCCTGGCTGTTTTGGCGGGGCAAAATAATGCACAAGCCCAAAATTTGGCAGTAAAAGTAGAAGAAACAGCTTCAGCCCAAGCAATTCTGGCTCAAAGTTTTGCATTGTCTTCTAGCCCTGCCCAAGCCCAAGCTTGGAACCAAGCCTTAGGGGGTGCAACTTTAGCTTTGGATGAAGCAGCCGAAGCTCAAGGTGATCCGGCTATACCGGCAAAACTATCTTCAGGTTTGCAAGAACTTAAGGAAAGTGGTTTGTTGTCTGAGGAAGAGAGTAATAAGATATATGGTTTAGGAACCCGCTCGGAAGTTAGGCAAGAACTGGAGAAATTGACCAACTCTGGCCAGTTTCCGATTGCAGAGCTTGCCAAGCTGGATACGGCTGTGGAGGAAAAATATCCTGAGGTTTATAAAACACTTGCAGTTAATTTGCAGGCAGCAGAATTGAAAAACTACCAAAGCTTACCCCAACCAGACAACGAACTCGTGGACGAACTAAAGAAATGGCAGGATAATCCTCAAATCCCGCCTTCAAATGATATCAAACCATACTTATGGTACGGTAGGGCACAGGATTTAGCCGGGGAAGTTGATTTATCTGGTTTTTCTCAGGAACAACAAACGGAGTTGGTTAAATTCTATCCTGAGGCTGTATCGCAAAACCAGACTTATTCTCCTCTCCCTTCTCCCACACCAACTCCCAGCCCTGAGCCTTCGGATGCTGCTGATAGCTCACCTACTCCCACATCTGTGCCTACTCCAACTCCGCCAGTTAGCGGACCTCCGGCAGAGCCATATCTGGTAAATACTGAGGGGGCTATACCTGGCGATCCTACATATATTGTAAAAAGCTTCACAGAAGGCTTGACTTATGCATTTACTTTTGATCCGGCGGAAAAAGTTCGTTTAAGGATACAACAGGCTGAGCGCCGTTTGGCTGAAGCCCAGGCTTTGTCGACTGATCCAAAGAAAACAAGCCTTTATAAGTCTACCTTGCAAAACTATCAATCTACTTTAGCTGATGCCTCAAAGCTGGTTGGCCAATTAAAAGATTCTCCCAAAGCTGATATGGTGGCAGAACAACTCGAGGCACAAGCTGCCAGGCATGAAGTAGTTTTTGAGAAAGGTTTATTACCTACTCCTTCGGATAACCCAGAACTGGTTGCTGAAGTTATAAGAACTACAGAAGATGCTATGGATAAAAGCGCTGACGCGCTTGAGCGTCCGGCTTTGCCTGCTGCTCTTTCACAAAGATTGGGCGATTTGAAAGCCCAGGGTTTAATTTTGCCTGAGGAAGCAGAAGATCTGGTTAATTCCAATTCCAGAGTGGAAACAAGGGAAAAGATTAGGAAACTGATTGAACTAAACACCTTTCCTTTAGCAGATGCTAAAAAGCTTGATGAGGCTCAAACTTTTACTTCTGCTTCGGATTATAGCCAACTGGTGGAAGTCAGAAAGGTGGAAGAATTGCAGTCTTTGCGTTCAGTCCAAACCAACTTGGCACAAACACCTACTCTTAAAAACACAGTTTCTATTTTAGATCAAAAAGAGATCGCTTTAACTAGTTCCTTTGATCCAACAGCCATTAAAAAGGAAGATCTTGGTGGCAGGGAGGATCTTGTCAAAGCTTATGAGAAGTTGTCTTTGCTACCCCGTCCAATTAATAGCGGACAGTTTGGTTCTGAGGCTACTCCCGGAGCCCAGCTTGCCGAAACTCCAAGACTAAATGATGCTGTTTTATCTACTTGTCCAGAAGGGGCTATTTTTAAACAGTTTGAAGGTTGTGTTTGGGCCGATTCTGGCAAGAAAATTAATGACTATGATCAATACAAGTGTGAAGGACCAAGGCAATATTACTCTTTCGCCACCAAAAAATGTGTAGCTTATGATTCTACTAAGGGATGGAACAGTGAAGATACCCAGCCTATTTGTCCGGTGGGTCATAGTTGGAGTTGGCAAGCACAAAGTTGCCAAACTTCTACGGGCGGAATTTTACCTTTTCCTAGCCCTTCGCCTGAGCCAGAACCTATAAATGACAAAGAGCGGGAAGAAAGATCAAAGAGCTGTGCAGTGGGTTCTTCTTACCAACCACCTAACGGTTGTGTTTGGGATAAAACAGGCAAATCCGTTTATGATGACGAACAGTATAGGTGTGGTCGCGGGCGATATTACTCATTTGAGGAAGGGAAGTGTGTTGCTAATCCTGAAGAAGGACAACCTTACCCCAACAACACAACGCCCGTTTGTAAAGAGGCGGACAGCTTTTGGAGTTGGAATGAGGGGAAATGTATTCAGACTGTTTTTCCGTTGGGTAAAGGTGGAGTAAGCGATCCTCAAGCTATCATCATCGATGAATTCAGACCACCTTTCATTGCGCCAGGCAGTCCGTTTTATTTTGTTAAACAGGCAGCTGAAAGAGTTCAGTTGGCCATATCGTTTACTGCTCCAGCCAGAGAGCGGGTTAGCTTGTCTCAGGCGAAAGAAAGATTAGTTGAAGCTGCCGATGCTTTGAAAAACAATAATGAGGAGGGCTTTAAGAAAGCTCTCGCAAACTATACTTCTGCGATGCAGAATATTGTTGCTGATGTATCCAAAGAACAATTAACCGAAGGGGCTAAAAAAGAAATTGGGCAACACTTAAGCGAACAGTCGGCTGAAAACAATTTACTGCTGGCAAAATTGTCGTCTTGGGCTTCTAAAGAGCAGGGTAGTGATATTAGCGCTGCCACTTCAGCTACCATTCTAGGTGTTGACAAAGCAGCTGATTTTGCTGGAGAGCCACCTATTCCCGATGAGGTTAAAAGTAAGATCGAAGGACTACCGGAAAAGATGATTTTGGAGGAAGACAAGAAAAAGCTTTTAGAGTCTGGTTCCAGAGTGGAAGTTAGACTAGCTATTGGCGGGTTGGTAGCAAGTGGTGGTTTGAATGCCTCTGACATCGCTTTTTTGAATGAGGATTTTGACTCAGTCGATGTTCAATCTAAAATAAAAGTTGAAGAACTTGCAAAGCTTAAGGAAATTGCTGATATTACCCAAGTAAAAGATGAGGCTTTGGGGAAGGTAGAAAAAAATGAAGACATTGCCCAAAAACTTGCCGAGTTTGAGAGAACTTTTGAGCCGGGTCAGGAAGTACCAGCCGATGTTCGTCCATACGTCAAATTAACCAGAATTAATGAGGTCACCCAAACTATCAGGCCGGATATTGTAAGACTGGAGGATTTTCAAAATCGCAAAGACGTGGTGCTTGCAATTGCCACCCTTAAAGAAGAGTTCCGGCCAACCAAAGAATCTTTCCAGCAGGTAGCAGATTTTAGAAGAAGAAATCCCAATACTGCTTTGCCGGTTGAACTGGCTAGGATTGAAGCTTTATCATACAGCCTTGGTGTTAGAAACCAGGCAGGACCTTGTTTCCTACCTACTCCGCCTTTCCCGGCCAATACTCCTTGTCCGGCTCCGGGAGCAGCCATTCCTATTAACTCATATGTTGGATTTCCAAGGCTAATAGTAGACCCGTTCATACCAGGCAAGTTCGGCCCTTCAGATGATTTTGGCTCTGTTGACAAAGATGGCAAACCCTTAGTTTATGGTCAAGGTCCAAAAGCTGAAAAGGCTGGGATTTGTCCTGATGGTTATCACTGGATGTATGATAGTGGCGGTTGGTGTATGTCAAACAGTGGCAGTTACAGTTCCTCTTATAATTACACACCAACCGGTACTGGCCCAGGTTATACGCCTTATAGTCCTTACTACACTGCTCCCGGAGCTCCTCCTGCGACTTACGGTTATCCTAATAATGACTGTGCTCTCGCTTTCTACAGAGAAGGTCAAGAAGGTAACTGTCGAAACAATTATCCTTCCTCGCCTTATTCATACATTGCACCAAGTTATTATGGTACAGCACCAACTTATTACACCACCAATCCGCCTGCGGGTACTGTCCCGGGCTCGGGCCCCAAGCCAACTTCTCCTGGGCAGTGTCCTTCTGGATACCATTGGATGAGTGATAGTGGTGGTTGGTGTATGTCTGATGGACCAACTTATATTCCTGCCGGTACTACTACTTCAACCACTCCACCTGCAGGAGGATATTCTGGGGGAGGTTATTCTGGCGGAGGCAGTACTACTTATTCTCCTAGCTCATACCAGTATGGCTGTACTCCTGGTTATTATTGGGATGGCGCAAAGTGTACACCAGGCGGATATGAAAGTCCGGGTTGGTTGGATACTACAGCCAGATCAACAAGTTATTGCCAACCCCCTTCAAGCGGCTGCGGTTCCAATAACTACTGGGATTATGGTTCATGTTCCTGTAGAAGCAGCAGCTACAGCGAAGGCGGTGGTTATTCTGGAAGTTCCAGTTGTTCCCCTCCTGCCGGCGGATGTGGTAGTGGTTGGTTTGATTCTGGGACGTGCTCTTGTAAAACAGCTTCGTCACAAGGGTGCTATAACGTATCTGCATCTAGTTGCGGGAGTGGCTGGTACTGGGACTCTGGTGCTTGCACTTGTCGCCAGTCTTCAACCGGTAGCACTAGTACTACACCAACCACGTCATCATCTTCGGGTTCTTGTCCTTCAGGGTATCACTGGATGAGTGACAATGGGGGTTGGTGTATGTCTGATGGTGCTTCCTCGGGTGGCTCTTCTTCAACTACAACCACCACTACTACAACTGAGCCTGCACCAACATCCACGACTACAACAACTACAACTGAGCCTGCACCAGCACCCACAACATCTACAACAACCACAACTGAGCCTGCACCAGCACCCACAACATCTCCATGACGGAAACTGTTTTTTTGTGATGGCATGGCTTCCAAGCCCGACCTTGTTGTGAATATTTTGGAGCTAATCTAAGGTCGGCTCTGGGCTATTCTGGGGCGAGAAATATTTAGGAATTTTGAGAGAAGGCGAAATTTGTTAGGATTACTCGGCTGGGATGAGGGAGTCGCAAGCTCACGATGTTATAGTGCCCAGATCATAGGATAGATTGCGTTAAGAAGACTCTTGAGGAATTGCTTATTTCGCCAATCTTTTTTAGAAGTGAAGTTCCCATTCCTTGTCCCCCATGGCAACATTAGCAAAGTTAACATTGTCTTGGTACCAACCAATAACTCCGACTATTTGGAGTAGAGTATGTCAGGTTAAAATTTGCAACTCTTTCTTTATTTCGGCAATAGTTAACCGTTGATTTTGGAGTTTGCGTATTTTCTTGACTTGATCAACCATAGACCAGTCGTAAAGCTGATACCCGCTTTTGGTATGGCTTTCGACTTTTAACAAACCCTCATTTGTCCAAAATCTTATTGTGGGAACAGTTTCGTTTGTTTCTTTTGCGAGCTCACCGATTTTTAATAGATCACCTTTTTTCTCCTGGAACGGAGATAATGTGGGGTTTTTTTGCGTTGCATTCAGGTAAACATTTAATGAGCGTTCGACTGCATTTTCGATAAGATTTGAGTAGGGCTTTATATTGTTTTTTGTTTGCGCTATGGCTAGAGCGTCTAGATAGTCAGTTCTATCTTCGTTTTTAATGATTGACACGGGATAACCACCAAGAAGCAATATCAAATTCATCATCAGCCTTGCCGTTCTTCCATTTCCGTCAACAAATGGGTGGATTGTAACAAGTTTCAAATGGGCAAGGGCTGCAACTTTTACGGGATGCTCTTTTTGCTGTTTTTCAAGCCACTGGACAAACTCGTCCATTAAGTAAGGTACTTTGTGGGGTAGAGGCAAGATAATATTTGCACCGCGGATGAACACCTCTGTTTCTCGGTATCGACCAGCCCAATTGTCGTCAATTCCACCGAGAATAAATTTGTGGATAGACAAGATGTGTTTTTCGGAGATGAACTGATGCCCTCGTAATTTCTTGGCTAAACTACGGATATAGTCGACGGCTCTTGCATGATTTATAGCCTCAAGCTGGTCTTTTAGGGACTTGCCGCTTATTGTTGCCCTAACGCCCTTTTCTATAGCCTCGGCTGTTTCAGCGCGGGTTAGAGTATTACCCTCGATCGCGTTTGAAGAGTAGGTAAGCTCGACCTTCAGCCAGTCTTCCAGTTGGTTTTGTAGTTCTTGGGGCAAGGGTTTTAATGCGTCAAGCTGCCGCTTTTTGTTTGCAAGTTCTTGGAGCTTAGTTTTCATACCATAAAGTATAAAGTAACACTTTATGGTTTGTCAAGTTGTGAGCCTAGAATCGGCTACTAATCGACTACTTTTCGATTATTTTTGTATGTCATCTATGGTTCGGAAGAGTTGGGGCTTGGACACGAGGGAAGTATGCCAGGATTTTAGAGTTCAGAAGCAAGCTTAAAGCCCTTTTTTCTGTAGAACTTGTCGAAACTGAATATGGCGTCGGCTTGTTTTTCTTCTGCAATGGCTGCAACGATGCAATCGAATAAAGTATTTTTCTTGCTAGTTGTTGGGCTGAAATATTTTAAAGCGTTTTTCACTGTATTGCCATTTACTTCTACAAGTTCTGATTCTGAGACAAGAAGTTTGATTGTGTCATGGGTGGTTGCAGTACCTTTTGAAACTCTTTGGATATAGGCATTGGCCTCGGCTACGGCTGTTACGGGATAGAGTAGTCTAGTATTTGTTTTAGCCAGTCTCTCAAAGATTTCTGAGACCTTTGTGTGGAGGGCGTCTGCAGGATCTGTTTGTCCGATAATTGTGTCGGCGTCAACTATAACTATCACGGCTTGATTTTAGTATCTTTTTTGGGCAGACCCCATAAGTAGTAATCATGATTAATGGCCCCATCTCGCGGGCATTTGATGCCGTACTTTTTGCCTATTTCCGCGAGTTTGCGGAAAGCCTCAAGGCCAGAGTTGGTTTCTTGTTTCATAACTTTCACCCCTTTTGCGGTAGCCTCACGAACAACTTCGGCTTTACTCTTTTTTTGGCTTTTAGCAATCTGATTTATTTCTTTGTCGAGGTCATCAGGAAAGTAGATGTAGCTTTTTAACATATGCATACATTAACATGTTGTACAACATGTTGTCAAGCAATTGCGAGAGCTACGACTCGGAATAGTTGGGGCCTGGACAGGGCTCGTTTGA
The DNA here is from genome assembly GCA_038062025.1 of Patescibacteria group bacterium. Taxonomy (GTDB): domain Bacteria; phylum Patescibacteriota; class Microgenomatia; order UBA8517; family UBA10165; genus 2-12-FULL-44-25. Next base: position 18,927 of record JBBTXW010000015.1, read on the forward strand.
TTACCATAGAGATTGGTAGATACATAAAAGTCCAATAATTTTTTCTAAGTAAATACCAGTAAAATAGTGCCCTTGCTAATCTTCCGTTACCGTCGGTATGTCAAGTACCCCTTTTGTTGCACACTCTTTCTCTAGACGCTTGGGTTTAGGAATCTTCTCTTAAACTGGACAGAAGACATTTTAAGCTTGGTATAAATTCTTTGAGTGTTGTAATAGTAGATGGTTTGGTGGATTGCTTCAATAAACTCTCCTGGTAGCCATTTTGCCAGGGAGAGGCTTTTTTGCTCATTGAGATTTTTACTTCCAAACTTTCCAGAAGATTTGTGTAAGCTTGTGCTTTGTATTCTGCCCCAAGGTAGAGCACCCCGATAATCTCTTTAACTTTGCATATTCAAGCCAGCTTACCTTGTTTGTGGTATTCCACCTTAAGCCACCCGTAGATGGTTTTAACCGAGATTCCGTATGTTTGTGCCAATTCCAAGGCAGAAACCCGCTTCAGAACTTGGAGCTGAAGGGCAAAATAGCCCGATACGACTGGATAAATCCCTTTGACAAGATAGCTTTTTACGCTTCTCGTCACGCTGGCTCCCCCGGTAGGATTCCCTTCGGCTTCGCTCAGGGTAAACTTCTCATCCTCCCGAAAACTTAGACTTGCCTTGCTCGCACTGAGCAAGCAAAGCGCGTCGAAGTGCTCCACCTAATAGACTCTATTAGAACATATTATATCACTTTAAAAACCCTGCTTTACCCGTTGGGCTACCCAATTTTCACTAAACCTAAATTACAACTCAGGCTGTTATAATTAGTGAGCATAATATGGGAATACAGATACCAGATGATAGCTTATTAACCAATTTACTTAGCGGTCTTATAGGATCGCTAGTAGGTGCATTTATAGGTGCCCGATCCACCCTTAAAGCTGCCAAGATAAGTTTAGACGGCTTATATAAGCAGGAAAAAGAGAAAAGGCTATTTGAGTCTCGACAACAGAATCTAGCAGTTGTCCATGCTTTAATCAAAGAACTGAAAGAAAACTTGTCAATAGCTCAAGAATTGCCCAATAAATCTTTTAAGCATGTGGTGATGAGTCGGGAGGCTTGGTCAATCTACAAAGGCAACACCTCCTTTCTCCCTCAAAAGTTACAGGCAGACTTACCGTATACGTATACTCTTATAGCTGAATATAACTCGATACTAGATTACGACAAATTTTCTCAAGTCCACGGAGAGGGTCGAAACAACGATAAAATTGCAGGAGCTGCAGATAAATTTAAGGGAAATGTTGGCAGTATTATTAATAAGCTAGAAGATGTTTTGAGAGAACTTAGCAGGAAGGACTAGTGTTTATGTGGCTAGAAACGATCGTAAATTAGAACTAAGCTTATACATCAAGTGTAAAAACATCCATTGCGCAAAAATACCTATTTCTTATCTAGCCCCTTTCTGAATTGCTTGACAAGAAATCCTAGATATCTAGCTATCAATGGAAAAACAAATTTGATTATTACGAAAAATAATAACCCGACTTCTAAAAGAAAAAGAAGAAATTCCATAGATAACTTGTTTACCTTTAGCAACTTTATCTTGCTCCTCCGGTAAGAACTTTGAGTACAAAGACCTTGCCGGTCTCACTGTTCACTATTTTACCATAAAATGATAAAATACGATAAACAAAGTTGAAGATGTAATGAGGCTATAATGAACTGCAGAGAAATACTATATTTCCCTTTTTTCGATTTTGGATCGTAGATATGCATTCATTGAAGTGAATTTTTCTGAGTCACTCTTAAATTTCTCTAGTCCTTTAGCCGAGCTGTTCATATAATTATTGATCCTAGGTTTTAACTCATACGGTAAGGGGCTATCTTCTGTAGGCAGATGTCCTGGGGTAGGGCTCCAATAGATAGGAATGTATTTCTTAAGCTTAATTAACGCCTTTTCCTTGTTTACCTTTTCATCTAGTAGGGATTTGAAAATAGCAGTTTTATAGACTTCGTCTTCAGAAATTAATTGCTCCTGTTGTTCATCCGGCATATTCCACCAAACCTTGATATCTTCATCGGTTACCCCCTCCCTCCTAAGATAGTCCATTGTAGCTACAAAGTCTAAATCCCCCTGCCCCGATTTTTCTAACTCTAATATGTAATCCCCGCGCCATTGCTTTTTCTTATTTAAAAAATCAAATATTCCCATTTTGTCTTTCTTAAATCTTTAAGATTGGATGACTTAGTCAAGATTAAGAACTATTTCCATCGAAGAATTCTTAGACAAATAAGCCACCTGACCTTTTCGAAGATTAAAATCTGAGGCTGCTTCATTTATGATTTGATTTACCTCCTTAGGAATTACAGGCGTTGAAATACCTCTTGCAATTAATTTAGTTCCCTCGGTTTCAAAATTTACATTTGGGAAATTACCTTGAAGTTTCTCTTTAAGTTTGGCGAAAAATTCGTCTTTCATATCATTTTTGAGGCTTAAAACGATTATGGCTCCCCCGCTTGGATTCGAACCAAGAACCATTCGATTAACAGTCGAGCGCTCTA
>JBBTXW010000016.1:0-5112 GCA_038062025.1 Patescibacteria group bacterium
TGCGGGATTAGTACACCGGTAGTATGCCACCTTCCCAAGGTGGAGAAGCCAGTTCGATTCTGGTATCCCGCTCATAAAACCCTCCTCATTGCGTCGATTTGCTCCAGTGTGGTATACTAGAGGGTATGAATCTTTTTGCTCCCAAACCTATTTATGGTGTTATATATGATGCTTCTTGGGGCCAAACATACGGCGAGGTAACAATTGTTACAAGCTCTGGTTTCTCCTTTACCCTTCCATACGATAAATTTTTGAAAGTAAAAGACCAGCTTTTATCTTCTGATATTGGGATTGGTGTTGTTCGCGGTGTTGGAGCTGGGCTTGTAACACTTGGGGTTTCAGGGGCAGTAATAACCGCTCGGCCAATTGTTCAAGCTGAAATTGGATATCGTATAAATAAAACTGCAAATATAATTGTTCAGGCAACCCATAGCAAAGAATATGAAGAGGCTATAAAACAGGCTCAAGAAGCCGCGCAAGAGAGAGAGTATGCAGCAAAATTTGCCCAAGAAGTTGGGGTAACTCAAACTGATTTTGCAATTTATATTCCTAAAATTGACGCACGAGCGCCTGTTTTCGCAAATGTTGATCCGGCGGTTGAAGAAACATATATGGCATCCTTAAAAACCGGAGTTGCGCACGCTTACGGCTCCTCACTCCCCGGACGCCCAGGAGCAACATATATTTTTGCCCATTCGACAAATGGCCCTTGGAATGTTTCCCAATACAACGCAGTTTTTTACCTTTTGCGCGAACTTAATCCGGAAAACCGCGACGAGGTTTATGTGTTTTTCCAAGGAAAAGTTCATAAATATAGAATCACTGAAAAACATGTTATTGACGGGGATGACGTTTCCTGGCTAACCGAGGCCCAAACCGGAAAAGAACGTCTAATTCTCCAAACCTGCTGGCCTCCGGGAACAATCTGGAAAAGGCTATTGGTTGTGGCAGAACCGACACCTGCTGATAATGTGGCAGTCTATGGCGGTGCACAATAATGACAATTTCTCTAGGTTAAAAGCGCTGTAATATTTACACTATTGTTACAGGGTTTTTAACGAGACTTGACAAGATAGCTTCACAGTGATATACTGTATCTTATAGTTAAATACCTGCACCATTTAAGCAGGTTTTTTGTTTGTATATAATAATGTTAAAGAAATTAGTATCTGCGTCAACTTTAGCAGTCGGAGCACTTTTTTTGAGTGCTTCTATTGCATTGGGTGCGGTAACTTGTACAAACCAAGCAGGAGTTGTCGTTTACGGCACAACTTATGGAGGCGGACAACTTTGTGTTACTACAGCAGAACTTCAAATCAATAAAGAAGTTTTTAATCCAAATTCTAAAGTAAACAAATTCGTTGATAATATAACCCTGGAAAATAGCGACACTCGCTATACATTTGCCCCGGGAGAAGAGGTTAAATTCAAACTCAAAATTAAAAACACAGGAAACGCTGTTATGAATAAAGTAACAGTTACCGATACTCTTCCATCTTTCTTGGAACCTGTTGAGGGGAACTTTACATTCGATATAACAGATCTTCAGGCTGGGCAAACAGTTGAAAGAGAACTTAAAGCTCGTGTTGTCGCGGTAAACAGGTTAGCCAACGACAAGTCTGTGTTTTGTGATGTAAACCGCGCAGAGGCAGTTTCCGGATCTTTAAAAGATATGGATACAGCACATGTTTGTGCTGAAAAGAAAGCTCCCGGAGAGCTTCCTAAGGCTGGAGCAACTGATACTTTTGCAGTTTTGGTTTCTTCCGGAGTACTTGGAGCATTTGGATTTAAGTTTTTGAAGGCGGGAAAAGCAGTTCAAGCGTAACTTGACCTGAGTTTCTCACTCTCAAGAAGTGGGCAGAGGCAGCGATAGTCGCGCTCTAGAAAATTGGTCTTTAACAAGGCACGAAGAAAATAAGGAGGAAGGCAAATGGCAGTAGTGTACCCTGTGGGTGGAAACCGGTGGGAGAACTTGTGGAGGCATACCAGGCCAGTCCTGGCAGCGGTCCAAAACCTCGCCAACGTTTTCACCGTCTTGATTCTGTGGGGGACGCTTTTTGTCGCCAACCCGGATATCCTGACGGCGTTTACGTGGGCGACCTTCCCCGTTGTTCTCAGTCTGATCGTGACGGTGGTTTACCTCGTCCGCACAGTCCTGAGGCGCAGGAATCTCCCTCAGCGCAACTACAACCGCAGGATGTACAGCGGAACACTCGCGCTCGCCCTTGAGGTGGGTGTCTTGCTGATGCTGTACGGTCTCAACGCGTACCTCGGCTTGTCCGCGGTACTTGTGCTGTGGATCGTAAGATTGGCCTCGCTTGGCATCGCCGGCGCGGACATCTACTCCACAAGCAAATTGCTCTCGTAAAGGAGGGGAGCAGGAAATGAAGAAGCTCATCGCACTCGCGGCAGTCTTCGGACTGCTTTTGGCAGCTTGCGCCCCCGGTGAGGGTGTCGCTCTGCCTTCCTCAGGTCAGCAGGATCAGGGTCAGCAGCCTTCGCAGGCGGCACCCGCTCCCGCTGCTCCCGCACCGGCACAACCGGCACCCGCGGCTCCGGCAGGCGCTCAGGCAGACCCCAACGCATACGTTGGTGTCCCGCCCGAGAACGCAGCCACCGGCCCAGCACCTTCCAGCGATATCGGCTTCGCCATGATTGACGGCAACGTCTATCGTTTCGACGGCGGAGCGCAGAGGTGGCTCGGAATGTGGCAGACCGGCAAGCCCCAGTCCCCGCAGATGCGTGGCGTTCCCTTCCAGGCGAATACGCAGGTTTCCTGCCAGTCGCCTGGGTGGATCGTTTTCGTAGACGCGGTGTCGTTCGCAATGGGTGGCGTGTCCTACTGGTCGAATAATCCACGAATCGTGGAGATCGCGTGTCCCTTTGAGGAGACGCGCTTCACCCTCGTCGACGGCCAGATCGGCACCGTTCCCGCCGAATGGCGTGACTGGGCATGGAGAGACCGTGTGGAAGGCTTCCAGCGAGCCTCGGGTCACCCGGCAAGGGGTCGAATGTTCCACCTCAATGGTGGACGGCTCACCTCCGCTGGCTAGACCGCTTTACCCTTCCCGCTCAGCCCAATGGGGTGTTTCGACAAACTTTTGGCATTTGTTTGCCGAGAGCCAAGTTGAAACACCCCTTTTCATTTCCAAGCTCACAAATGGCCGTAAGGAGGGCCATGAAAATGCACAAGAACACTTGGCTCATGTCAGTTGGGGCAACCCTTCTGGCCATTGTACTGTCGGTGATGTTCGCATCATCGGCTTTCGCTCAGGCACTCAAGCCTGGCTGGAATGGTGGCACCGCACTCTGCTCAGGCGGCTACTACCAGACTGGCGCGAATCAGTTCGGCTCGACTGACTGGTTCAGCATAACCACTGGTCGCGTTGGCGTGTTGACCGCAGGCTGGATCGCAGGCTACGAGGCCAACGGTGCGACTAAGGTGACCTTGGATGTCGGTGACTACAACTTCGAGCTCGTCTCGGGTGCAGTCTGCGTCGGTGAGTCTCAAGCAGTCAATGCTTGGCTCCGCCAGACGTGTCCGCAGTGCACGGAGGGAATCCTTCAGGGGGCAGGTTTACCGGCTCCAGAGGAGTCCGATCCAGTTTCAACTGACACCCCAGCAACATCTGCGGCTGCCCCCGCCCAAGCTCAATTCGTTCCTGTTGGTGGTGTGATACTCAACCGTGACCTCAACGAGTGTTACACCGAGCCAACCGGAGTGGGCGTCACGGTCGCCAAGACCTGGAACGTCGGTGTCGGCCGGACCCTCTGGGCTTTCGCCTGGAGCATCAACGGCTCTACCCGGCCTGCATGGGTCTCCGTACCCGGCACAACGACCGGTAACGTGTCGCTCACGGTCACCGACGGCATCGTCGTAATCTGTTCTTCACCCTTGGCGTTTACGCCAGAGGTGTTTGACGAATTCACGGAAATGAAGCTGGACCAAACCGGACAGGTCGGCGGAGGGCATCTGCTCACCGAACCAGCCGAGGTCATAGACGTATGGATCGCCCAAGCCGGCGGCAATGCGGTCGTCGCGCAAATCAATTGGGTCAAGGCTCACAACCAAGAGCTGATCAACCAACAGCGCGGCGGCCAGGCGGCTCCTGCACCACAGGCTCAAGCCGCTGCCCCGGCACCCGCACCCGCACCCGCGGTTGGACCTGTCCGCTACACCAACAGCGGCTCGCTGAACTTCAGCAAGGGTGAGACAGTGTTCGGGGCGTACATCAAGCTGGACGGGGCACCCAATGCGGTTGGCATGTGCTACTTCGCTAGCGCGCCCAGCTTGGGGACAGTCTCGGGTGGGGTAATTGGCCGGATGCCGTTTGAGCAGGAGATTCGCGAGCAGAAGCTCGTCTCCTGCGGGTAGCAGCTTTTTCGTGCCCCATGAGGAGGCGGACAATTTTGGTAGTAGTCAATTCGACTCCCAATCTTGTCCCCTCCTCTTTCATTCAGTACAACCACAAGTTGGCTGTAGCGAATGAAAAACCATAAACCCCTTGTGTCAATCTTGCTTCCTGTCTACAATGCGGAGTGCTACCTTCGCACCTCTCTTGACAGTACTTTAGCACAGACTTATGAAAACATTGAGGTAATTTGTGTCGATGACGGATCCTCTGATTCCTCACTAAAGATTCTAAGAAAAATTGCAAGAACAGATAAGCGGGTAAAAGTTTTTCGAAACACCAAGAATCAAGGAATTGGATACACAGCAAATAAAGCCCTTCGGCAAGCTAAGGGTGAGTTTATCGCTCGTATGGATGCAGACGACGTAATGCTTCCGGATAGAATTGAAAAACAAGTTTCCTTTCTTCAATCGAATAAAGAGGTCGTTTTGGTTGGCGGACAATGCGTAGTTATCAACGAAGATGGAGAGGAAATTGGAGAAAAGAAAAATCCTCAATTACACAAAGACATTTACAAATTAATGTTTACTACAATGTCGGTTCAAAATCCGACAGTAATGATAAATAGAAAACTGGTTCCCGAAAGCGCTTTGAAACTTGATACAAAACTTCACCCAGTTGACGACTTAGATATGTTGTTTAAGTTATTTAATTATGGAAAGTTTGCAAATCTTCCAGACAATGTTTTGAAGTACCGTGT
>JBBTXW010000016.1:5212-6768 GCA_038062025.1 Patescibacteria group bacterium
GTTTGGCAGGAGTACCAAGGGACTGGTCTTCTAGGAGGAATGGGCCATGCTGCGGACTTGCCAAGACAGGTATTTTTGTGGTTTGTATCTATGTTTCTGCCTGATCACACACTCCGTTATGTTTGGTCAATGCTTACGCTTTTGATTGGAGGTTTGGGAGCGTATTATTTAGCGCGTGATTTTGTAATTCAAAAGTCAACTTTTGTTGGCAAAGTGTGGGCGGCTTTAGCTGGAGTTTTTTACATTTTTAATTTATCGACAGTTCAGCAGTATTATGTTCAATTTGAAACGTTTACCTCGCATTTTGCGTTTCTGCCATGGATTTTTTGGGGTGTACTTCTCTACTTAACTAAAGCCACATTAAAGAGGCTTGTTTTGCTCTCAGCAATATTTCTATTGAGTTCACCTTCATATTATGTTCCTACAATTTTTGTTGTTACAGCGTTGGCTTTAGGAATTATTTCTCTTGCTCACTTTTTGTTTCACAGGAATTTTAATTCATTCAAAAAAGTATTAAATATTTTTCTTTCCCTTTTTGTAACTAATGCTTTTTGGCTTCTACCTTTTGCCTACTTTACTCTAACAAACTCACAAGTTGCTGTTGAAAACAAAATAAATCAAATGGCAACTCAGACTATATATCTAGAGAATAAGCAGCATGGGAATCTTTTGGATGTCCCTCTTTTAAAAAGTTTTTGGTTTAACAAAATAGATCCGGATATTGACGGACAATTTAACTTTTTGATGCTCCCCTGGAAAACCCACCTTGAAAATCCTTTTATACTCTCTTTAGGTTATTTGCTTTTTGGGGTTGTGGTTTTTGGAGTTGTTCACGAATTAAAAAATAAAAATTGGAGAAATATTGGCTTTGCAGGAATACTTCTCTTGTCGCTTACTCTGCTTCTTTCTGCAACCCCACCGTTTTTTTGGATAGGAGAGTTTTTACGAAACAAAATTACCTTATTTAACCAAGCTTTTCGTTTTCCATTTACAAAGTTTTCGATTGTTGCTTCGTTGATGTATTCTCTTTTTTTCGCATCAGGACTATATGCTATCTCAAAAATTATTCCATATAAAAAACTACGGTTACTTTGTTTAATCGGAGGTATCGGTACAATTTTTATTTTTACACTTCCCGCTATACGTGGAGATTTTTTTTACAGCAAAGAACAAATTAAAATTCCTACAGAGTACTTTGGGACGTTTAAATTTTTTAAGCAAAACGGTAAAAATGAAAGAATAGCTAATTTCCCGCAACATACACTTTGGGGTTGGAATTTTTACAAATGGGGGTATGGAGGGTCTGGATTTTTGTGGTATGGAATTGATCAGCCAATTTTAGACCGCGCTTTTGATCCATGGAGCAAACATAACGAAAATTACTATTGGGAAATCTCCCAAGCAATTTACTCAAAAGATATAAAGGCAATTGAAAGTATACTTGAGAAATATCAGATTTCTTGGCTTTTAGTTGACGAAAACGTATTAAGTCCACTTTCCCCAAAGTCGGTGTTCACCCAAGAACTAAAAGAACTGCTTGTTCAATCGAGTAAAGT
>JBBTXW010000016.1:6868-25335 GCA_038062025.1 Patescibacteria group bacterium
CAAAGTCGGTGTTCACCCAAGAACTAAAAGAACTGCTTGTTCAATCGAGTAAAGTGACTCAGCAGAGAACTTTTGGCAGGATATCAGTTTATAAAGTAAATCTTGAATCACAACCTCATGACTTTATCTTCGCTGTTGACAAATTGCCTTCAGTTGCATCATACGATTACGACTCTAATGATATTGCCTATTCTAGGAGGGGTTCATATAAAGAGGGTGCGGAATATATTTACCCGTTCCGCAGTTTATTTACAGGTAGAGCGCCGATTCAGGGACTGTTAAAAGAAGAAGGCGATCGGTTTGTTGTCCAAACAACTGTACCGAGCGATATCGATCTTAAAGATATGTTGTCACAAAACATAGAACATGAACTTGTTTTTATTGATCCTGATACTTTGGGTGAACCAAAGTACGAAAAACCAACGATTGAAAAGGATGTGAATACACTTACTGTTTCCTTCCCGAAGATACAAGGTTATTTTTCAAGAACACTTAATCCAACTGAGACTGATGCTTTAAGAGCTTGCGATAACCCCGACCCCAAAAAAGGCCAACATATTGCAGTTCAAAAAAGCGTTCTTCAATCTTTTTCCGTAAACAACACGTGCCGCGTCTCCTTTTGGATTCCTACCCTTTCGCACAGTCTTTCTTATTTAATAAAAGTTCAAAGTAGGAATATTTCGGGTCAATCGCATGTTTTTTGGATTGAAAATCCAATCTCGGACCGCGTTGATCAGGAGCTTTATTTGCCGAAATCTAGTGAGTTTCAGACTTCGTACTTAATACAGTCGCCGATGACTTTTGATGGAATTGGATACACCTTTCATTTTGATAACCGCTCAGTCGGGAACAATCGATCAGTGAATGAACTTGGAGCTGTTGAAGTTTATCCTTTCCCTTACAAATTCTTAAAAAACTTGTTTTTAACAAACTTGACTGAAGGCAAGAGCCTTGAGTATTTGGATGTTTCAGTATCCCATCCAAACCAATCGCTATACAAAGTTAAACCAGATAAGGTGGGCACTATTGTGCTCTCCCAAGCTTACGACAAGGGATGGGTTGCATATCAAGGTGGAAAGATTATTAAAGATCATTTCTTGGTTAACAACTGGGAGAACGGGTGGAAAGTTGATAATACAGGTGAAATCACAATAATTTACGCTCCCCAGCTTTTACAATACCTAGGATTTGTGCTTCTAGGGGTTGGGCTTATCGTGTTATTATTTAAGCTGTGGAGTTCAAGATCAAACTTCTTGAAAAAAGAGAAGAAGCATTAAATACAAAAACTTTTACATTTTCAAGGCCAAAAGGTTTTGATTATATTGCCGGTCAGTACGTTTACTTGACTCTCCCCTACCTTTTGTTCCCAGACGATAGGGGAGACACAAGGCAATTTACTTTGTCCTCATCGCCCACAGAAAAGAACTTGTCTATCACCGTTCGTATGCGACAAACAAGTGGTTTTAAGCGATCAATCGAACAATCCCCTGTTGGTACAACAATCAGCATGCACGGACCAAACGGTGATTTTATACTAGAAAATCGAGCGTCCACCTTTAAGGTGGAGCCTCAAATATTCATTGCAGGTGGGATTGGGGTTACACCGTTTAGGAGCATTGTTCGATATGTAACAGACAAACACATTAATGTGCCGATTACACTATTGTGTTCTAACTCAACACCAGAAGAGATCCCATTCAAAAAAGAGCTGGATGAAATTGTGAAGCAAAACAAGAATATTAAGGTAATTCACACAATCACAAAACCTGAAAATAGTCGGGTTAAATGGAAAGGGTTAATAGGAAGAATTAGTGTGGAGTTTTTAAAAAAGCACATATTAAATTCTAAGTACAATATACTTCATACTTCATTCTTTCTTTGCGGTCCGCCGAAAATGGTTTCGGCAATGGAAGAAACTTTGGACAAAATTGGAATCGACGAATCACGGGTACATGTGGAAAAATTTACCGGCTACTGAAATGATTCCTACTGTACAGTAAAACTCGTACGTGCGGATTTTACTGTCACGGTGTAAAGCTAATCATAAGTGTCTTCTCTGACTTATTCTCGGCTAGATCAACGGCTGTCAAAACTATTCTGTTTTCGCCTTCTACCAGAGTGTACTTAACATCAAAGTTCCCTTCTTGGTCCACAACGCCCAATCTCTCGTTTGCCCTAATCTGAGCACCAACCTCTGTTTTTCCTTTGATTCTAAGAAACTTTTCTGCTACGGTTTCTCCTTCTTTAGGCTCTGAAACTTCAATAATTGGTGACTCGTTATCAAAAACAACTCTCCTTGTTGGCGATTGCTCGCCCTCGTTGCCTGCGATATCCGTTGCGGCAGCCCAAATGTCATTCTCCCCTTTCTCAAGCAAAATATCTAAAGAATACTTGCTTTCCTCGCTGACTTGAGTTTCACCTACGACCCGACCGTTAAGATATATTTTCACTATTGATCCGGATTCCGCGAAGCCTTCCAAAGACAATGTATTTTTATCTGTATATTTCGGGACATCAGTATCCAGCCTTGGCGGGCCAGGGGGGGTTTTGTCCTCTGTTGAAATTTCGTTTTCCTTTTTAAATCTCTCAGCATATGAGGCAACAGCATAAGAGGCAACATTTGCAAGATACTTTGTACCAACAAAAACAAACAAAAGAAGTAGTCCAATTGAGGCAAAAATTAATAAAAGCCCGTGTCTTGTTTTTCTTTTTTCTGTGATTGATTCTCGTCTGGACATATTCCTAGGAGCCGAAGGGGAGATTCGAACTCCCGACCCACGGTTTACGATACCGTTGCTCTACCCCTGAGCTACCTCGGCTGGGATAACATATTCTACTGTATAGCCAATAATATCGCCAGCCAGCCCATAACCCAAGGGTAAAAGAGGGAGTTGTCAAAGAGGGAGTGTGCTAAAAGTGCTGCAACAGAACACAAAAGCACTTTTGCAAATTTCCCCTCTTTTGCCCACCATGAATACTGGATTACTTTTGCCCAAAAAACTAAATAAACAAGAAGGCCTACTACCCCTGTTGTTGTCAAGACGAATAATAGACTTGAGTGGATACCCGAACCAGCGTGGACAAGTTTTTCGTCATTTTGAAGGCTTGGTTTAAATAGGTTATACCCAACGCCAAAAAGCGGATTATCTTTGGCAATATTTATTGCGTTTTTATAGTTATCAAAGCGGGAAGAAATTGTTTGTGTTCTTCCTAAATCTGTCCCTGTGCTTTTATTGGGATGAGGTAAGAGATAATATGTGAGTATAAAAAGGGCTGTGACGGCAGAAATTAATATTAGCTTTCTTTGGACTACAAAGGCTGTAAGAAAAAATGCTGCTGCTCCGACAAAACTTGCTCTTGAGTAAGTTAATGCCAATGCTATCCAATTTATTAAAAATAATACAAAAGCTACTGCTTGCCATCCGGTCGTTTTCCAACCCTTAAACCAAATGGCAACTAAAGATAAAACAATCAAAATTCCTGTGAAAGCAGGGTCTAGAAACGGCCCGATAAGGCGATAATAATGGTTGTCCCAGCCATACTCAGAAAGAGCTTTTGTATCTGGATACAAAAAGTAACCAACTAGTCCGATTAAAGATATGAAAAAACCAAGAATTATTAGAGAGTTGTATAAAGTTTCTCGAAGTTCCTCTTTTTTCTTTTCAAGATTTAGGGTGTGTGCGATTGCCTTGTATAGCAAAACATATAAAGCAAGTCGTCCTAAGTACATTCCCCCAACAAGAATTGTTTTTGGATTTTCATAAACACTTCCCAGGGTTAATGTGAAGGCTGCAATTGCAAGAAATGAAAAAAGTGGTCCTGAAAAAGATACTTGATTTGTTTTTGTTTGTTTTTTAACGGGCAGTCTTTTCCAGAGAATATCTGAAAGATAAGCAAGAACTAAAATTGCCGCAAAAACATCAATCAAATGGATTCTTGCTTGGGGAAACAATTGAAAACTCGCAAGTTGCCCAAATGGGAAGGAAATTAGATACAAGAATAAAAACCAAATCATTTTATTAGCTTATTTCTTTGTTCAAGATAGAGTTTTCCCCATGAGAGGAAAGAGTGGAAGCTCATCATCATTGCAACAACAAAGCCGTGTGTCCCATCCCAAAACCCGCCCTTTAAGACCCAGTTTGACAAGAATTTTAACTTTGGCCAGAGTAAGATTTTCAGAACACTTGATTGTTTGCCTTCATGGGAATTTTCTTGCGCGTGAAGAGTGGAGTAGCGATTTATGTCACTTAAAAATTCGTTAACTGTTTGATGGGGATAGTGGGGTAGGGGATTTTTAAGTGTTTTAACAGAACCTTGAATGTCCCATGTTTCATGAACCCGTCTTTTCCATTCCCCACTCCCCTTTTGTGCGAGCCTGATAAAACTTGTATTGCCCATCTCACCATGTTTAAGTTTCCTTCCCCACACAAAGTCCGTCCGTTTTATTAAATAACCCCGAGGTGTCGTATCTGTTCCACGTCCGCTGTCAGAGCGCGTCCGGTGGATTCCTACCTGCACCTCGGTTTGAATCTCCTTGGCAAGTTCGGGAGAAACCCGCTCATCTGCATCAACAAACAAAACCCACTCCCCCCTTGCTTTTTCTAAACCAAAGTTTCGCTGTTTGGCAAAATCGTCATTTAATTTTCGTTTGTAGACTTTGGCACCAAACTTTTTTGCAATTTCTACAGTTTTGTCTTCCGAATAATCGTCCACCAGAACAATTTTGTCACACCATTTAACACTTTCAAGACACTCTCTAATATTTTTCTCTTCGTTTCTTGTGAGAACTATAGCACTAAGCATTTCTGTGGTTTAGCTTTGCAAGGCCACGCCTTGCGAGGCTGAGGAGGCTAGGAAAAGGTCTGTCTTTGTTTCAAAAGACGGAAAAAGTGTAATAACTCCGTTCTTTAATCCCGCGGCCAAGATTGCGCTGAGGGTAAAAAATAAAGGGTGGGTAAGAACCAAACAATACGCCAAAACGCCTTGTTTCTCATGGGAAACCGTTGCTTTTGCGTCAAAGATTTTTTTCCAAAGGGGCATAAAACCGCCATGAACAATTTGAAGAAATATCAAAAAAAACGCATATAGACCGGTAAGCCTTAAAAACAGATATGTTGTAAGCGAGGGTTGTTGAAAATACTTAAAAAATCCTATCAAACCGCCGGAGTTTTTGTAAACCACATATAAGGGGACGAGGAGAAAAAGTCCATAGAGAATTCGTATCAGTGTACGGAGCAAAACACGTGTAGGCATCAAAAATAGTATACACGAACTATATGATAAAATACTCAAGCGGTCGCGTGGCTCAGCTGGTTAGAGCGTTCGATTCACATTCGAAAGGTCCCTGGTTCGAATCCAGGCGCGACCACACCACATTGACACCCCCAGGCCTATACCCCACAATGAGTTTTGTATGTCTTCGAAAGTAAGCACAGCTATTATTGATATTCTGCAAACGGTTGGGTTGGCTTTGGGGATATTTTTGGTTGTCTACTTTTTGTTGGTACGCCCGCATCAGGTTCGGGGAGAATCTATGTATCCTACCCTTCACGATATGGAATATCTTTTGACTGACAAAGTTTCATACCGCACGGGAGATCCCTCAAGGGGAGATATTATTGTTTTTCGCGCTCCGGTTCAGCCGGTTGATGATTATATAAAGAGAATTATTGGACTGCCTGGGGAGCGAGTAATGATAAAAGAGGGAAAGGTTTTTATTAATGGAACTGTTCTTGAGGAGCCGTATTTATCATCCGATCTTCAAACCCAAGCTAGCACAATAGGGGAGGGAAACGAAATTAAAGTTCCTTCGGGCGAATATTTCGTAATGGGAGATAACCGCTCTAATTCAACAGATTCCCGACGTCTTGGGACAATAAAAAGAAAGAAAATTATTGGTCGGGCTTGGGTTACTTACTGGCCCCCCTCTCGAGCGAGGGTAATTGAATACTAGCTTACTGAAGATACGCCGCGATACAATTTTTGGAGCCGATCTTCTGTTTCTATCAATCCACCTTTGAACACCAGTACGACACGAGTTTCACGCTGAGATCGCAATATCTTTACATGGGTGGGTTTGTCTCCGTTTGAGCTTTCTGAAAGTTTGCTTTTAAGATCTTCAATCATCTTGTCAACTTCTTCCGAAACAATCAAAGGCTGTTTGGGAGGGGTTGAAGGAGATTCTTTTTGGCCGGCTTTCACTTTCATTCTGCGTGCTAAATCTTCAGCGCGCCTAACAGATCCTGATTCGCGCAAGATTATTTTGTATGCTTCAACCATTAAAGAGGGGTCTTCAATTGCTGCTAATGCCCTTGCATGGCCTTCTGTAATCAGGCCCGAGAGTAATCCGTCTTTTAATGCGTCTGGGAGCCTTAGAAGTCTTAGAGAGTTTGCAATGTATGCAGGACTTTTCCCGATTCTTTGAGCAACGTCTGCATTTGTTAATCCGAACTCGTCCATTAACCTTTGGAATCCTCGAGCTCTGTCGAGGGCATTAAGGTCAACCCTTTGGACGTTTTCAATAATTGCCAGCTCAAGCATCCCACGAGGAGATGTTTCTTTAATTATTGTCGGGACGTGGGTTAGGCCGGCGTATTTTGAAGCGCGCCATCTTCTTTCACCTGCGATTATTTGAAAACCTGCCGGGGTTTTTGCAACAACAAGGGGCTCTAATACTCCATGTTCTTTTATTGAATCAATTAAGTCTACTAAACTTTCTGGGGTAATAACTCCTCTCGGCTGAAGAGGATTCGGTTGAAGCTCGTCAACCGGGATCATTTCAATTTGTGGATTGGCGGCTGCCATTTTGGTTATAGAACACTCACGGTCTTTTTGCCAGCACTATTCTTAAAAGCCACATAGCCGTTTTGGATTGCATACAGTGTATGGTCTCGTCCGACACGTACACCAGATCCTGCATGGAACTTTGTTCCTCTTTGACGAATTAAAATGCTTCCAGAGATTACTTTTTCACCACCAGAAACCTTAAGCCCCAGTCTTTTGCCTTTAACATTTCCACCTTGTCTTACTTTTCCGCCTGCTTTCTTTTTAGCCATAAGTTTTTAGTTACTTGAGCTCTTAGACTCTCTAGCTCTTTTACTCTAACAACAGTTTTCACGAAAGTCAAGAGATCAGTTTGATATGTTTTTGGAGACTTAAACACAGATGAGCAAGTAAATATATTCTTACAAAACAATCTTATCTACTTTCACGCGGGTGAATTGTGCTCTGTGGCCAATAGCTTTTCGGTAACGAGATTTTGATTTGTATTTCCTGACATTTATCTTCTCTCCTTTTTCTGGGCCAATCACAGTTATTTGTACTTTTGCATCTTTTATGGTCGGGTTACCAACTTTGATTTTACCTTCGTTTGAGATTAAAAGCACATCGGTAAGATCTAAGGTTTTACCCAAAATGGTTCCTTGAAGCAAGATTTCTTCTCCCTCGGAAACTTTATATTGTTTTCCACCGGAATTAACTACTGCGTATTTCATATCCTATTTTACCAAACGTGAGGCTTGTGAGGCAAGACCGAGCATGGCAGACATTGAAATAAGAGCTGATCCTCCGGATGAAACAAAAGGTAAGGGAATTCCAGTCACCGGCAATATTCCTAGATTCATACCTATATTAACCACGGAGTGGACGAAAAAAATGAAGAAAATTCCCCCTAAAAGAGCTTGTAAAAATGAGTCATTTGTGGATTTGATGATCCAAACCAGGCGGGTCAAAATAGTTATAAACGCAATAATTATTGCAAGACTTGCAAGAAAACCTAATTCTTCAGAAATTGCTGCAAATACAAAATCAGTTTGTCTTTCCGGCAAGAATGCAAGCTGGCTTTGAGTCCCCTGTCCTAATCCCCGTCCAAACATGCCTCCTGAGCCTATTGCAATTATGGCTTGAATTGAGTTGTATCCAGCACCCAAAGGGTCTTGAGAAGGTGTAAGAAAGGTATAAATTCTCTGCTTTTGGTATTCGGCTAAAAAATTCCAAAGTACTGGGGTCAAAAGTCCAAATAGCAATGCTCCTCCACCGATCCACCACATGGGAATCCCGCCAAAGAGCAACACGCCAAAGAGGCCGGACGCAAGAATTATGGTCGATCCAAGGTCTGGTTGGATAAAAACTAAAATAAATGCCGGCAAAAATGTAAGCATCGCCAAAAGTATTCCCCTTTTTGCCGATACAATGCTTGCAAAGAACAAAATTAGCAATGGTTTTACAATTTCAGAGGGCTGAAAAACGATTGGCCCTATTTCTATCCAACGAGAAGAGCCGCGAATTATAGCACCAGAAATGAGTGTTGCGACCAAAAGCGCTATTGAAATTATATATAATGCAGGAGATATGCCCCGAAAAAATCTCAAGTCTAAATTTGTAAAAAGCAGGAGTGTTAAAAGTGCAAGAAAGATATAGAAAAATTGCTGTGGGAAGGATTGTGGAGAAACGCTTGAAAGTATGATCCCTCCCAGAGTAACGAGGAAAGCAGCTGGAATAAAAATCCAGAGGTCAAAATTTCGCAGAAAATTCATTATATAAAGTAGTCAGGTAGTAAGGTAGACAGGTAGTCAGGAATTTTAGCATTCTTGTCTACTTTTCTACTTGTCTATCTGTCTACTTTTAACTCTTTGCCTTTTTCTAAGCTTTTTGCTAAGGTTTTCCTTTTAAGCCATTCAACAAGCTCAGGGTTTGTGGGGAGCCATGGAGATTTCACTGCCACCTCTTCATTTAATTGAACACCAAGCTTTTTCCTCTCATCTTGGATTGCACGGGCTAATTCTCTTGTTTTACCTTCTTCTTCCAACTCAGGTGTAAGTGTGGTGTCAAGTTCTACTTCGGGCTCTTTTAATCCATTTCTCTCTTTCCACTCTATATTTTTGATATTAAGTTCGTCCTTTATAAGCTGCAACACGCTATCTGAGGGCTGTTTAACAAAATGAAGTATAGTGATTTTTGCCAATGGCTGACGAACTGGAATATTAGTTATTTTTCTCGCAGCGTGTCCCCTTTCCACAACCTTTCTTACAACTGCCATCTCTTCAATTACTTTTAATTCACCACTTGATAACTCTCTTACTTCTGGCCAAGCGGCCAAATTTACAGATTCTTCACCTGTGAGGTTTGTATATATTTCTTCAGCAATAAAAGGAGTAAATGGCATTAATATTTTAGACAGTTCCACCAATACTGTGTGCAACGTTGAGAAACAAGCATTTCTGTCTTCAGCCAAACCTTGAGAGCCTACCCTGTCGCGAGATCTTCTCACATACCACAAAGACAAATCCTGGATAAAAACCTCAATATCAAGCGCCCCTTGTCTTGCATTGTATTTTTCAAGTGATTCTTCCACTGTTTTTGCAAGTTGTTTAAGCCTTGCTTTAATCCACTGGTCTAGAACATTTTGTGATTCGCTGATATTGCCCGGATTGTATTCGCTTATATTCGCGTAGGTCACGTGGAAGTTATAAATATTCCAAAGCATTAAGAAAAACTTGCGGCGGGTTTCGTCTACTTTTTCAGGCCCAAACAAGATGTTATTTGCAGGATCGCTTGAAATACATATCCACCTGATTGCATCTGCGCTAAATCTGTCAGCCCCTTCAACAAATTCAATTGAATTGCCTGCACTTTTATGGAATGGTTTTCCTTTGCCATCAAGCATTGTTGCAAAACCAAGAAGATTTTGAGTCGGCACTTCTTGCTTTAATGCGGTAGACATAGCAATTAATGAGTAGAACCAATTCTTGAATTGTCCGGGAAAAGATTCCGTTACAAAGTCTGCTGGACGCCAGTCTTTGGGTAAAGTAGAAAAAGGTACGATACCTGCATCCAACCATGGGTTACCGACATCAGGAATTCTGGTCGCCACTTCATTGCATTTTGTACACCTTATTCTTATCTGATCTATCCAGGGTTTGTGGGGTGTGTGTCCTTCGAAAGCGTCCCAGCCTTCCACTGCTTTCTCTTTTAATTCATCTTTTCCGTCAACAACTTCGAAGTTTCCACATTTATCGCACTCCCAAATTGGTAAAGCCAATCCCCAATATCGTTTTTTAGAAATTAGCCAGTCATGCATATTGTTGAGCCAATCCAATTCTCGACCTAACCCCCAGTCAGGAATCCAATTGATCTGTTTGGCAACATCGATCATCTGTTCTCTGTAGGTTTTGCCTGACTCATCTGCTCTATCCATTGCAATATACCATTCGTCAACAACTCTCCACACAAGTTCTGTCTTGCACCTCCAGCAAGTTGGATACCTGTGTATATAATCTTCAGTTTTATGCAAGAATCCCCCGTCATCAAGGGTTTGGACTATTTCTTCTACAACACCGTCAGTTTTTTTGCCTGTTAGAAAATCAAACCCTTCAACAAAAGTTGCTGCATCATCGATTGGTGAGATAACAGGTAGTTTTTCTTTTAGACCCAACTGAAAATCTTCAGATCCTGCACCGGGTGCAATATGTACTAAACCAGTTCCGTCTTCTATTGAGATGGGTAAAACAACTGGATCAGATGAGATTACTCGATGTTTGTATTCTCCAAAAGCTTCTTTCACGGAGGGTAATCCGTCAAACGGCCCTTCATATTCCCAACCAACGAGTTCTTTGCCTCTATAACTTTTTCCTAAAGCGTCCCTTGAAAATAGTCGAGCAGCTGCATCTTTGGCTACTATTAAGTTTGAGTCGTTAACGACAACCTCCTGATACTCGAGTGCTGGGTCAACTGCAACGGCGACGTTTGCAGGTATGGTCCATGGTGTGGTTGTCCAAACAAGTAGAAATGTTTTTTCCTTATCTTTTATGGGAAGTTGAAAATAAATTGACTTGTGGGTTACTTCTTTGTATTCCTCAGTTAAGATTTCGTGTTGGGATATTGCTGTACCACAGCGAGGACACCAGGGTACTGCATCATGGCCTTTGTACAACCAACCTTTTTCGTGGACAGTTTTTAGAAAATGCCAGATCCAGTAATTATTTTCGTCAGATGAGGTATGGTACGAATTGTCCCAATCCATGAGATAACCTAACCGCTTTGATTGCTCTGTTTGAATATCTGCATATTTTATAACCCGTTCTTTGCATAGATTTACAAACTTTTCGAGGGAGGCAAATTTATCTGCCGGCACTAAGTTCTCAATATCTTTTTTGCTTTTAAGTCCTAACTCTTTTTCCACTTCAACTTCCACCCACAATCCCTGTTCGTCGAATCCGTTTTGGAAACGTTGCTTTTTGCCCTTCATGTTGTTGAAACGCTGCCAAAGGTCTTTGTAGGTTCTGCCCCAGGCGTGATGGACACCCATTGGGTTGTTGGCGGTTATCGGACCGTCAAGGAATGAAAATTTATCTTCCACTTGATCGTTTTTATGGAGGTATTTTTCAACGATTCCCTCATCGTACCAACGCTTAAGAGTTGCTTTCTCAAGTTCAACGAAATTAACTTGTGGATTTACAGGCCGAAAACCTTTTGGGTACTGAATCTTGTCGATGGATTTAAATTTTGCCATTTCTTCTGTTTCTTTGATCCTTTAGGAAAGCTTCAATGCTATTGAGTGTAACTAACTTTTCTTCTTCAAGTGATAGGGCTTCTTTTGCTCTTCGCACTAGAGGAAACGGTTCTTTGTCGGATGGTAGAATCCCCCATTTCTCACCTATAGACACCACACCATCCACCATATTTTGGTGTTGATAAAAGGCATCACTTACTGCTCCCACAGTATTTCGAGCCTTGGTTGTGAGATCTTCAAGACCTTCCGGTCCAAATAAAATTAAGAGTCTTTCTCTGCTCATGGTATTAAAAAACCAGCCTTCTTGGCTGGTTTCTTTTTTTAGTTTCCGTCAGAAACCAGCATTATGCCTCATCTGTAATGATGATGCCTGCTGGTTTAATGGTCAAGGATTGTTTTCTCACGAGATTATTGTAGCGCTCACAAATTTTATAGTCAAACTTAGTATAATTGCATGCGATCATGTATCGATTACACTATAGTTATTTCTTGGGGGCTGTGCAGTCACTTCGGGAAGGTGCAACTCCTCCCAGCTCCACACAGCAAGCATCAAATTGGCACGATTTAGCGCCCCTTTTAAGGCCAGGCCTTGTAAACTATCGATTTATCGTGCTAATTTGGACTATGCCCTCAAGAAATGCTCGAAAGTACTATATCCCTAATGGCTATTACCATATTTACAATCGTGGAGTCGAAAAAAGAAGCATTTTTACAAGCACACAAGATTACAACGTCTTTACAAAATACTTAAAGGAGTATCTGCTTCCCAAAGACAGAGAGATGCTAATGAGTATTATTGCAAATCCTTACTCGGAGGCGGCTGAAAAAGACAAAGCTGCTAGTCTTCTAAGATTAAATAACTTTCATAATCAAGTACAGCTGATAGCTTATTGCTTGATGCCTAATCATTTCCACTTCCTAATAAAGCAGAATGCTCATAATTCAATTGACCAATTTATGAACTCTCTAGGAACCAGATACACTATGTATTTTAATAAATGTCATGTAAGAGTTGGTCATTTATACCAAGGTGTTTATAAAGCCGTAGAAGTAGAAAGTGACGAATACTTACTTCACCTTACAAGATATATTCATAAGCAGGCTGTAAACACATCCGGATCTCCACAGCCATCCTCGTATGAATGCTTCTTGGGAGTGAGCAACAAAGAGTGGGTTCGCCCAGAAGAGATTCTTAAATTCTTCTCGGGAAAGCACTCAATGAAGTACGAAGAGTTTATGAATCAGGAAGAAAGTCTGGATTTATCAAAGCTTGTACTAGAGGATGAATAATCGGCACGATATATAATGCTTTTTAAGGCCTGGCCTTATACGGTGCGATATATAAGGCTTTTATGGTGGTGTATAAAATCAATTGCGGTTTTGTCGTAGAAATGCTGGGATCTCGAACTTTTCCCCCCATTCATCTTTTTTTCTATCATCGTCAGAATCATTTTGTATTGGAGTGGATTGAGGCTGGGTTTGTTGAACAGGATTTGGGGTTACGGGCGGACGGGGTCTAAAAATAGATCCAGGGAATGTTGTAATTTGGGGCTCTTGGGGAGCGACGCTCAAAATCCCCTGAGGAGATTGAGCCACGGTTTGGGGCTTTGGAGGAGAAACCATTCTCCCAAGCCGAGAGCGCATTTCGTCAAATCCAGTTGCGACAACTGTTATGCGCATCTGATCCGACAATCTCTCATTTATAGTCGCTCCAAAAATAATGTTTGCATCAGCGTCAGCTGACTCTGAAATAATTCGAGCGGCCTCATCAACCTCGGCCATTGTGATGTCTTGCCCGCCCGCAATATTAAACAAAACTCCTTTGGCGCCTTCTATTGATACCTCAAGCAACGGGGAAGAGATAGCAGCCCGTGCTGCCATTTGGGCCCTGTTGTCTCCAACTCCCGTTCCAATCCCCAAAAGCGCAGATCCCGCATCTTTCATAATTGCTCGAACGTCTGCAAAATCTACGTTAATTAATCCGGGCGTTGTTATTATTTCTGAAATTCCCTGGACGCCGTGTGACAACACCGAATCGACAACTTTAAAGGCGTCAGCAAGAGTTGTTTTTCTGTCAATTACGTCCATTAATCTTTGATTTGGGATGACAATCAGCGCGTCGACATTCGGTCTTAAAGACTCGATTCCTTCTTCTGCTGCGACCATTCTTCTTGTTCCTTCAAAAGCAAACGGCTTTGTAACTATTGCAACTGTTAGTGCACCCGCTTCTTTTGCGGCTTGAGCAACAATTGGTGATGCGCCGGTTCCGGTGTTGTGTACAATAAATCCTTCGCTAACAAAGTTGTGGCTTCCGTCAACGGTGATGTTGTATACCTCCTCTTCCTCCATCTCCTTAACAGACCTTACTGCTGTAAACCCGAAATGGTCAAAAAAAGGATCTTTTGTTGGACCTCTATATCCATGGAGGAAGCCTTTTCCAATCCTTTTTCTGGTGTCTTCTTTCAAATCGGGATCAAGTTCGTAAAGTTTATATATTCTCAAGTTCCAACTTGTAAGTTCGACCGGTTTTGGGGAATTTGGTGCTTTTATTTTTCTTGTTCTTGAAGAAACATTGCTTGTCCTAAGGCCCAATAAAGTGCATAAAACTTTTAGTTGTTTTATTAGCTTTTCGCTCCCCATTTCTAGGCGAATTTCAGTTCTCTTTTGGCCGTTTGGTTTTAGTTGATGAAGATAGTGACCGTCTGCATCTACCAAACCTAGAATGAATTGCTTTTTGTGTGCATCAGAAAGTTTAAATATCCACTCAGGAACTTCTTTTTCTTTTGCTCTTTTGTTAAGGCCAAGACTTGAAAGTAAGTTATACACATGTTTTGAATTGGCATAATACCAGCTGCTCGTACTCTTTTTCATTTGAAGCCCAAGAAGGTCTTTTACTAGATTTATGTATTTTTCATTTCGGTCAGGATAAATAGAAGGGGAAAAGTGAATTTTCCAAGAGTCTTTGCTTCGTGATACCCAACCATCACCTAACAAAAAACCAAATAAGCGACAAAATTGTGGATTTTTTATGATCTCTTGCAAGGAACCTGAGTTTTCAGCTAACACCGGGACACTTCTTAAGTTTACTACCAGATCCCCAGGGGCTAGAGATCTTGCCTCTGTCCATTCAAATTTGAAGTCATGAAATCTGTTTTGCTTGTCAGGATTTATGGGGTTTACTTTAAGAAAAGGGTGGTCATATGAAGCAACTAGTGCTTGATTTCTGGTTTTGATTTCAAAAACCTTTTTGATGCCAGTCTTCATTGCTGCCAACACTTTTTTCCTTGCAAGTTTTCCGTTTTCTAGGGAGTAGACATTAGAGCCAGGGTTTATTGAGTCGATTCTCACTGGACCCTTGGGGTTTGTATAAATTAATGAGCTTCCACGAAGACACCCACCCCCCATTCCTGCGGTTAAAAAAACCATGTCTGTATCAAGAAGAAGCTCCTTTATTTTCTCTTTAGATTCGTCCGCTGCTTGTTTGCCCATCTCGGGGTTTCCGCCGGATCCCAATCCTCGGGTTAGTTTTTCTCCAATTTGAACTTTTGTTTCTGCGGGGTTGTTTAGGAGCACCTGGGCATCTGTGTTGATTGCGATAAACTCAACGCCTTCAATTTGAGTGTCCTCGATCATGTGCTGGATCGAGTTTCCGCCGCCGCCGCCAACTGCGATTACTTTGATTTTGGCAAGCCGTGAAGTATCGGGTTTAACAAGTGCCATGGGTTAGCAAAACATACTGGAACAACTAGGATATGTCAAGACGAACGGGGTACACCATGGAAAAAATGGGTTGAGTATATTCTTTGGAGGAATACGCTCAACCCAGTTGGGTTGGATTACTTTACATGCCTAACATATTCGAGATTCACATCCTTTCGAGTAGGATCTCTGCGATTCGGTAGAATTGATGCAACCCTGACGACAAGTCTCATCCCTGTCTCAATTTTGGGCCGACCGCCAAGACCCAAGAACCCCGACGTTTGGGGAAAGTTTTGGGTACGGAGTAGTCCAACAAGAGCAGGAGCAAGTTCTACGAACGCTCCAAGCTGGGTGATGCTTGTAATGGTGCCCTGACACGACATGCCTACTTGTATCTTGGTAGTCGGATCGTGTTCAGGAAGCTTCATCGAAAGATCAAGCCTGCGCTCGGCTTGATTTATTGAGAGAACTTTTACATTGACTTTGCCTCCAGGCTTGATAAAACCTTCAGCTTTGTATCTGCCGAAATAGGTCTCGTCATGTCTTACTCGACCAACGACAGAGGGCGCCAAGACAACGAAGATGCCGTTTTGATTGATGTTATCGACTACTCCGTTGTAGGTTTTTCCAACCTCAAACTGCTTGATTGGGTCTTCGATCCCTCCTGTAACTTCAAGCAGAGGCTCGGCCCTGTCAGCATCGTGCTTCAACACTCGAACATTCAGAGGCAATCCAACCTTAATCAGACCAAAGAGCTTGCTATTTCCACCCATGATTTGGCTTCTTGGAGCAAAACCCCTTAAACCTTGACCCAGATCGATAACTACCCCTCCGGTGTTGATTTCCAGAACGACAGCGTTACTGACAACCGCGCCGGTTCTCTTCCTGTTTGACAAGCTTACTCGTCTTGACTCAACGTTGATAGATTCAACGTATAGTTTCAACTGAGTACCAGGTGGAATCTCCTTAACGGCAAGTGCGCTACTTTTGAAACCCAAATCTATTGGCTCAACCAGGACCTCAAGATTGGTTTTGGAGTCCCGCACAATAAATGTTGCATTCCTGTCGTTTCTGTAGACGAGTATGTTTGTGACAACGCCCGCAACTTCATCGCCAAGACGATACCTCCCAACAAAGATGTCAAAAGGCTCGGGTTGAGGAACAATTTCGGCAATCACAACAGGTGACTGTCCTACTTCGAAATAGAAACCCGTTACCTCAACAACGATTTCTCCTCCTACAGGGCTCGCGGTACGCACTGCTTGTCTGCAGTCTATAGTTCCGTACCAAATTGAGATATCATCAAGCATGATTCCTCGGGCTTTTACTGGTTCTTCCGCTTCTGATATCTCGTCTTCGAATGCATCCTCAAATTCTTCCTCCTCGTTGACCAAATTCACAGTTTGTTGAGCCAGAGCTTTAATCCGGGTTGGGTTACTTGTGGTTTTAACCCATGCGAATTCCTCCGTTTGTTGCTCTATCTTGGCTGCAAATCGATAGCCAACAGGATATACCTGATCAATAAAAAGGCGCGAGAAGATTCTATCAGCCACATCTTCACGCTTGGGAGCTTCAAGCCAGGAATCTTTTAGTGCACTTTGTTCGTCTGCAATCAGACTACAAACAGCAAGTGTTCCTGCTTCTGGCTCAATATCTGCAGCATACCTGTATGGATTGGTAGCTGTGATAACCTCAGCTTCTGTTAGCATTGATCGCAAAAGAGCTCTCGCACGATTAATCTGTGATAGACTAATCGGTCTTGCGCCCTCCTCTTTAGTGCTAACACCTAGGCGGACAAGCGCTTCATCTCTGTCTTTAGCAATAGCAAGCATCACCTTGTGATTTACAAAATGAATATCTGCCCATTGTTTTCGCAGAGTATTAAGCTCTTCTTTGGAAAGTTCTCGTAGCCGGTTTTGGTCTAGGCACGGAAGCTCATCCCATGCTTTGTAAAGCTTAAGAATAAACTCCACATCGTCCTTGCATCCAGCCATAAGAGCACTATGGCGCTTGAAAGCCGTCCGCTTTGTGTAGGCGTCCCAATTGAATTTCCAGGACAATAGTCTATGATTTCCATCATTTTTGATGACCGGCAAAATCGTAGCCATTTCTACAGAGCAGCCTAGATCATCAGCAGACATTAACATATCAATTAGACGCGGTGGATACGAAAAGATTCGTACCAATGCGCCGTAAGATGTTAACAACCCGTCCTCAGTTAGGAGATTTGAATCGATTAGCTGCTTGGTTGAACGATCAATTTCCTCTTGGGGCGCATTGCCCAACCAGCCTGCTTGGGCATTTGGGATACCCGCTGCTTTGACTTTGAGAAGAATCTCCTCTAAGTTCGAGCGCTCCAGTACATCAAGAGGCTGTTCTCTAAACAACTCGTTAAACTGTTGTTCTGTGTAGAGCGTGTATACCTCTCCGTTTTTGGTACGCCCGACTCGGCCAAAACGCTGTGTGGCGTTGGCGCGGCTTATCAGAGTCATCGGGTATTCACTTGCGCCTATTTCAGCTTTGAATTGAGGCTGAATTTCGACTCCTGTTTCGATCTCATATACAAGGCTATCAATTGTAACTGATGCCTCGGCGATGTTTGTCGAAACGATTATACGAATTTTTCCGGGCTTAGGATTTTCATCAGCCACAGCTGTGAGGTCTTCTTCATCGTTTTCTGTGCGATAAAGGGGGTAAACCTCAACAATCCGGGAGAGATCTTCATCCTGCTGGGCCCACGCCTGAATTTCCTTGACCAACTGTCTGATTGGATTCTTGCCATGGAGAAAAATGAGAATATCTCCCCATTCTTTTCTTCCAGACACAATTTCCCCAACCAGCCATTTTGCTTTCTCTCTTGCTTTTTGCATGAGAGGTTTTACAAGAAGCTTGGGATCTTCGTAGGCAAGCCGTTCGTCTTCGGCGGCGAAATGCCGGACCGGAGGCAATATTTCATTGCCTTTGCTGTCAAACCTTGCCTTGCCTTCGAACTTGATTATTGTGGCGCCTTGACCGGCGAAGTACCGTCGAAATTCTTCGGTGTCAATGGTTGCGCTCAGAATCACAACCTTGAGGTTGGGGTAGAGGCTCATCCTGTCGTTTAGTAAACGCAATATGGTTTTGATATTCTCAGAACCCTCATGCGCCTCATCCACGATGATAAAGCCATATTGGCTGATTCTGCCTGCAACGATCCAATTAACCAACTTTCCGTCAGTTGTGAAATCGATTGCATTTCGCCAATCCGACTTGTCTTCTT
>JBBTXW010000017.1:0-7133 GCA_038062025.1 Patescibacteria group bacterium
GGGGAGGGGCGATTGGGAGTACAACTTGCAGGTGGCAGGGGATTTGTGTTGACGATTATTTGTATGTTACGGAGGCAAATTTGGGTATGAATAAGGCAAACTTTTATTTGGCGCGATCATATAATCTTGATGTAAGTATTGCAAGCGACGAAGTATTACACAGGTTAACGATAAACCTTGAAAATAAAGGAAGTTCTACTTGGCCCGCAGGGGATTACGAGAGCTATTTTAGAGCGTATTTACCTGCTAAGTCGGAAAGAATTCAGGGGATTTTAGTAAATCCTTCAACTTCTTCAACTGAAGAGGTAGAAGTTGAGTTTGGAGCAGAAAAGGGTAAAAAAACTGTAGGAGGATTTATTGTTGTTCCATCAGGGGAAAAGAGACAGATTGTTTTAAGTTGGGCGAAGTTTGCGCCGAGAGCTTTTCAAGAGTATGCTCTGCTTTGGCAAAAACAGCCAGGGACTAATCGTGACCCGGTTTGGATAACAATTGCAGTTCCCGGGCTTGCCCCTTTGGAGACAAACCCTCTTCCCTCGTTGACTTCGTCTGGCACGATTGGGTACAATATGGAGCTTGAGAGAGATCTTAAGATAAACATCAAATGGCGGTAAAAACAAAGGAATCAAAGGATGCACAGAAATTGCCCGGGTCTGCACATTCTCTTTCTGCGCAAAAAAGAACTGTGTTTGGCAAAAAGCTGAAGAGCTTAAGGAAGCAGGGGGTTTTGCCTGCGAATGTTTCCGGAAAACACATAAAATCCTTTTCAGTCCAGGTAAAAATGGACGAATTCACATCGGTTTTTGAGGCTGCAGGAGAAACTGGGTTAGTTGGTTTAGAGGTGGACGGGGGAGTACACCCTGTGCTTATTCATGAGATTCACTGGGACCCAGTCTACAGCAAGCCGCTCCATGCGGATTTTTTGGAAGTTAATCTATCTGAAAAAGTTGAGGCTACAGTTCCGATTGAGATAGTGGGGGAGTCGCCTGCTGTTCGCGCAGAAGAAGGAGTTTTGGTTCAACAGATGCATGAGGTTCAAGTCGAGGCGCTTCCAACAGATTTTCCTGAGAAGATTGAGGTAGATATTTCTGGTTTGGAAAAGGTTGATGACAATATAACAGTTTCTCAGCTGTCTGTAGACCGTTCGAAGATTGAAGTAAAAGAAGAAGATCCAGAGAGAATTGTTGTATCCATTGCTCCTCCTGCAAAAGAAGAAGAGCCTCTTCCAGCTCCTGAAGGTGAGGTTTCAGTGGAAGGCGAGGCCGTTAAAGTCGAGCCAGGGGAAGGTGTGCCAGCTGGGGGTGAAGGCGCAGAAGGCGAAGCTCAAGCAGAGGGCGAGGCTCCGGCTGAAGAGAAGAAGGAAGAGTAAGCTGTTTAATTGTGGCGCTTTGCAGATTTAAGAGGTGTGATTTCTATTTGTTGCCTGTTGTAACTAAATTTAACATCGAAGTGATCAAAGAACCCTCGTTGGCCCAAAACTATATGCTCAAAGTTGGAGATGTTTACAAAAAGTACCGAAGTTAAGTAAGAAGTATTTTGCACACGAATTTCTATATTTGCAAAATGGCCAACGATTGGATTCTCGTCGATACCAAAAATGGTGTATTTTTGTTTATTCAACTTAACACCCAACTTTTTTGCTAGATCAACGCTAAATATGCAGTAATCTGCGCCTGAGTCTACAAGTCCAAGGCAAAAAGCAAAACTTGTTGAAGATTTAATAACAAGTGGGATAAGTGGTCGGGAGATTGAGGGTTAGGTATGGATACGCCATCCACCTACAATCGGAAGCACTTTCCTGGGAATATGTGTCATTAAAGGTATAGAGTATCCTTTTTTTTGGGCTTTATCCATCGCGGTCTTTAGAGTTTTTGCCGAAGCCACAACTTTTGGTTTAGTTTCCCAATTTATTATTGCAACCCAAAGGCCTTTGTATTTCTTATAGATTGGAATCATGTTTATTGCTTTCATGTGGTTATTTTACCACAGTTATTCAATGAGTGTTACGTAATATGTTCATGAATTAATTCAGGAGTGACACTATAATCAGGATTGATGAGATTGTATATTTCCCCGTAGGTTGAGGTTAAGACGGAAGGCGAGCCAAAGCAAGTCGAGGGTGGAGATAAAGGAGAAAAAGCTTCTGCGTAAACTAGATTCGTATTAATTTTTCCAACCAGGGGATATCTTTATACTATACCACCAGTTCTTGTAAATGGACGCTGATCGCGCGGATTTGTGGTATATGCTGGGACAGTTTTTGTTCGCGTCTTGCTTGGATTTGTGTTTTGGTTGCTTCAGAAATATAAAAAGTTTTGTAATCTGGGCTTGTTGTCAGTTTGCCAGAAATACCAGCTAGTTTGAAGAACTCGTCGAGTTGTTCGCTGTGTGGCGGTAGTGGTGGTCTTAGCTCAAAGTGTACTTCGGCTAGAAGTTCTGGGGGTTGATCTTGAAGTCCATGTTTTACAGCTGAAATGATTCTATTCCACTCTCTAGTATCGGCTTTGAGTGTGGTGGTGCCCTTTGGCAGATATGATAAGGCTAGGAGTAGCACGTCAATATAATTCCAATTGGAGTCTAAAATTTCTTCCTGTCGTCGGAGATGAACCCGATCTTCTACTGTCATTGTTTGGTTATTGTATCAGATGAAACTCGAGAATCATTCCATCGGGGTCTTTGCAAAATATTGCGGTTCCGCCGTAGCCGTCGTCCGTAATTCCGCCATCTTCCATTTCAATTCCTTGCTCCCTCAGGTGTGTCTCGATTTCTTTTAGATCTTCCATTATGGAAACACCGAAAGCCTAGTGGTCGAGGCCGATATCGCCATGCCTATTAAATGGAGCTGCTTTTTCATTGTTGTCTGGTGACACGAGCCAAAAAGAGTCGAAGCCAGACATGTTTAGACCGTAAGCACCTTCTTCTTCGGAAAAAACTTTCATTCCTAAAGCCTTAACATAAAAGTCTTTTGATACTTCGGTGTTGGAAACTTTTAAGACTATGTGGTGGATTCCTGTTACTTTAACCATATTTGAATGATACTATTTTTTCAATAGTTTCAAAAATTCTTCATCGGAAATTTCAACGTCTTTAAGAATATCGTGTAGAAGTCCTTTACCTAAATCTTTTCCTTTATGGAAGGGGACTACTGTGGTTTTTCCTTGAGATGACTTGAAGAATCTGTGACTGCCTTTTCTGTGAGTTTCATAACAACCTGCTTTTTGAAGCGCTTTTATCACTTTTTGGGGTTTGAGTGCGGGAAGCTTCATGTAGCCATAGGGAATTTAATGGGTACATCCGCCGCACCCGAGAATCGCTTTTTGCTTGCAGCACTTGGCCACCTAATCTGTTTTTTGTAGAATGGGTCATCTTCTGCGGCTTCGAGGCATAACTCTATTGCCTCCTGAACATTTTTAATTGCCTCCTCGTAAGTGTCGCCTTGTGTGTGGCAACCGGGAATGGCGGGGACTGAGGCCATAAAAAACCCATCCTCATCTTGCTCTATTAGGGTTTTAAACTTGAGAACCTTCGCATTTTTTCGCTTCATGTTAGTATTTTACCACACTATTTCTTCTTCCAATCCCGAATAATTAAACTTTTACCTTTTGGTTTGACTGTAACTTTTTGTTTTTCCTTCCAGCCGAGTTTTTTGATAAGTTCAAGAGGGAGCGTTAGGGAAAAGCTTTTGCCCCCACCAGTTTTATTTAGACTTCTCACGCTTCTTTGGCTATGCTGTCCGCGTTTTCCTCGTTGGCCTCGAACCACATGGGTGTCCAGGTTTTTGGTTGGTGTGGTGCTGCGTTTTTAGGGTGCCAGACTTTCTTTTAGAACTAACCCGTGTGTTTTCATTTTCCTTTTGTGTCTGGCCAGGGGGTGGACATGATTGAGTCTTTTTTGCCTAACTTTTCTTGCCAGAGTTCCTCTGTTAGGAAAGGCATGAAGGGGTGAAGGAGTTTTAGAGAGGTTTCTAAAATATACTCTAGTGTAGGTTGGGCTTCTGCGCGACGGGATTTTGATTTTTCGATGTAAATATCTGCAAACTTGTGCCAAACAAAGTCGTAAATAGTGTCTGTAGCAAGATGTAGTTCAAAATTTTCAATATTTTTCGTGGCGGCAGTTATCGTTGAGTTTAGTTCTTCAAGAATCCACTTGTCATCCTTGTGATTAGATTGCTTCGTCGCGCTGCTCCTCGCAATGACGCCAGCGGGATCTGGTCTGTGGTCAACCACAAATTTTGCAATGTTTCTTATCTTGTTCCCAAAGTTTCTGAAGTTTTTTGCGCGCTCGTCCATTAGTTGTTTTGAAGTTCGCGAATCACGACCTGGGGCTGAATATGTATAAAGTGTCATTCGAGTGGCATCTGTGCCCCAAGATTTTATTAGTTCATCTGGGTAAACGGCGTTTCCAAGGGATTTTGAGAATTTAGCACCAGACAATGGGCGGAGCATTCCGTGGAAGAACATGTTTCTGAATGGGATAGAGTCTTTGTGCCAAAGGGAGAGCATTATCATTCTGGCAATCCAGAGGTATTTTATTTCAGGTGATGTAAGCTCGAAGCTCCAAGGGAAGTATCGCTCAAGCTCTTTTGTCTGATTTGGCCATCCAAGAGTAGACATGGGCCATAAACCAGAAGAAAACCAGGTGTCGAGCACTTGTTCGTCTTGGATCCAGTGTTTCTGTCCGCATGTTTGACAATTCTTTCCGGGATCCTCGAGAGAAATGACCATGTCCTTGTCTTTGCCTACCTCTTTGTTCGGATTACATTTTGAACAATACCAAACGGGAATCCTGTGGCCCCACCAGAGGGAACGAGAGATTGACCAGTCGTGTATATTTTCCATCCAATCAACAAGAATCTTTTTGTAGTTTGAAGGATAGAAATTAATCTTGTCGATATTCTTAATCGCTTTTTTGGCGAGGGGCTTCATTTTAACGAACCATTCCTCGGAGATTATTGGTTCAACTACGGTTTTGCACCTTTCACAAACTGGAACAGAGTGTTTATAAGCTTCAGTTTTAACCAAGATGCCTTTTTCTTTAAGTTCGGGAAGCATGGCTTCTCGGGCTTCGTTTGTTTTCATTCCAGCGTATTTTCCAGCAAGCTCAGTAAGGCGACCTTGTTTGTCGATAACTTGAAGGATTGGCAGGTTGTGGCGCTTGCCTATTTCATAATCCAAGATGTCGTGGCCTGGCGTAACCTTCTCAGCTCCCGTTCCAAATTCGGGATCAATTGCATCATCGGCAATAACTTTCATCATTTTTTTACCACCGAAGGTTTCAATCTCAAATTCTTTTCCAACCAAATCTTTGTACCTTTCATCGTTCGGATTAACTGCCATAGCGGTATCTCCAAACTTTGTTTCTGGACGTGTTGTGGCAAGGACCAGGGGACCATATTGGAGATAGTAGAGAGTGTCGTCTCTTTCTTGGTATTCCATCTCGATGTCTTCAATTGCGGTTCCGCATCTTGGACACCACTGAACTATATAGGCTCCTTTGTATAAAAGATCTTGGTCCCAGAAGGTTTGGAATTCTTCTAAAACTGCTTTTTGGACCTTTGGTTCGAGGGTAAATACTTCTCGCTCCCAGTCAGCTGAAATTCCAAACACAGTCCAAGCATCGTGGAAGGATTTATAGACCTCATCTTTAAATTGCCAAGCTCTTTCAAGCCATTTTTCTCTTCCCAGCTTTTGTTTAGACAAGTCTTCCTTTGCAAGAATCTTGTCTAGAGTTCCTTCGAATTGTATACCGGCGTGGTCAACGCCGGGTAGAAGTAATACATCAAAGCCTTGCATGCGTTTATAGCGCGCTACAGCGTCTAGAATAGAGTGCTGCATGGCGTGACCCAAATGGAGATCTCCGGTTAAATTCGGGGGAGGCATAAGAAGAGAGTAGGGCTCCTTGTCCGAGTTTGGGTTGGCACTAAAAAGCCCCTGAGATTCCCAAGATTTGTAGATTTCCTGTTCTTTGTTTTGGTTTTCCATCTACGAGGCTAGTATACCTCGTTATTGTGTGATAGTTAAACTGGGGTTTGTTGAAACTTCCTCCCAAGGGATGGGTTTGTTGTTGAAGAAGGCGGCGGAGGCAATCATTATTGCGTTGTCTGTGCACAACTTGGGTGGAGGCACATGTAAATTAATGTCCAATTTCCAATGTCCAATTTCCAATTCAAACTTTTCTTTGAGTCGGGAATTGGCGGCGACGCCCCCGGCGACCAAAAGAGTATCCACTTTATGATGCTTCACTGCTTTTAATGTCTTTTGGACAAGAACATCTGTTATTGCTTCTTGGATCTCATATGCTAGCACAGGTTTTTTCCACCTATCTACCTCACGAAGTACGGCGGTTTTTAAACCACTGAAGGAGAAGTCGAAACTTTTTTCATCCAAAAGAGGTCTAGGAAGTCTTATTTGGTGACTAGTAACTCGCGACTTGTGACTCTTAGCTGCTTTAGCAATTGCAGGACCTCCGGGGAAACCAAGATCTAAAAGACGAGCACATTTGTCGAAGCATTCTCCAGCTGCGTCATCACGAGTTCCTCCGAGCCACTCAATTTCTTTGTGGTTTTTCATGAGAACAATATCTGTATGACCGCCAGAGACTACCAGAGCGACTGCGGGAAGGGAAGGAGTGTTGTCAATCCAGTTTGCGTAAAGGTGGCCTATTAAGTGGTTTACAGGGATTAAGGGTTTGTTCCAGGCCCAAGATAGAGTTCTTGCGGTTTCAACTCCAATTAATAGGGAGCCAATAAGGCCTGGACCAACGGTGACGGCGATGGCGTCTATAGAGGGTGTGTTGTGGGTTGTGTGTTGTGGGACATGTTGTGTTACATCCCACAACTTAGCCTTTGAAATAGCTTGCTCTATCACGGGGATTATGCTTTTTATCTGCTCGCGAGCTGCTTGTTCCGGGATTATACCGCCGGTTTTGGCGTGCATCTCCTGGGAGGAGGCAATCACGTTTGAAAGCACGGTTTGCCCATCTTTAACGACTGCGGCAGCCGTCTCATCGCAAGATGTTTCGATTCCGAGAATTATCATTGTGTAGGAGTCCCTGGGCCGACCAAATACACTGCCTGCCAGGGGCTGAAGTTTGAATAGAAGGTTCGTTGCTGTAAAACCTCACTTCCTCTTACAACT
>JBBTXW010000018.1:0-22980 GCA_038062025.1 Patescibacteria group bacterium
CCCCGAGACTTCTTCTTTGGCGGTTCCATAACGGGGGGAAGGATGGAATCTTTCGGGGAAGTCGGAGAACTCGGAGAATCAGATGAAATCGGTGGGATCAGAGACTCGGAAGGAATCGGAGAAGTCGGTGTTTCGGATACTGCTGGTGTTACAGTTACACCCGGCGGCTTCTGCCTTTCTGATTTATCTGACACACTGACATTCTGAACTATCTGATTTCCCTGAGGTGTCGGTGGAGGCGGCGGCGCATACTCCTCTTCTGTCACAATAGGAGGCATGCTAAGCCCCGAGCTTGCTTGCGGTGAGCTTGCCGAACCCGTCGAGGGGTTCTGGGCAGGATTTTTCTTGTTCTCGTCCATTTGAGCAGTAACTAAAGTTAGTGATGACGGAACAAAGTTCCGACATATCGGATCTATGATCAGTTATAGTAAAATCCCTAACTAGAGCAGGCAAATCCATAGTAGTTTAGATATTGTCATGTGTCAACGTTTATCTTTCCCGAGCCGACTTTGTCGCTTCAAAACTAATATCAGAAGACGGCAAGTCGTCTCCGCTTTTTAAGGTCTTGTTATTTGCATAGTTATAGTTTTCTCCCAAAACCATATTTGGAACCGGTTTTGCACCCTCAACAGGAACTTTTGCCGTCGCAATTTGTTCCTTTTCGCCTTTTACATAATCGCCAAAAACATAAATTTCAAGAGTTGTATTTTTTGTATAGCTTGCAAGGCTTTTGAGACTTGTATCTCGTGCATGTGCAAGATTAATTGCCCAACTGCCATCATTGTCTGAAATAGTGGAAAGAGGAGAGGCACCCGAAATTGTCAAATAGACCAAAGCCCCGGAAACTGCTCTCTGTTCTTTTGTTAATATTTTCCCGAAAACCATATCTGTCTTTTTTGTCAAAGCGATAACGGGGCCCGTTTTTGCACGAAAGAAACTTCCCTTATTATCAAACAATGTTTCATTTGAACCAATCTTGAATTGATAGTTTGTATTTGCATCCAAGTTTTTAACTGTTAAATGATGCAAAGTTGATTTTGGACGGGTTCCATGCCCCGCAAGAAGCGCTTCAGACTTCTCATACGTTACATAACCAAAAGTAGGTTTGTCTGTAACCCAAGAGACAGCAAAATTGCTGTCTGTAATGTTTGTAATCCTGACATCTTTTGGCTCCTCGGAAGGTGTCGCAGAAAGATTAAAAGTTTGTCTTGTTTGAATATAAAAAACCCCAACAATAATCCCGACAACAAGCATCAGCAAAGCAGCAATAGTTGGTAGGGAAAACGGTTTCTTTTTCATTCCGGTTGCGCCCCAGACGTAGCATCAATTTCGGTAACAGTTGTTATTTCAGCATCCGAAAAATTGCGCCGGCTCTCGAGTTTTTTCAACGTCTCAAGATCAAGGTTTGGGTCAATGGGCAAAAGAACCGAGTCGGGTATTGCCTCCAATGTTTTTTGGTTGAGTATGCTGTATACCTCAAACCCAATCCAAACAAATATAGTAATCGTTGTTAAAACTGCAAAAAGCATGACGTTTGGCCCTTTTTGATTTTGCATGACTATGATATCCTGGTTATTATTCTTTCTTTTCCGGAAAATACGGAACCTGAGCTCCAACTGCCAATATAATGACTCCGCTTTCTCCTTCTTTTGTGCTCGGGCCATACGAGATCGAAGTTAAGTTAACAATTCTTCGCAAATTTTCAATCTCGTTTAAGAAGGCATGAGTCGCGCTGTAGCTTCCTCTGATTAAAAACGAAACCTCAAAAGAAGCAAACTTGCCTTGAGGGGAAGTGGTGCTTTTTGTTTCGTATAAAGGAAGTTTCCCTATACTTAAAGATTCAATAAATACGTTGTGCGACCCGGCAAGGCCTTCAATTTGACGAACCAGAAAGTCAGGTTGTGGGCCTGCCGGCAAGGCCTGGTCTAAGAATGTTAAGCGAGAAGCCTCCCTGCTTGCTAAAGCTTGGGCTTTTTGTATGTTTGCAATTTTCTCATCTAATTGGCGCTTTATTTGTTGTTGGGAGCGGACATCTGAAATAAGTTGAGCAATTGTCAAAACTGTTGGTCTTATCGCAAAAACTGCAAAAAAGGAAATCGTAAGAAGCGTCAATAAAAATTCCACGCTAACTCTTACAACTGGTTTTTTCTGATACTGCTCAGCAAGTGATGTAAAATATCGCTTGTACTGAGCATATTGTTCTCGATAATTTGCCGCGGTAGCCATGTCGTTACAAATTGCTCCCTTCAATTCGACATATGGAAATTCGTATTTTCATATTTACTTCTTCAAACCTCCTTTTATCTGGAATACCAAACCTTGTCTCTTTTCTGTTTCTAAGGTCAAACTTACGAGGGTTATGTCTTGAAACTCCCCGGAGTCATTCAATGCCTTAATAAATCCAGCAAGTCCGCTCTCAGAAAGCGCAACACCATTCAAATTCATCTCCTGTTTTAAAAATGAAATTTTGTCCAAAAGTACGCCTTGAGGAAGAAGAGCGGTAATTTTCCCAACTCGATCAGCATACTTGATTGGGGTAGAAACAGTCTTGAAAGTCTCAAGGCGAACTTGCGCAAGACGATAGGTATTTTCAAATTTAGAAACTGCTTCAACCTGGAGTTTTTTGGAGGCGTTTTCTTCATTTAAATCCGTCAAAGTTCTATCAAGCCAAAAACGCGACAAAAAGGCAACAACAACTGCAAGTTCTGTAACAATTACAATAACGCGCCCAACAGATAACCCCCAAGTCAAAACTCGCCCAAGTGTTGAATATTGAAAACCTTCTCGAAGTAGGAGATTTACACCCTTTTTCTTTCGTTTAAACTCGGGTAGAGCAAGCATACCTTACGCAATATATCATATGAAAAAAGGATTAGAACAAAGTGAAAAAAGAAGTCCCAAAGCTAGGCTCTTACTTTGAAAGAAGTTTTGAGAGGTTGGACTTTAAGCGTGCAGCACGATTCGCATGTATGACTTGATTATCAACAGCTCGATCCAATGTTGAGAAAACGTTTTGCAAAAGTTTTTGAGTGGGGGATGCACGAAAAGCCTTAATTGCTTCTCGAAACGCAGAACGTCTCTTGTCGTTTGCAAGTTTATTTCGCCTTGAATGGCGCATTTGCTTTTTTGCTGATTTGATAATTGGCATGGGTTGATTATACTTGCGTAGCGTTTTGGCAAAGCAAGTATATGAGCTTTGGAACAAAGCGATTATACTAGCAAAACTGTGCTTTTGCCAATTTATCATTTGGCATTTATCATTTAGCATTAGATTCATACATGGTCGAAACCTTCTTCCGCCAAAGCAAAACAATTCTCTACGCAAAACAAAAAACAATTCTTTCTGCCGCAACGGTTATCATGTTTATGATTGCCACCTCAAGAATCTTAGGACTAATAAGACAGCGTCTTTTGGTCCATTTTTTTACTCCTGGGGAACTTGATACATATTTTGCCGCCTTCCAACTCCCGGATTTAATTTTTGAAGTAATAGTTCTTGGGGCAATGTCTTCTGCCTTCATTCCAATGTTTGCCAAAAATCTTGCACAAAAAAAAGACAAACAAGCATGGCGTTTAGCAGGACTTATCTTAAACGTAATGCTAAGCCTTTTCCTTCTAATATCTGGATTAATTTTTACTTTTGCCTACTCCCTGTACGACAACGTTGCTCAAGGCTTTACCCCCGAGCAAATCTCCCAAACAGTCCGCTTTACAAGAATTCTCCTTTTAGCCCAGATGTTTTTTGCAGCATCATATGTTTTTACTGCCATCCTTGAGTCAAACCAAAGATTTCTAACCCCAGCAATTGCTCCGCTTTTTTACAATATCGCAATAATAATAACTACAATTCTGCTTGCGCCATCTATTGGTTTGGCTGCACCAGTAATAGGCGCTGTTGTTGGAAGCTTTCTTCATTTGG
This sequence comes from Patescibacteria group bacterium, assembly GCA_038062025.1. Lineage (GTDB taxonomy): Bacteria > Patescibacteriota > Microgenomatia > UBA8517 > UBA10165 > 2-12-FULL-44-25. Next base: position 3,920 of record JBBTXW010000018.1, read on the forward strand.
CAATTCAGTTGCCCCTTGCTTTGTCTTTGGGCTTTCGGCCGATATTTTCTTTAAACTTTAAAAATCCCGCTTTAAGAAAAGTTGGCAAGCTTGCAATTCCTAGGGTTTTGGAATTATCAGCTTTCCAGGCAAAAAGACTGGTTGATCTTTTTTTGGCGTCGCAAGTTTTGGGAGGATTGACTTACTTTAAGCTGGCGGACACTGTTAGTGTCCTGCCAGTAAGCCTTTTTGGATTATCAATTGCAAAGGCCTCCTTGCCTCAAATGTCCCGCCAAAACGACAAAGACCTTACCGGATTCAAAGAAACTTTTGTCGCCTCCTTTAGGCAAATAATGTTTTTTATAGTTCCGGCAAGCATATTTATTGCAGTTTTAAGGGTTCCGATTGTTCGTCTCGCTTTCGGAAGCTCAAAATTTACTTGGGATGATACCCTGCAAACTGGGTATGCACTCTCGGCATTTTGTGTTGGTATTTTTGCCTATGCATTATCTCTTTTGGTTTCCCGCGCGTTTTATGCCCTCCACGACACAAAAACCCCCGTTAAAGTTTCTTTCATTGCAATCTCTGTAAACATCATCCTTGGTCTTGTACTTGTACTTGGAATTAAACTCCCCATCTGGTCGCTTGCCCTAAGCTATTCAATTGCCGGGGTCTTGCAGTTTTCTGTGCTTTTTGAGTTGTTATCAAAAAAAGTCCACGGATTCTCAGGGTTTGAGTTAGGCATCTCCTTTGCAAAAGTTTTAACAGCCGCCTCCTTTGCGGGCAGTTTGATGTTTGTACTTCTTCGTGTTTTGGATAGATCCGCATGGGATAAAAAGTTATCTTTCTTGGGACAACTCGGGCTTGCCCTTCCCACAACCTTTGATAGGTTTGTTCTTGATACGCGCTACACTGTGAATTTAATTGTGCTTACAGCAGTGGTTGGGTTAATTGGCCTAACGGTGTATTTGGCAATAACTTACTTCTTGGGCGTGCGCGAATTCCAAGTTTTCGTAAAAGCGATTGATCGCGTACCATTCTTTTCTCCTTTGAAAAAAATCTTCCCCGGCCCAAAAAGCGCCGACCCCATCTCTCCAGAACCTGATGAAATATGAACAGTAGTAGCAGAATTCATCCTGCTCCCTACTTGACACAGACTTAGCACTCGTGCTACATTAGTGCTAACAGAGTAAAAGAGTTAAAGAGTGTAAGAGCTGGAGTAAAACTTTCACCCTCACGCTCTCTGGCTCTCCTGCTCTATCCCAAGATGCAACCCTTAACTCAACGCCAAATACAAATCTTGAAAAACGTTGTTGAGGAGTATATCCAAACAGCGGAAGCCGTCGGTTCTGACAACTTAGACCGAAAATACAATCTAGGCGTATCTCCCGCAACCATAAGAAACGAGATGGCCGCACTAACCAACTTGGGGTACCTAAAACAACTCCACACCTCTGCAGGCCGCGTCCCAACGCCAAAAGCAATGCGCTTTTACGTTGATACGCTAATGCAGGAAAAAGAGCTGACGGTTGGAGAAGAAGTTGCCGCAAAACAAAGAGTTTTGGAAGCAAAAGATGACTTTGACTCTCTTATGCAGGAAGCAACTCTCGCACTTTCCCAGTTTACAAAGTCTCTAACTGTTGCAATAACAGAAGACGGCGAAGTTTGGCACTCAGGATATGCCCATATCCTTGAAAACCCGGAATTTTACAACATTGATGTAACTTTCCAGGTTCTTTCTCTTTTAGAAGAAGAAAAAAGAATGAGAGAGCTTTTAATTTTGAGAGAATGGTCCGATCCAGTTGAAGTAATGTTTGGTCAAGACTTGGGTTGGCAAAACTTCGATCCCGTTGGGATTGTTGCCTGCCGTTTTAGAAGTCCAGCCCATTCAGGGACTCTTGCAGTAATCGGGCCAACCCGTCTAAACTATCCTGTGGTAATACCAGTCGTTCGATACTTTAGCTCACTTGTGAGCGAGGCCGCACAATGACAAGTAAACCCAAGAGCCCAAGAACCAAGGAACCGATGAACAAGGAGTTAGAAGATGCAAAAAACCAGCTGGCACGCGCTTTGGCAGATTATCAAAACTTAGTCAAAAGGTTTGAAAAAGAAAGATTAGAGACGATTTTGCGAGCAAATCAAAATTTGCTTGAGAAATTGTTTCCAATTGTAGATAGCCTTGAGACAGTCCACAGCTTTTCAAAAGATCAAGGTCTTCAAATGGTTATAGATGACCTTTACAAACTTTTGGAAGAAAACGGAATTGAGCCAGTTGCGCCGGAAGCTGGCGATAAGTTTGATGAGTCTTCTCAAGAAGCAGCGGATAGTGTTGAGGGGACAAACCCGGGCACAATTTCAGAAGTTTATTCAAAAGGCTACAAATGGAAACAAACGGATAAGGTTTTAAGACCAGCAAAGGTACAGGTATATAAATAAATCATGGGCAAAATAATTGGAATCGATTTAGGTACAACAAACTCAGTAGTTGCAGTTATGGAGGGGGGAAACCCCAAGGTTATTCCTGCCGCAGACACCGGGCGAAATATAACGCCTTCTGTTGTTGAGCCTGTAAAAAATTTAGTCGGCGATGTTGCAAAGCGCCAGCTTATCCTAAACCCCAAAAATACAATTTCTTCTGTAAAGCGCTTAATGGGTCGAAGAATTGACGATCCAGAAGTAAAAAAGACTCAAAATATGGTTTCCTACGAAATTAAAAAAGGTAAACACGAAGGTGCTGTAATAGAAGTTGAGGGGAAAGTTTATACCCCCCAAGAAATTTCAAGCTTCGTGCTTCGCAAGTTGAAAAAAGACGCCGAGGATTATCTTGGAGAAAAAGTTGACCAAGCAGTAATTACAGTTCCTGCATATTTCGACGACAACCAACGCGCGGGAACTATGCAGGCAGGAGAAATTGCTGGATTAAAGGTAGAGCGCATCATAAACGAACCAACAGCAGCCGCTTTGGCCTACGGTCTTGATAAGAAAAATGCCCATACCGTGGCCGTATACGATCTTGGAGGCGGAACCTTCGACGTCTCAATTTTAGAGTTGGGAGAAGGAGTTTTTGAAGTCAAAGCAACAAATGGAGATACTCATTTGGGGGGAGACGATTTTGACGAAAGAATTGTTGATTGGATCTCAGAAGAATTTAAAAAAGAACAAGGAGTTGACCTTAAAAAAGACAAACATGCCCTCCAAAGAATTCGGGATGCTGCAGAAAAAGCAAAGATTGAATTGTCTTCCGCATCCGAAACTGAAATAAACCAACCATATATAACCCAATCCGAAGGAAATCCTGTACACCTATCCCTTAAGTTGTCTCGTGCCAAACTAGAAGCTCTCGTGGGGGACCTAATCAAAAAAACACTCGAACCCGCCCAAGCCGCGTTAAAGGACGCCAAAATTTCTGCAAAAGACATTGACGAAGTAATTCTTGTTGGAGGAATGACAAGAATGCCAAAAGTCCAAGAAGAAGTTAAAAAGTTCTTCGGCAAAGACCCCCACAAAGGTGTAAACCCAGACGAAGTTGTTGCAATTGGCGCAGCAATCCAAGGAGGAGTTTTGGGCGGAGAGGTAAAAGACGTACTGCTCCTTGATGTCACCCCACTAACTCTTTCTATTGAAACATTAGGCCGTGTTGCAACGGGAATGATTGAAAGAAATACAACCGTTCCAACTTCAAAATCCCAAACATTCTCAACTGCAGCAGACAACCAAACTCAGGTGGAAATCCACATAACCCAAGGAGAAAGGCCCATGAGCCAAGACAACAAATCTCTTGGTAAATTTACTCTTGACGGAATCCCTCCCGCTCCCCGCGGTGTACCACAGATAGAAGTCACTTTTGATTTGGACGCAAATGGAATTTTGACAGTTTCTGCAAAAGATAAAGCCACTCAAAAAGAGCAGTCAATCAAAATCACAGGTGCTGTGGGACTTTCAGAAGAAGAGGTCAAAAAGGCACAAGTTGATGCTGAAAAGCATGCGTCAGAAGACCAGGCAAAGAAAGAGTCTATTGAAGCTCGAAATAATGCAGACGCTTTGGTCTTCACAGCAGAAAAAGCCCTAAAAGATGCAGGAGATAAGGTGGCAGCAGATGTTAAGGAGAAAGTAGAGGCGGAGATCAAAAACGTAAAAGAAGTTCTCACAAAAGATGACGCGAAAAAAGAAGACATAGAAGAAGCATCAAAGAAACTCTCAGAAGTTCTGTCTAGTGTAGGACAGGAAATGTACAAGGCAGCAGAGGAAAGTGGAAAAGCCGCTGCTGGCGGCACGGATTCAAGCGGTTCCGCAGCGGATAGCGAAACTACACAAAATAAAGACAAAAAAGACGCTGAAGAGGGAGAAGTTGTAAAGTAAATTAAAAATGCTAAATGCTAAATTATGGCGCGCAGAGACATATGAGCGCGCGAGAAATCGCGAGCAATTATAAATGGCCAAAGAGAGGCGTGAGATTTATTCAAGAATTAATAAAGTAGTCCTCGAAACACTCTCCTTTATTAACAAACTCCCAAAGACGCTGGTAAACATAGAGATTTCCAGGCAGCTTGTAAGGTCAATCACGTCTATCGGTGCAAATGCAAATGAGGCAGAAGGCGCTGCTAGCAAGAAAGAAGCATAGGTGAACGCGATCCAAATCTTAGCAGACAAGCAGGATTAATTAAAGAAAAAGTTGACGAGCTTATTAGAATATTGAGTTCTATAATTTTGTCTACGAAACGAAACATTTAGAAGTTGTAATTTATAATTTGTAATTATGAAACGGGATTATTACGAAATACTTGGAGTTAGCAAATCTACTTCAGACAAAGCAATAAAATCCGCCTACAGAAAACTTGCTCTCGAGTGGCATCCAGATCGCAACAAAACCCAAGAGGCTGAAAAAAAGTTCAAGGAAATAAACGAAGCCTACGAAGTTTTAAGAGATCCCAAGAAAAAACAAACGTATGACGAGTTTGGGCATTCTGCATTTTCGCAAGGCTCACCTGGTGGTGGAAACCCATTTGACGGTTTCGGCCAAGGCGGCCCATTTCGTTATACCTATACATATGGTGGACAGCAGGGAGAAAACCCATTCGGGGACTTTGGTTTCTCAGATCCTTTTGAGGTTTTTGAGCAGTTTTTTGGCTTTACATCTCCTTTTGGAAGGCAACAAAGACAACCTCAAGCATCTCTCCAAATAAGTTTTTTAGAAGCATACAAAGGAGTTGAAAAGGAAGTCCAAATTGACGGTAGAAGAAAAAAAATCAAAATTCCTCGTGGAGTCGAAGACGGGCAGAGGATCCGCTTCCCGGAGTTCTTATTAAATATAAGCGTCCGTCCAGATAAGAATTTCCAAAGATCTGGAGATGACTTATTCGCAGACGTAGAAGTTGATTTTTTCAAAGCTTTGGCAGGGGGAGAGTTGGATGTTCCAACTCCTGAAGGGAAGTTAAAAATTAGAATCAAGCCCGGAACCCAGCCGGGAACAGTTCTTCGTCTTAGTGGTAAGGGTATGCCCAACGTCCATGGTGGCCGAGCTGGTGACCTCTACGCCCGCCTCCAAATCGACCTCCCCAAATGGTCTGAATTAAATGAGAAGCAAAAAAGGTCTCTCGAAGACTTGGCAAAGAAAAAGTGACGTCTGCGTCATTGCGAGCCACAAGCGGGGGCTTTTTATTGCCAAAATTTAGCTTTCCAACTTCGGTTTGTAGAGTCGAATCTGATTCCATGTTCTAGAACAAAGTATGGGTACCCTATTCTTTTGAATGCAAAATTACCGCTGCCAAACTTTTTAATTGCTTCCTGTGCTACTTCTAAGTCATTCTCTCCAATTGCAACAATTTTGCCTTTATGTTTCTTTTCTAAGGGTCTGCCATATTTCTCATAAAGCACTTTGTCTTTTTTGGCCCTTTCAGCCATCCATTTATCAATATCGGTCATGATTAAAGTATAGCACCAAAAGGCTAGTGTGGTTGACTTCGTGTCAGTTTCCCGCTAAACTAATTCGAGTATAAGGCAAGAGTACGCGGTGGGACTGTTCCCGCCGTTTTTTGTAAAAAAACATGGCAGCACAAGCTCGAACAGAATTTTCAAGCGCTCTAAACGCGATTGCACAAGAATCGGGTCTTGACCCGAATCTTGTGTTGGACACAATTAAACAAGCAATAATCGCAGCGTACAAAAGGGATGCAAAAGAGCGCGCGGAAACAATCGAAGAGGATCAAGAGTTTGACTCAACCATAGATTCCGAAACCGGCGAAGCTCGCGTTTTCAAGCTAGACGGGGACAAGAAAGAAGACGTTACCCCTCCCGGATTTGGCCGAATTGCAGTCCAAACAGCAAAACAAGTGATCTTGCAAAAAATTCGTGAAGCTGAAAAAGAGGCAATTTTGGCTCAATACGAGAAAAGAATCGGGTCTTTAATAAACGGTACAGTCCTTCGCTTTGATGGCCCCAACGTCCGTGTAGATATTGGAAGAACTGAAGCTATTTTGCCCCCCCAAGAGCGAGTCCCGAACGAAAAATTCAATCTAAACCAGCGCTTAACTTTCCTTCTTAAAGAAATAAGAGAAACCGAGCGTGGGCGCGAGCTGATTTTATCCCGCGCCGACCCGGAAATTGTTGTCAAACTCTTTGCCCGCGAAGTTCCCGAAATAAACTCCGGTGCAGTCGAGATTAAAGCTATTGCAAGAGAAGCCGGGAATAGAACCAAAATTGCCGTATTTTCAACCCAATCTGGAGTTGACCCCGTAGGATCCTGCGTCGGACAAAAAGGAGTCCGAGTCCAAGCAGTTATAAACGAGTTAAACGAAGAAAAAATCGACGTTATTCCATACTCTGAAAACGTTGAGAATTTTATAACCTCTGCGCTTTCTCCGGCAGAAGGAGTTTCGATAAGACTTAATGAAAAAGAACAAGTTGCAACAGTTGTTGTCCCAGATACACAGCTTTCTCTAGCAATAGGAAAAGAAGGCCAAAATGCTAGGCTGGCCTCAAAGTTGACAAAGTGGAAAATAGAAATCGAAGGAGCACCAGTAGAGCAGAAAGTAAAAGTAGATGAGGTAGAAAAGGAAACCGACGAACAGACAACCAACAATCCGGAACCCGAAAGCCTAAAACCGGAACCTGATAACAATGAGAAGTAATAATCTTCTCACCATAAAACATGTCATTACAAAACAGACCTCCAATCGTAGCTGTGCTTGGCCATGTTGACCATGGCAAAACCTCTCTTTTAGACAAAATTAGAAATACTTCTGTTGCTTCCCGGGAGGCAGGCGGCATAACCCAAAGCATAGGTTCGTGGCAGGTGACTGTCGGACAATCATCCCGAGAGAGCGAAGCGAACCGAGGGACCCATAAAAAAATTACATTTATCGATACCCCCGGTCATCAAGCTTTCAACCAAATGCGCTCTCGTGGAGCAAAAGTTGCAGATGTTGCAATATTAGTAGTAGCAGCAGACGACGGGGTAATGCCCCAAACAAAAGAATCAATTGAGTTTTTGAAAGCGGCAAATACTCCGTTTATTGTTGCGATAAACAAAATTGACCTTCCCGGAGCAAATATCGAGGCTGCAAAAGGCGCCCTGGCAAAAGAAGAAGTGCTTCTTGAAGGCCGCGGGGGAGATACGCCAGTTGTTGAAGTCTCTGCAAAAACCGGCCAAGGCATTGACCATCTTCTTGAAGTAATAGAGCTCCTAAGCGAGGTGCAAGAAGTCAAAGCAGACCCAGAGGGGGATGTTGAGGCAGTAATCGTTGAAACCGAACGGGATCCCAAGCGTGGTAATGTTTTGTCCTCTATTGTCAGAAACGGAACAATCAGGGTAGGTGGTGAGTTGGTGAGTAGTGAGACAGGGAGAAAGGTTAGGATAAGAGGGTTGTTTGATGAGAACAATAAACCAATAAAAGAAGCTGGCCCGGGCACACCCGTTGAAATTTTAGGATTTGACCAATTGCCACCCGTAGGTTCTGTGATCACAAGTGGCCACATCCTCACAACCCAACCCAGTCCCACAACCCACAACCCGCAACTTCTTCCCAAGAAAAGGGATGGTTTTTGGGTTTTACTAAAAGCCGACACAGCAGGTTCTCTGGAGGCTGTACAAGGTGCTCTTGGGGAAAAAGTTGGGATAATTCAATCCGGAGTTGGAGATGTTGTAGAAGCAGACATAAATTTAGCTGCTTCAACAGGCAGCCCTATCGTCTGTTTCAATATAAAATTAGGAAAAGATATTGTTAAATATGCCCAAGAACAAGGAGTAAAACTTTATACCTACAAAATTATTTATGAGCTTCTTGCTGACGTTGATAAGTGGCAAAAGGAATTGGAAGAAGCCCAAAGCGAAAAAATTCTTGGAAAAGCCCAAATTATTGCCCAATTCCCACACGAGAAGGAAACAAGGATTGCCGGCTGCCGCCTGGAAAGTGGGCGAATCACAAAAAGCGACAGACTTCGTCTTGTTCGCGAAGATAAAGTTCTTGGAACAATTCGTGCAACTTCTCTAAAACAACAAAAGCAAGAAAAAGACAAAATAGACCAAGGAGAATTTGGGATGTATTTTGAACCTCAATTAGATTTCAGAATAGGTGACACCCTCGAAGCATTTATACCTCCAAAAACTAGTACAAGCTAAGGCTTGGCGTTTACCTCTTCAAGGAGAGCCCTGATCTGTTTCTTAAGCACAGGAATATCTTTCTTGACTATATTCCAAACCCTATTGAGCTTTACCATAAAATATCCATGGGCAAAAATATCCCGAGCGCCCGCTATCTTTTTCCACGTTACCTCGGGGTGTTTCTTTCTAATCTCGCTTGGAATATGTTTAACTGCTTCTCCAATAACTTCCAGCCGCCTTATTAGAACATCTTGTATGTCAAGGTCTTTCTCGAATTTTGCTTTAGTCAGACGCTTGGTTCGTTTTTCAATTCGCTCAATACTTTCCCAAATGTCATCAAGGTAAAGTCTGTAATCTCTTTTCATTAAACTAAAGAATACGAACCGCCTCACCTAACACACGATCTTTGATTCGAGGCTTGATTGCTGAATATTCTCCCAAATCAACCTTTTTATCCAGGGCGTCCTCGAGCTCGTGTTGTAAGCCAATAAGATCAAAAAGACTCATGTGATCAGGAGCATCAATAAGAAGATCGATATCGCTTTTTTTGTTGTAATCTCCGCGGGCATAGGAACCAAAGACAGAGGAACGCTTAACCCCCGCCTCTTTCAAAATAGGCACAATCTTGGCTTTAATTTCTTGCAGATCTTTAGACATATTCAAATTATACCAGAAACAGCAAACGATCACTACAGGCTTGACAAAAGGCCTGTAATGTGGTACAATCCCCCATACTCAAAAACAAGAGTTCTTGAGCTCAGATTGAGCATAAGCAGGCACAAAAACAATGGCACTCTCAAAACTCACGAACTTTGAGATGACACCTTAAAGGTGTACGCTCGAATGTTAGTAGGTTCTGAGAGGGAAACGAACCATCGTTTCTTTGAAAAGCACATTTTGGAAAGGAAGAGAGCATGATTGCTCAGATTAACCTCGGCGGTTCGCGATTGTTGTAGCAGGTGCCTTTGTCTGTCGGAAGGTTGACCTCCTGCTAGGGATCAGATGGGATACCCCCGCATGGAAGCAACTTGTTCATAAGACCGTATGGCTGGTGTTTGGTGGAATACTCTACGCCCAGTCACCGGGGGTCTTCATATTCTTTTCTGGTTCATAAACAACTTTGCCGGGCAGACATTTGCTAAACACAAGTGCTTGCCCGGCAACCTTCTCTTTAGCGCGAAATGAATTTCGCTACTACATTTTGTAATAGCAGAATTCATTCTGCGCTCAGTCTTGCAAAAAGCCTGTAGTTACGTTAAAATACCATCGTAATATGCAACAAATAGATATTGATAACTTCAAAAGATTAGTCGAGGACTCAAAATCAGTCCTTATTTTAATGCCTGAAAACCCAAGCCTTGATATCGTTGCTTCCGCGACCTCCCTTTCTCTTTTGATTGAATCTCAAGGCAAAGACGTAACTATCGCTTCCCCCTCCCCAATGCTTGTTGAGGCAAACCGCTTAGTTGGAGTCCAAAAAGTAACAGATCTTCCGGACAACAAAAATCTAACAATCTCCTTCCAAGATTATGACGCAGGACAAATCGAAAAAGTAAGCTACAACATTGAAGACGGGAAGTTTATGTTGGTTGTTGCCCCAAAACCTGGGATGGTGACACCAAACCACGACCAGGTGATTGTTGGCTATAAGGGAGTTGCGGGCGACCTGGTAATTGTAGTTGGCGCAAATTCTAAAAACTCTCTTGGAAAATTTGCCCAAAACCCTGAATTATTCAATACAAACACAAAAGTCGCTCTGGTTGGAAACACACCCGCAGAAGGTTTCCAAAATGCAACAGAATTGATAAACCCCCAAAGTTCTTCTGTTTCCGAGACAGTTTATGAACTTGCAGAAAAAGTAGAATTCCAAAGAAACTCAGACGTTGCAACAAACCTATTCTTTGGGGTACGTGGCGGTTCTGATAATTTTCAAAAGGGAGTAACTGCAAATACCTTCCTTGTGGCATCCAAGCTATTGAATGAGGGTGCACGTTTAGAGCCCTTGCCGGCCGCGCAAGCTGTGCAGGCAACACAATCTGTGCAAAAGGCCCCAGCCGAATGGACACAAGAACCGAAGGTTTTTACCGGCAATAGATTGCCGTAAAAAGTTAAAGGTTAAAAGTGAAAACGTTCCTTTAACCTTTTACATTTCACCTTTTACTTGATATAATCACCAAAATTGATGGATTTCTAGGTTAACCGCCTGCTCTACAGGTTTACTTGGGATCACATGACACTATGTCTTTAACTTCAGACGAGAAAAAAAAAATTATTGATGAATTTTCGCAAGGAAATTCGGATACAGGAAGTCCCGAAGTACAAATTGCGCTTCTTACAGAGCAAATAAAACGGCTTTCAAAACATCTAACGGATCATAAAAAAGACACACACTCTCGTCGTGGACTTTTATCAATGGTTGCAAAAAGAAGAAGGCTCTTGTCTTATCTTGAGAAAAGGGACGTGAATCGCTACCGTGAGGTAGTACAGAAATTAGAACTCTCCAAATAAATGGCTACAAATAAGAACATAACCACCCAAGAAATTCAAATAGGGGACAAGAAAATCACAATCGAATACGGCCGGTTTGCCGAACAAGCAAATTCCGCAGTTGTTGTCCGCTCCGGCGATACAATGGTCTTTGTTTCTGTTGTGGCTTCCAAAAACGACACCGCTTTAGACTACTTCCCCCTAACAGTTGACTACATGATGCGCCTCTATGCAGGCGGAAGAATCAAAGGCTCAAGATGGGTAAAGCGAGATGGCAGGCCAACTGATGAAGAAATTTTAACTTGCCGTCTTATTGATCGCTCAATCCGCCCCCTATTCCCTAAATCATTCAAAAAAGAAGTCCAGGTTATTGCAATGGTTCTATCAGTTGACGGGGAAAACGATCCGGCAACCCTGGCAATGGTTGGTGCTTCGGCTGCGCTTGCAATTTCAAACATTCCCTGGAAGGGTCCTGTTGGTTCACTTCGTGTCGGCGAAAAAGAAGGGACATATTTTGCAAACCCAACAGACTCTGAGCTTGAATTCTCAGATCTTGATTTGGTTTTAACCTCAGACAAAAGCTCAATTTTTATGATTGAAGCTGGTGCAAACCAAATTCCTGAAGAAAAAATTCTTGGGGCTTTAGAGTATGGTCAAAAGGAAGCACAAAACATAATCAAAGGGATTGAGGAATTGGTAAAAAAGGTAGGCCTTGAAAAACTAAAGTCTGAAGATACAGAAGACAAAGAACTCCTAAGTCTTATTGATAAAAAGTTTGGAAAAGAAATTTTGGAATTTGCCAAAACAAACGCCTCAAAAGAATCCGGTGGAAAAGATACAGAACTAATCGACGCAATTATAGAAGAAGTAGGTGCTGAAAAAGCGTCTAAAGTTCCCTCTGCAGTTGAAAAAGTAATGCGCTCAAAAATTAGAGAGCAAATCTTGTCTGGAACTAGGCTCGATGGAAGAAAACACGACGAAATAAGAGAGCTCTCAGCAGAAGTTGGGTTTTTACCAAGAACCCACGGCTCAGCAATCTTTAAGCGCGGTCAAACGCAAGTTATGACGGTAACAACTCTTGGCGCGCCAAATCTTTCCCAACTTTTAGAAACTGCAGAAGGAGAAGAGACCAAGCGCTATATCCATCATTACAATTTCCCCCCGTACTCAACAGGAGAAACCGGTCGCATTGGACCTCCAGGGAGGCGCGAAATTGGCCATGGAGCCTTAGCTGAGCGTGCCCTCCTTCCAGTTATCCCAACTGAGAGCGAGTTTCCCTATACAATCCACTTAGTTTCTGAAGTTATGTCTTCAAACGGCTCAACCTCGATGGCTTCAACTTGCGGTTCAACCTTGTCTTTGATGGATGCTGGGGTTCCTTTGAAAAATCCGGTTTCCGGAATTGCGATGGGGTTGATTGTTGAAGGCGACAAAACAGCAATCTTAACAGACATAATGGGAATAGAAGATGGAAATGGGGATATGGACTTTAAAGTTGCAGGATCAATTGAGGGTGTAACTGCAATCCAATTGGACGTAAAAACTGCAAGTTTAACCCTTCCGCTTTTAGAAAAGGCTCTAAAACAAGCAAACAAAGCAAGATTAGAAATTTTGGAAGTTTCGAATAAAGCAATCGATAAGCCCCGCGGTTCAATCTCAACCTATGCTCCAAAGATTGTTCAAGTAATGATCCCAGTTGAGAAAATTGGAGAAGTAATTGGCCCAGGCGGCCGCGTTATTAAAAAGATTATGGCAGATACGGGGACTCAATTAGATGTTGAAGACGACGGCTCAGTAACAATCTCGGGAGTTGAGCAAGTTGGCGTAACTCGCGCAAAAGAATGGGTTGAAGGATTAGTAAAAGAAGTCCAAGCAGGGGAAATTTATGAGGGCGAGGTTGTTAGAATCCAGCCTTTCGGGGCATTTGTCCAAATCCTTCCCGGAAAAGACGGCCTTGTCCATGTCTCGGATATGGCCGAGGGATTTGTTCAAAATCCAGAAGATATTGTAAAGCTTGGGGACAAGGTCCAAGTTCGCGTTCGCGAGGTAGACGCATTGGGAAGGGTAAACCTTTCTATGCGTATGGACCCATCAACCGACAAGCCAAGAGAAAGAACCAGTGGCCCAAGAGCTGATCGCGGCTTCTCACGAGGCGGGGACCGGGGGGGTCGCAGTGGTGGGGGTTTTAGAGGCAGAGATGACTCGCGTGGGGGATCAAGACCTGGCGGGTACGATAGAACAAATCGTGGTTTTAGAGGCCGCGATGACCGCGGAGGCATAGGTGGCCCAGGAGGTCCCCATTTCCCAGCCTCCCGCCTCGTTCCTTCAAAAAGAAGGTTCTGAAATAATTTCTACTGCACAACCTCCACACTACCACCTAATTCAGGGTAAAGGTGGTCATGAAACTGCCAAATTCCCGTTTTGTCGAACTTAAAACTCCAGGATTCCCCCGACTTTAACGGTTTTTGAGGATCAAACTCAGGGTATATTCTGTGGGTCGGGTGAATATTTGAAGCTGGCCAGTGAAGATTTTCTCCTTCGTTTTTAAAAGTTACGGCTGTTCCTTTTTTAACTTTTATTTTTTGGGGCATAAACCCCTCGTCTCTAATTAAAACTATTGTGTTGTCTGTACCAGCTGCTGTTTGACTCACAACTTGCTGGGTGAGGGTTTGTTTGGTTTCGTCTGTCATTGAAGCTTCTTGTGGCGAGCAGGTTACTATTTTTCTTGGAATAATATGGCAAAAGGACTTGTAATCTTCGTCGTTTAATACTTCAGATGCTCGTGTAGTAGTTGTCTCCCAACATCGTTTTAGCTCTGCTTTGTCTGTTAACTGGGAACAAAAAGCAACTGCCCCGTCACGACCGCTTGGGTCCCAAAAAAAATCTTGCACTGCCCCCGACAGACATTCTGCTCGCGCTTCTCCCTTGGGTGCAAATTGACATTTTTCGACCGCAAGCTTAACGGCGGGCTTTGTTGTTCCACCGACATCCCTCCCCATGCTCTGAAAACAGTCGTGCTGATATTCTAAGGGTGCGCGGGTACACTCTTTCGCAATTTTTTCAAAATCACCCGCGAACAACTGCAACATACGGGAGCTTTGTAAAAAATAACAAGCACCCTTATATTTCTCGGCAACCGCGTTACATGGATAATGTGGATCAGAGCTTAAATATTTTGTGTAGTGCCTCTCTTGGGAAAAATTTTTCCCTGCCCCATTGATGGCCAGCCCCCCGACGATATTTTCCATAAAAACTCCTGTCCAGCAGGAAGACTGTGCCTCTTTTGTGGAAAGCCGATCGCAGATTTCTAGGGCACCCAAAATCTCATAATTAGCCCATGCAGCCAGGCCATGCCCAATCCCATGTAAGCACTGGTGGGAAAAGAAGCGATTTTTTTCTGCCTGACAAATTATCTTGATGTTTCCTTCAAGATTTTCTGTCCCTTTATCCTTAAAGAAAGCTTCAGCCGCTCCATGATAACAGCCTGAGTGACATAAACTTGAGCAAGATTTAAAAGCCTCTGCGCCAAAAATCTCATACGCAAATCTTCCCACTTCGTGAGCTCTATCGTGACAGCTTAGATTGTTAAGCGGTGCAACAAGAGATAATTTCTCAACAACTGCAGCCGATTTCTGCTCTTTTACGAGCTTTCGGAGGAACTGATCGTCGTTTAAAAGCAGTTCCTCTTCTTTTTTTGTCAGACCGGTAACTCCGGTTAAACAACTGCTTCGTGCCTCTTGCACTAATTTATTGCAGGCAGCTGCCGCCTCGCTTTGGTGGCTGGATTGTGACCCCACGTTCTTGCCGATCTCACGGAAACAAACACTGTAAAGTTGTGGGCTGACAAGCAAGCAGAAGAATTCGGAACGTTTGGTTTGAGTCTCGTCGAAGTTATGGATGTTGCCTACCGCCCCAATGACACAGTCTTTGTGTGCCTCCTCAGGCATCATCTGACACAATCTCCAGGCAGCCTCTGCGTTTTTTTGAAAATCGGAAACGGTATTATCTGCGCCAAGAATTGCTTTTTGCCAGAGTGGGTTTGTTGTCATGAGCCCCAGGCTTTGCACGCAAGGACTCACGCCGGTTCCCGCTTGCAGGCAAATTCGGGCTGCCTCGGAAATATTAAGGTTCGTGATTTTGCTCAAATAGCCACCATGATTTATAAAACACTGCCACTGGTATTTCTTTTCGAGTTTATTGCAAGGTGAAAGCGGGTCATCTTTGGTAAATCCAAACACTTGTTCTTTTTCGGTTACTGCAACATTCGAGTTTTCCATCAAGACTCCTTGCCAGCAAGCCTCGACCGCCCGATCGTTTGGAAGTTTGTTACAAACATCAAGCGAACTTTGTAAGTTATATGCCAGTGCCATCATTAGCCCATGTCCGACCCCATGGTAGCAGTAGTAGTAGAGCTTTGGCGGACGATCGGTCGGAATATTTTCGCAGATTTTTTCCGCAGCCTCTTTTGGAGAATCTGCCTGTGAGAGAGCAAACTCAAAAAAGCCGTGCTGGCAGCCATAATTGAACGTAGTAGGGCAGGATAAAAAGGTTTCTGCGCTGGTATCAAAAAACTCCGCTGCTGCCCGACCGATCTCGTGAACAAGAAGATGGTCGTCGAAGCGTGAGTCAACTACCTCATTCTCACGAAGCGTGGAAAAAGTTTGCACAGCAGCCTCCACGCCCTCGGTTTTTGTTATCTCTCTCAAGGCTATTCGGAAACATTTTTCAGCCTGTTCTTTTTGGAGATTCGCGCAGCGCTTTTTTGCGAGTAAGACCCAAAGATCAGGCGGGCTTTGTTGTGGTTTTTCAATACTAATTGCAAATGATGCAATCGTGACAAGAAAAATCGAAAGGAACACCAAGAAGAACTGCCTTCTAAAAATCATTAATCAATATATCAAGAAGATTACCGGCCGAGCAATAAGTTTATTAATGTCCGAAGAAACCCATTCTGATTTTTGGCACCATGCACTTCTCCAGAAGGAGGTGGTGGTGGCGAGGACTCATACCCCGATGGTGGTGGAGGAGGAGCGTAGCCAGATGGTGGAGGTGGAGGTGATGACTCATACCCCGATGGTGGTGGCGGAGGAGGTGAACTGTCATAGCTGGAAGGCGGAGTATAACTTGCGGGAGGTGTGTGACCCGCATCATAGTTTGACGGTGGTGTGTATGTACCGCTGCCAGGTGTTGGCCCTGTATAGTTTGACGGTGGTGTATATGTACCTGAGCCTGAATAGCTGCTCGGTGGTGTGTATGTACCGCTGCCAGGTGTTGGCCCTGTATAGTTTGACGGAGGAGTATAATCTCCTGTGCCTGTGTTGCCTGGAGTGGGTTGAGGGTTTATTCCGGTACATTGGCAACTGTTGCCCGTCCAACTACAACCATACCTTGCGCAAGCGGCAGCGTGATCTCCTTGCTGCGAGCCGCCGTACCCACCACCAGTTCCCGAATTTTCAATAGCCCTGCACTTGTCAGGATTCTCGCGACAATATTTGCCATAGTCTTGCTCATAATTTTGCCCCGATCCTCCGCTAGAGAAGTTTTGTGCCTTGTCGCTAGGGATGGGGTACCCTCCCGGACCGACCTTGCACTGGTCGGGATTGGTAGTACAGAAACTGGCGTACTCTTGTGCCCTGTTTTGTGACTCTCTAGTCTCCCCGTAAAATCCGCACTGGCAAGTATCTCCTGCCCAGGAACAATTCGGAGTCTTATTGCACATTTCTTGAGGACTGCTTCCAACACTACCTGATTGTGATCCTCCAAAAGAAGAACATTGCTCGGAGTTTTCTTGACAAAATGTTCGGCAGGACTGCTCATTAGTACAACCTCCCGGACCTGAAAATGTCGCCCCGCTGACATTATGGAACCCTGAACAGATTTGGAAATTGTTTGGATCTGAGCAAAAATTTTGGCAGGTTGACTCCGATGTGCATCCTCCAGGACCTACCATATGTTCTCCTCCCCTTAAACCAGTTTGTTGGGCAAATTGGGTACATTTTTGCGCATTTTCCTGGTTGCTGCAAAGTGTTTGACAAGAATCTCTTGAGTCGCAACCCAAGATCTCTTTTGCTGTAGTCAAAATCTGAACTTGCCCAGGGTCGGCCACATACCCGCCGCCCACTCCGCGTTCTTGCGCAAAAGAGTTACACTTTTCGTAATTTGCCGGTACCTCGCAATAGTTTTGACAAGAAGCAAAAGAATCACAGCCAAGTGCAGATTGAGCTTTCTTAATAAACTCCTCATCCTCCAAATTTTCTTCGCTGTGGAAGCCTTTTACCTTAGCATAATCCGTACAACCACCGCTGTTGAGAGGATCCTCGCAGTAGTTTCTGCAAGAAACATAATCCGTACAACCGCCCAATTCGGTGATAGGGAAGGCAATTCCGTACTTTTGGGTAATGCTTGCAGAATCTGTAGAATCTGCTTGTGCAAAAACAGGCTTCCCAAAAATTAAGTTTACTGCCAAAAAAGCAAAGAACAAAAGCGCTATTTTCAGCAGTAGATACTTACAGCTTGGAAGGGAAGTGTCTTTCATTTTAGGTTGTTAAAGGGATTTTTGTATTGCGAGAACGGGTTGACATACTGTGAGTCTTTATCAAATGGATTTTGATATGTGGTTTGAAGCCCCACCTCTGGCTTTTTTTGGGTCAGTTGAGTCAGCGAAGAAGGAAGTTTAACTTTTCCCTGAAGAACAAAATAAGCCCCGACTGCAACAACTAAAAGGAGAGGGAGCAGGTGTATAATTCCTCTTTGGTTCATTTTTGAATACAGTTTTTATTATCGCACCAATTGATCTTTGTTTGTCAAGAGCCACTCCAGCCTCGAAGTAGCTTCAAAATCCACTTGTGAGGATGTTGTTACTTGGTATACTAATGATAATATGCCAGCCCAAGACGTTTCCGCCCAAATTTCTTCCCTTAGTGCTCACGTTAACCAAGCCCCGCTTCCTCAAGAGTTAAAAAACAGAATATCTTCTCGCTTGAACCGTTTTGCAAAAATGTCTTCCTCAACCGACGTCTTTGACGAAGTCGAACATTTAGCAAACTACATAGATTGGGTAACTAACCTTCCCTGGGACAAACGTTCTGAAGATGTTTTAGATTTAAATCGCGCCAAAGAGATCTTGGACAAACATCACTACGGCCTCGCAGATATCAAAAATCGAGTTTTAGAGTTTATCTCAATAATGAAGTTAAACAAGGAAAGGCAGGGCAATATTGCCCGCGCCCCTATTTTGTGTTTTGTGGGACTTGTAGGAACCGGTAAAACAACCGTGGCTTACTCAATCGCAGAGGCTTTGGGAAGACAAATTGCTCGTGTGCCGTTTGGAGGAATGGGATCGGCTCTTGATCTTCGCGGTCAATCCAGAGTCCATCCAGAAGCAGAACCCGGCCAAATTATTAAAGCAATAAAAAAAGCAGGAACAAAAAATCCAGTTGTTCTTTTGGATGAAATTGATAGAACAGCAGATGATGCAAGATCTTCAATAATGGGGGTTTTGATTGAACTTTTAGACCCCGAGCAAAACCATGCATTCCACGACTATTACATCGACTTCTCATTCAATCTTTCAGAAGTATTATTTGTAACAACCGCAAACAATACAACCAATATCTCAACAGCAGTTCTTGACCGTTTAGAAGTAATCCAAATGCCCTCGTATACAGACGAGGAAAAAATTACAATTGGAAAATCCTACATGCTTCCTAGGGTTATCGAAGAAAGTGGCTTGCCACGCGAAGTCCTGGTAATCCAGGACGAAGTGTGGGCCTCGGTTGTTCGCCCGCTAGGTTATGATGCCGGTATGCGTACCCTTGAGCGAACTATTGAGGGTATAGCAAGAAAAGTTGCCCGCGAATACGTTGAAGGAAAACTTAAGCAATTGACTCTCACCCCAGAAAATATCAAACAATACCTGCCTTCTTATTAGCGCATTTCAATGCGCGCAGACCAAAGTCTACTACTACTATGAAAATCCTCGTGATTTCTGACACCC
>JBBTXW010000019.1:0-31362 GCA_038062025.1 Patescibacteria group bacterium
ACGAATTGACATTGCAAAAAGGGGGGCATACAATGTCCTGCGTAAGGCCAAGGATACCATAGGATTAAGAAGCCTCAACTTACCCGATTCCCAAACAATAAAAATGCCAAAAAGTAATGCTATCCAGCTCACCCAAGCTGGTTTTTCTAAATTAAAAGCCGAGCTTGAAGACTTGGTAAAAAACAAGCGGCCTTCTACTGTAGATCGTCTGTCGCATGCCCGCTCAATGGGTGATTTATCCGAAAACTCAGATTACCACCAAGCCAAAGAGGCACTTGAATTTATTGATGGGCGAATCTCAGAATTGGAATCTGTTCTAAACAACGCAACTGTTGTTACAGGCACTCATTCAACAAAAGAGATTGGAGTTGGAGCAAAGGTAAAAGTCAGAATCGGAAAATCAGAACACACATTTGATATTGTCGGCGAATGGGAAGCAGATCCAAAAGAGAAAAAAATCTCTCCCGAATCTCCTTTAGGTAAAGCATTAGTCGGAAGAAAAGTTGGAGAAACGTTTGAAGTCCAAGCTCCTGCAGGAAAAGTTGAATATACGATAGTAGGAATTGAGTAACCTCTTTTGAAGTATCCTCATTTTAGGCTATACTCAAGCCTACATGTATTGGGCTGATAAAACCGTTAAAGAAATAATAGACTCCGGAAATTTCAAACCCTACTTAGTAGACGATATGTTTACTCCATCAGGGTTTCCGCATGTTGGCTCGCTACGCGGGCCGTTGGTACATAATGTAATTTACCGTGCACTCCGCGATGCTGGGGTTGATGTTCGCTTTACTTACGTTTTTAATGATTTCGATCCAATCGACGGCCTGCCTCAAGAGCTCCAAGAGAAGTTTGAAAAATATTTAGGATTTCCTCTAAGACTCGCTCCATCCCCAGAAGAAGGATACGAAAGCTTTGGGGAGTACTTCACAGAAGATTTGAAAAAAGTATTGGAAGGCCTTGGTGTTAAAGCAGAATTTTTATCCTCCTACGATATGTATAAAGAAGGAAAATTCGATGAACAAATTAAAACTGCTTTGGATAACGCAGAAACCATTCAAGATATCTATTTAGAAGTTTCAGGAAGCAAAAAGAAAGAAACCGGCTGGCTTCCTTTACAAGTAGTTTGTAAAAACTGTGGAAAACTTGGGACAACAAAAGTTTTTGAGTGGAATGGCAAAACTGTCAAATATACTTGCGAGCCGGAACTAGTTAAATGGGCAAAGGGATGCGGCCACACAGGCGAGGCTTCTCCCTTCGGCGGAAACGCAAAACTTCCCTGGAAAGTTGACTGGCCAGCCCATTGGCAAATTTTAGGAGTAACAATTGAAGGAGCAGGAAAAGATCATTCAGTTCCTGGCAGCTCTCGGGATGTTGCGCGAGCGCTTTGTGAGAAAGTCTTCCATTACCCAGAGCCATACAACCTTCCATATGAATTTTTCTTATTAAGAGGTGGGAAAATGTCTTCTTCAAAAGGTTTGGGGATGAAAGCACGGGATCTAACAAGTCTATTGCCTCCAAGCGTTGGAAGATTTTTATTTACTAGAACTGACTATCGCCAAACTGTAGAATTTGAGCCATATGAAACTTTGGCGATTCCAGATCTTTTTGACGAGTACGATGAATGTTGGAGCCAATATATAAACGGAGGAAACAAGAATCTTATACGTGCCTTCGAACTTGCACAAGCTAACAATCTACCCCAAAAAGCAGAAACTTTTATCCCTAGATTTCGTGACGTAGTCAATTATCTCCAAATGCCAAATGTCGATCTTTTAGAAAAGTTCGCCCAAATAAAAGGTGCCCAGTTAACTGAAGTTGAAAAAGATATTCTGAAAAGTCGTGAAGAGTACGCAAGAACCTGGATGAGTAATTATGCTCCCGAAGAATTTAGACTTCAAATGTCCAGAAAGCTACCAAAGGAAACAAAGACACTAACAAGTGAGCAGAAAGAATTTCTGCTCAATGCGGCAGAACTTGTGGAGGACACAGAATCTCCGGAGAACTTACAATTAGCTTTATACGACCTGTCTAAAAAAATGAACATTGGAGCAAAAGATGCATTTGCCTCAATTTACCTTTCATTTATCGGAAAAACCCATGGTCCACGCGCAGCTTGGTTTTTGCTGCAATATCCAAAAGAACAGGTCATTGAAAGATTGAAGGAGGCTTCAAAGTGACGAGATGCGAAGCATCGACGTCATCGCGAGGAGCGCAAGCGACGTGGCGATCTAGTATTAGATTGCTTCTCTATCGCTCGCAATGACGATACACAAATGACAAAACAACAAGCACTTGAACTGCTCCACAAAAACCTCCATTCTCCAAATTTGAGGAAACATTGCTACGCGGTTGGAGCTGTAATGCGAGCGTTGGCATTTAGGTTAAGCCCGGACAAATCCGCCGACGCTCACGCTTTGGCAGATAAATGGGAGGTTGTTGGTCTTCTTCATGATGGGGATTACGAAAAAACAAAAGATACTCCCGAGAAACATACTTTGATAATGCATGAATGGTTAAAAGTTGAAGGAGTAACAGATGAAGAAATTTTAAATGCAATTCTTTCCCACAACTATATCCACACAGGCCAAAATCCCCCATCGAATAAAATGGAATGGGCACTCTATTGCTGTGATGAACTGACAGGGTTTATTATTGCAGTAACACTTGTTCGTCCAGAAAAACAATTGGCCCATGTAACTTTGGATAATGTTTTGAAAAAGTGGGACGAGAAAGCGTTTGCCGCAGCAGTTGACAGGAAGCAAATTGAAGAGTGCGATGTTCGCTTGGGAATTTCTAAAAATGAATTTATAGAAATTGCACTAAAAGCAATGCAGGGGATTGGCGATGATCTCGGTTTGTAGTAGCGCAATTCATTGCGCGCATAAAATGCGCTAATACACATGATAGACATTAAATTAATCAGAGAAAATATAGAAAAGGTGAAGGGCGGCGTATCTAAAAAGGGGTACCCCACAGATGTCGTGGATCGTGTAGCCGAACTAGACAAGAAGCGTTTAGAGGTTTTGCAAAAAGTAGAAGAGCTTCGTCACGAAAGAAATTTGGTTGCAAAAGAGCAAAATATCGAGCGCGGCAGAGAAATTAAAGAAGAGTTAAAAAAACTTGAGCCGGAACTTGAGAGTGCTGAGTCTGAAGTAAACGTACTGTTAAGTGAAATTCCCAATCTTCCACAAGACAGTGTGCCCAAGGGAGAAGGAGAAAACGATAACGTTACGCTCCGTGAGTGGGGAACTATCAAGGAATTTGGTTTCACTCCCCTTGATCATGTGGAACTAGGTAAAGCACTAGACATTCTAGATTTTGACAACGGAGCAAAAGTTTCGGGCTCCGATTTTTACTATCTTAAAAACGACGGAGTACTACTAGAACTTGCCCTTGCGCAATACGGAATTAAATTTTTGACAGACCGCGGATTTACACCATTTTTAACTCCTGATCTTGCTCGTGAACGCTACTATCTCGGAACAGGGTATCTCCCTAAAGGTGACGAAGCACAAACTTACAAAATAGAAGGAACAGATCTTGGTCTTATCGCAACTGCTGAAGTAACTCTTGCAGGCTACCATGCCGACGAAGTTTTAAATGAAAAAGATCTTCCAAAAATGTACGCCGGTTACTCTCATTGTTTCCGAATGGAGTCGGGGGCTTACGGCAAATATTCAAAAGGCCTTTATCGAGTTCATCAATTTAGCAAGGTTGAGATGTTTATCTTCGCAAAACCGGAAGAGTCTCAGAAAATCCACGAAAAGTTATTAGCTTTAGAAGAGGAATTTTGGCAGTCATTAGAAATTCCATATCGTGTAGTTGAGATGTGCACTGGCGACCTTGGCGCGCAAGCGAGCCGAAAATTTGATATAGAGGCATGGATGCCAGGAAGAGGGGATTATGGTGAGGTTACTTCCACATCGAATACCACGGACTACCAGGCGAGAAACCTAAACATCAGATACCGAAAGGGTAGTGAAACACAGTATGTGCACACATTAAACGGAACACTTTTTGCCGCTTCTCGATGTCCAATTGCAATTTTAGAAAACTATCAACAAGAAGATGGCTCTGTGGAAATCCCTTCCGTCCTCCGCTCCTACATGGGCAAAGATAAAATCGCTACTTCTTAAGTTTTCCCGAAACATATTTTTTGTTTTTTAACTTCTCCGGCAGATAATCTACTCCTTCTTTTTTCTCCCCAGCTTCCGAATGGTGGTAGTCGTAATTCTTCCCATACCCAAGCTCTTTCATCAGCTTTGTTGGGGCGTTTCTTATATGCATCGGGACAGATAAGTTTCCGTACTTGTGCACATCTTCTTTTACTTCATCATATGCAGTATATAAAGCATTAGATTTTGGGGCTTTCGCAAGATATACAACTGCCTCTGCCAAAATAACATTGCATTCAGGCATTCCAATTTTGTTGCAAGCTTCAAAGACTGCATTTGTTACTAAAAGCGCTCTTGGATCAGCCATTCCAACATCTTCTGCGGCAGCACGAATTAATCTCCTGGCAATATATAAAGGGTCTTGTCCTGCCTCAAGCATTCTTGCAAGCCAATAAATTGCAGCATCCGGATCTGATCCACGTATTGATTTGTGAAGTGCCGAGATAACGTTGTAATACTCTTCTCCGCGAAGATCAAAAGAAAGCTGTCTCTTCTGTAACGCAGACTCCACTGTGGAAAGTGTAATTTTCTCACCGCTCAACTGTGCAGCAATTTCCAGTACATTAAGTAAGACTCGTGCATCGCCGTTTGCAGATTCAATCAAGAATTTGTGGGCATCTTTTTCTAACTTTACTCCCAAATGTTTTATCGCCCGAGACAAAATTTTCTCGAGTTCTCCTTCGGAGTGTTGGTTCAACACTAGAACGCGAGTTCTTGATAAAAGCGGTCCAATTACTTCAAAAGAAGGGTTCTCAGTTGTCGCCCCAATAAATATTAAGTCTCCCCTTTCAACATGTGGAAGAAGTTTATCTTGTTGAGCTTTATTAAATCTGTGTATTTCGTCTAGAAAAACAACAGGCGTAAACAAACTACTGCCCCCCGGGATCACTTCTTGAATATCTTTTGAAGAGGCATTAACTGCCGAAAACTCGTGGAATGTTGATCCAAGCTCTTGGGCGATGATCCGTGCAAGTGTGGTTTTTCCTGTCCCAGGTGGTCCCCACAAAATAAGAGAAGGAAACCTTCCGCCATTTGCGGCATTAACAAGAAGTTTTCTCAAAATTGAATCTTTTCCGACAAGATGCTCTTGTCCAATAAACTCATCAAGTGTTTTGGGTCGAAGAACTTCTGCAAGCGGTTGGAGCATACTGCATTCTACATCCAAACAAAAGCCGAAGTAAATAATTACGTTTTTTGTGGTAAAGTAACCCCATGTGGAAACTAGCAGAAACTGTTGAAGAAAGAACAAGCAAATTTAACGGTGCTATAAAAGTAGTAAAGGGCTTAGAAGGAACAAGAATTATTGTTGGCGGATTGTCCCAGTCTGGATGGCTTGTCAAAAAAGTTTGGAAGGACGCTTTGAAAAAAATTAAAAAGTTAAAACCTAATGCAAAAGATATTTTGGTTTTGGGTCTTGGCGGTGGATCGATTGCGGAACTTTTGCAAGAGTATTGGCCTGACTCCCGAAAAGTCGGAGTAGATATTGACCCCGAGATGGTAGACCTTGGAAGAAAATATTTAAAACTTAACGAAGTGAAAGATCTAGAAGTTGTAATTGCTGACGTTTCAGAGTGGATTGTAAAGAATGTACAAAAGTTTGATTTGATTTTAGTAGATCTTTACAAAGGTGGGAGTATTCCACAAGAATTTAGAGAAGAAGCTTTTTTGAACACAGTTCAGAAAACCTTAAAACCAGACTCGATTGCTGCATTTAACCACCTTTACTCGAGTCTAGAAAAAAAAGATGCAGAAGAATTTAGGAGACGCTTGAGGAATGTGTTTCCGGTGATGACAGTCGTGACTCCCGAGGCAAATATGGTGGTGATATGCCATCAATAGTTCGGAGTGGATCACAAGTGAACAAAAGTTGTCAAACGGACGCATAGAGCGCCAACAAAAAAACCAAATCTAGCCGGCACGATAAATCGCTCCAATTTACCCATCTTTGCTTCAGTCAAAACGTGATATACTAAAAACTCCAAATTGTGACAACATGCTGAAAAATTTATTCGGTTTTTTAGATTCCAACAAAAAAGAAACAGACAGACTCCTACAAATTGTAAATAAGGTTAACGAGCTTGCCCCGAAATCTCAAAAAATAAAGGTAAATGAATTTTCAAAAAAGACAGAAGAGTTTAGAAAACGAGTTGTCAAAGGTGAACCACTTGAATCAATTTTACCGGGAGTTTTTGCAGTTGGGAGAGAAGCTATTTGGCAAACTTTAGCAAAGCGCCCATACGATGTTCAGATAATGGCAGGGGCGGCACTTGCTGAAGGAAAGATTGCAGAACAAAAAACCGGAGAAGGAAAAACTTTATCAGCAATTCTTCCTCTTTATCTTCATTCACTAACCAGAAAAGGGGTACATCTAGTAACTGTCAACGATTATCTTGCCCGTCGAGACGCAGGGTGGAACGGGCCTGCGTTTGATGTCTTAGGGCTTTCGGTTGGAGTAATTATTCAAGAAGGAAAATCTTATGTTTTTGACCTAAAATTCCGCGACGACTCGCATGGAGACGAGCGCCTGAGCCATCTTCGTCCTGCAAATCGCAAAGAAGCGTATAGGTGCGATGTTTTATACGGAACCAACAACGAATTTGGCTTTGATTATCTTCGCGACAATATGGTTGGAGATTTATCCGAGATGGTTCAAAGGGGACACTATTTTGCAATTGTTGATGAGGTCGATTCTGTGCTGATCGACGAGGCAAGGACCCCCCTCATTATTTCCGCTCCCGACACAGAGCCAACAGACAAGTATTATAAATTCGCCCAATACATAGAAAAATTAAATCCCGAAACAGATTTTTTAATTGATGAAAAGCTAAAAACCGCTACCCTTACAGAAGCAGGAATTGAAAAAGTAGAAAAAATTCTTGGTGTCGATAATCTCTATGAGAAAGATTTTGACATTATCCATCATGTTGAAAATGCTCTCCGTGCAAGAACCCTGTTTTTAAAAGATCGAGATTATGTTGTAAAAGATGACCACGCCACAGGCGAGCCCGCAGTCATAATTGTCGACGAATTTACTGGACGCTTAATGTTTGGTCGCCGTTGGAGTGATGGTCTCCATCAAGCAGTCGAAGCAAAAGAGGGCGTAAAAATTCAACAAGAATCAAAAACTCTTGCAACTATTTCTTTCCAAAATTACTTCAGAATGTATGAAAAACTTTCCGGAATGACCGGAACCGCAGCAACAGAAGCGGAAGAATTCCATAAAATTTACGGGCTAGATGTTATTGCTATACCAACATATAAGCCAACCATAAGAAACGACCAACCTGATTTAATTTATAAAAATGTCAAAGCAAAATATGAGGCAATTGCCGAAAGTATAGACGAAGTAAGAAAAACCGGAAAACCGGTTCTGGTCGGAACAACTTCGATTGAAAAAAACGAGGTGGTTTCTACACTCCTCTCAAAGAAGAAAATTCCTCACAATGTTTTGAATGCAAAAAATCACGAGAAAGAGGCCTTGATTATTACAGAAGCTGGAAAGCCCGGCGCAGTTACTGTTGCTACCAATATGGCAGGGCGTGGTGTTGATATCATCCTTGGTGGCGCTCCACCAGATCTCAAAGCGGGTGAAGACCCTAAAAAATATAGGGAGTCGAAAAGTTACAAGAAGTGGCAGGAACAACACGACTTGGTACTCCGTGCTGGCGGACTTCATGTTATTGGGACAGAAAGACACGAGTCTAGAAGAATTGACAATCAGCTGCGCGGCCGTTCTGGACGTCTTGGAGACCCGGGATCGACAAAGTTTTTCCTATCTTTAGAAGATGACTTAATGAGGATTTTTGGGGGAGAAAAGATTGCCTCTTTGATGACGACTCTTCAAATTCCCGAGGACCAGCCGATTGAAAACAAGTTAATTTCTCGCGCAATAGAACAAGCCCAAGGAAAAGTAGAAGCATTCCATTTTGACAATAGAAAAAGGGTTGTGGAATACGACGACGTCGCAAATCAGCAAAGAACGATTATTTACAAATTAAGAAAGCAAGTATTAGAAAGCAAGAATATTAAAGATGAAATATTAAAGCGTCTAGAAACCCAGCTAGACAATATTTTATCAGTCGTTTTTGACTCTCCTGGCGAGAATGACTACCAACAGATCTTGGTTATGTTTTTAGACATTGTTCCATTTGAAGATGCATCGCATATTGGGTTGCTAGAACAAATTAAAAAAGAGGAAACACACGAGAAAATTAGAGATTTTTTACTTCATTTGATTAAAGAATCCTACTCCACGCGCGAAAAACAACTCGGGGAAGTCATGCGTCAAGCAGAGCGGTATGCGTTCCTCTCCGCAATTGACCAGCTTTGGATAGAACACTTAACAAATCTTGATGACCTGCGTGAAGGGGTAGGTCTTCGTGCATATGGACAAAAAGAACCAATAACAGAATACAAAAACGAAGCATTTCAGCTTTTTGACAAACTGATGATGGACATTGATGTAAACCTCGCAAGACGTCTATTCCGAACAGTTCCCGTAGGCACACCAACAATTAATATGGAAAATGCCGTCACAAACGAAGACACAACCGACAAAGAAGGTCTTGTCGATACAACGCTAATGAGCAACTTGACTCCAAACTCAGTAACCCGTCCAGCTCAACTGGGCAACAGCCGAGCTAAGCTCGGAAGAAACGACCCCTGCTGGTGCGGCTCTGGCAAGAAGTGGAAAAAGTGCCATTACCCACAGTTGCCTCCAAGTTAACAAGCACATACAAGACTTGAAAATGTCCTAACGCAAACGTAGTCGTCTGTTACTATTGATATGTGACTAAGATTATCCCCCTCTTTAATAAACTCTCGACTAAACAATTAATAGTAGTCCTATGTGTGGTAGGACTTATCACATGGGTCAATATGCTTGGGAATTCCTTTGTCTGGGACGACGAGGAAATGGTCGTAAACAATAGTGCAATTTTTAAGCTTTCAAATATTCCCCAGCTTTTCTCTTCAGCAACTTTTAACACAGGCGGGTCAGGTTTAGGCGGTTGGTTTTACCGGCCACTTGTGATGTTGACATTTTTATTAATTCACACAGTGTTTGGTCTATGGACCCCCGCCTACCACCTTGTACAACTTGCTTTCCATTTGGGTGTCGGGGTATTAGTTTTTCTTTTGTTTAAAGATATGTTGGCGATAGGTGGGAATAGATTCTCACGGATTGTTGCCTACGGATTATCACTAATATTTTTAGTTCATCCAGCCAATACAGAATCTGTTGGGTACATATCCGCTTTGGGCGAGCCTTTATTCGCGCTTTTTGTGCTAGGTGCGCTATATCTAGTAATAAAGGCAAAATTTACAAGAAAAAGACTTCTTGCAACGGGAGTCTTATTTGCACTCGGCCTTCTAACAAAAGAAGGTGCGGTCATACTTCTCCCAATAGCAATCTTGTGGAGCTTCTTTTTTCAAAAACGGCGTGAACTTTTTCGTGTTACAGCTGCACTTCTATCAGGACTTGGAATTTATCTGTTTATAAGACTCTCATTTTTTGGAATACAAACCCAAAGACCAGACTTTATCTCTCCAATCTCTGATGCAAGTTTTTATCATCGGTTATTAACAGGAGTCGGAAACTTTTTTGTATTTTTAAAAACTTTTGTCTTTCCAAAAACTCTTGCAATTGCAAACCATGAAGTAATAACAAATCCTACAGACTGCAGATTTATAATTGGGACAATTCTCGTTCTTCTGTTCCTCAGTTCATCGGTTCTTTGGTTTCTCAAAAAGAAAAAGTTAGAGCTTTTCTTTTTGATGTGGTTTTTAATCTCCTACCTTCCAGTTTCCAATATAATCTTTCCTCTCGATATGTCTTTTGCCGACCGCTGGCTGTATTTTCCAATGATTGGTCTCTTGGGGCTTATTGGTGTTTTACTACTTCGTGTTAAGTATAAATTGTTCCTAAGTGTTTTAGTTCTTTTGTTCTTCAGTGTTGCGCTATTTTCTACACGTACTATTGTGCGCAACACCAACTGGCGCAACGGTCTAACTTTGTATTCACATGATGTTCGCATCAATGACAACTTTGATTTAAACAACAATTATGGCGTGGAGTTGTTTAGAAACGGTGATATAGAAAACGCAAAAATGCACTTTGAAAAATCAATTTCGCAAAGACCCGAATGGAACGTTCCCCACAACAACCTGGGGGCAACTTTAGAAAGAGAAGGAGATTTAGAAGGAGCAAAAAAAGAATATAAAAGATCTGTAGAATTAGGAGATTATTATCTATCTTTCCAAAATTTAGCAGCAATTTTGGTGTCAACTCATGATCCTAATGCGCTTGATTTTATAAAAACTGCTTTTGGAAAATTTCCAAACAGTCCAAGTATTAACCGCTCGGCAGCCTTGGCTTATTACAACGCAGGTGACCAGACCCAAGCCCTCTATTTTGCAAGACGGCTTTTGTCACTTGAGCCAACTGAACAAAACCAAATTCTTTACAACATTATCTTTAATAAACAGAAGCTAGATTTTTGAGCCTAGATAAAGTAAGATTTGAAAACTATGGCATATCAGAAAAACTTAACTAAAAAATCAGAAAATTTATCCGATTGGTACAACCAAGTTGTTCTTGAAGCAGAACTCGCAGATTATGGACCGGCAAAAGGAACAATGATATTTCGCCCTTATGGCTATGCAATTTGGGAAGAAATCCAGAAGGAAATGGACAAGGAAATAAAAGAGGCAGGAGTTGAGAACGCATACTTTCCTCTTTTTATCCCCGAAGCGTTTCTTAACAAAGAAAAAAAGCATGTTGAGGGATTTTCTCCGGAACTTGCGGTTGTAACAATCGGCGGAGGGGAAGAGTTAAAAGAAAAACTTATTGTTCGTCCCACCTCAGAAACAATAATGTATGACGCTTACTCAAAATGGGTACATTCCTGGAGGGACCTGCCAATTCTTATAAACCAATAGTAGAGTAGTAACTAACTCCAATCAAATCTTCTTCAGCTTGAGCAATCACAGCATTGTAGTACTTTATTTTGTTTTTCACTAAGTTTTTAGCTATAGATCCCTTCTCTCCAATTAAGAGTTTAGATGGAAGCTCAAAATTTTGTATTCACTGTCATTCTTCTTTATAACTCCCAAATAATGACTGACGGCATTGTCTCCTAACTTTAACATCGACTCTGCTTCACTAAATTGTCTCATCGACTCGGCTGCAGGAACATTCTCTGTATTCGCTGTTGACGCAAATATCGCTGCGAGTTCATTACCAAGTTTCCCTGATTGTTCTTCTAAAGCAATTTCTTCGTCCTGTACTTTCGCATCCAGGGAAGCAAGCCCCTTAAGGGTATTCCATTCGAAGAACTTATAAACAGAAGAGAGTAGAAGAACTAGCACTAATAATAGTATTAGTTTTTTGTTCAGTCCAGCTTTGGTTGACAATTTACCCATACCTAATATAGGGCAATTGTGATGATTATAGTACTTTGCAATTCGGAAACCAAGAGTTATTATATATTGAGGCCGTGAACTCGGAAAGTTGGCGAATGAACCTATATGGTTTCCTATTTTGGAAGCATTTCAAAAAATGTCACTATCCACAACTTTCACCAAGCTAAATCTTCTGCCTCTTTTGGACTGTAATAGTCCCAAAGCTCTTTTCTTCTTCAATGCGGCTAAAATAGTTCTCCTCATTAAAAAATTTATGCTTTATGTAACTGTCTATCCCAACAGTTGGTTCAATTATTAAAAACTGCAAGTTTGGTAAATCAGACCTTCTATCGGAAACCGGAATGCTTCCCGGGTAGCCGTGAGCAACAGGACCTACCCAAATTGGCAAACGGCTGTATTTTTTCTTGCCATACCACTCAAAAAGATAATTCCAAGTAGTATTTATGTTGTAGGGAATTGTTAAACTATTCACAGAAAAATGTTCATCGCCGGCGTTTTTGTAGATGTAATCCAAGGCCTCTTTTTGGGAAGATAGAAGCATGCCTGGTTGAATCACCATGTCCGAGTTAAGTCCTTTTGGGTTAATGCTGGAAATTAAAAACAAGTTATTGAAAATAATTCCACCAATGCAAAGTGTGGCTAAGGCAGCGCTTTTCTTGTAAATGTTTCCAAGTAAATAACTCGACAACAAGATGAGACTTACTGATGCTCCAGCACTATAATAGTAGCTTGGTGTACCGCTTAAAAAATAGGACAGAGTTCCGACGAATAACCAAATCAGAAGGAAAAATAATTTTTGCCTGTCACGATCTCTGTACAATTTCAAGCAAACGAAGATTAAGAGTACGGCAGGAATAAATGTGAAAGAATAATCTGACCAAAAGGTGTCGTGCAGGAAACGGTTTAAAACATAAATTATTGATTTAGGATGAAAATTGGGACTAGCTGAACTTAAAAAGAGTGCCTTAGTGATTCTAAAATTAAACTTTATCTCACTCAAAATATAACTACCAACAATCAGAAAAAAAATTGCTAGTGAACCAAACAAATCTTTTGTTTTTATGATAGGTAAATTTTTTCGGAGCAAAAACACAAGAAAAAAAATTCCAAAGAAAAGCAAAAGATAGACGTAGTGAAACTGCAAGGCCAATCCCCAACCCGTTGCAACAAGAAAAAGTCCCCTACCTTCTTTCCTAAAAAACAACATTGCCAAACCAAGCCAAAGAAGTAGCACTGGGACAACTGCCAAGGGCTGATGGCTTATAAATAAGGAGTACTGAGATTGCTCGTATGAGATTGCAAACAAAAACGCTGAGGTGAATCCAACAAATTTGTTAAATAAAATTCTGCCGATTAAAAATACCGGAAAGACACCCAGTGCGTTAAAAACTCGAAAAAAACCGGATACTACCTCGGGATTGTGGTTTCCCAACCAATAAATAGGGGCCAAGATATAAAAAATTAAAGGGCCGGCAAATAACTTATCAGAAGCAGCAGACGGCGGCCCCACAATCTTAAAATCTCCTTTTAAGATGTCCAAAGCAGTGTAGGAATCTCTGGCCTGATCATATGCAAAATAAACATTTTGCGGAAAGTACAAAAAACGAACCAGCAGTCCAACAATAAAAATACCCAATAGAATCTTGAAACTCATTTTGAAAAAGTTCTTCCCCCCGAGAGGACATAAAGCAAAAGATCACGAAGAATTGACAGTCCATATATTACTGAACGCAAGAAACCTATGGATGAGCTTTCTTGAGAATATCGAACAGGAACAGGAATTTCTCCTATTCTGGCCTCAGCTGCAATAGCTCCAAAAAGTATTTGTTGATCAAAAACAAAGTTGTCTGAATATTTATGAAATGGAACTTTTTTAAGTATATCTTTTGTAAAAGCTCGAAACCCCGTATGGTACTCAGACAAGTTTTGCCCAAGAATTAGATTTTCTAAAAATGTTAAAGCGCGGTTTCCGAAATATTTATACCTAGGCATTCCTCCTCTTAACGCCTCTTTTCGAGTTCTAATTCTTGACCCCAACATTACATCAAACCTCCCTGAAACAAGCGGACGAACTAGTTCTCCAGTTAAACTTGAGTCATATTGATAATCCGGATGAATCATGACGACAACATCTGCTCCTTGCGACAACGCCAGCGTATAGCAGGTTTTTTGATTTGCACCGTAACCTCTATTTTGTGGATGAACAATAACCTCCAATCCCAGTTTTCTGGCAACCCTTACAGTGCTGTCGCTTGAGCCGTCATCGACGACCAAAATTTTGTCTACAACACCACTTGAAATATCTCTAACGGTTTTTTTGATCGTTTTGGCGGCGTTGTACGCCGGCATAACGGCAATAACTTTAGGTTTTCTTTTCATTTTTTATAAAAAAGGTTAGAGCAATCAATGTTAAGGCTGTGAGTGACACAAATTTGCTAAAAACCATAAGCGGTGTTTCCTCAAATCTTACCTCAATGTTGTGTTCTCCTGCTCGAGCAGCAAAACGGACTCTTCCAAGGCTATCTTTATCATACCTTGCTGGTGTACCGTCCACATATAGATTTACCCCCGGGAAAGCAAATTGCCGAACTGATATTTGCGCGTCTTGGGGTATGTCTGCCAGGAAAGATAATTCCTTAGTATTTTGTTTAACATTGAAAACTTTTACATCGGGATGAGCAATAAAATTTGCTTGCGCACCAGTTTGGGGCAAGTTTACACCTTTTGGTAGATACTCATCATAAGAATTAGTTGTTGGCTCAGACTCAACATAAAGACTTGTTGGGAAATTGGTATATTCGTTCACTCGCAGATGGTTTCTGTTTGTATAAAGTACAATGACAACCATTGGTATAAAAAATAGAGTTTGCCAATTTCTAGATGAGAGCGATGAGTGAGCAAAACCTGCCAATATGGAGCCTGAAAAAACTGCCGGTAGCAAAAATCCAGTTGGGTAATCTAGTGTTATAAACCCTGTAAGCGCATCCCAAATTGGTCTGGAGAACTCAAGCATTGCGAAAATACTGCCCAGAAGGACAAATGTAAAACACCAAGCAAGAGTTTTTGACAGGCTCGTCATCCTTTTCGAAAAAAGAATCCCTATAAAAGCTGCAAAAGCCAGCCACTGTGCGATTCCGACTTGATAAGAGAATGCTCCGTCTTTTGCATTTTGGGCAATTCCGTATCCCCATTTTGAGTAAACCAGTTGGTGCAAGTTAACAAAGTTTTGCTGGTATATGTGTGCGAATGCACCGGTTGCTATTTGGGTAAAACGGCTATAGTAGAGAGCCGGCAGAAGATAAAATGCAGCAAGGGCAATTCCTAAAGTAATAGACCAGCTGACTGACCAGGCGCTTTTAGGGTTTTTGCGGATTATAAACAGCGCAAAGAGAAGAACTAATGGCCATATGAAGGGAACAGTCATCGCATGAGACAAGATAATGCAGGAAAGTGACAATGCCACAGTCGCGCGAGCAAATCGAGAATTGTCTCTGGCCGTTTTTAATATTCCCCATAGGAGAAGGGGTAAAAAAGTAAAAACAAAGGCAGTTCCTACGCTTGCACTGACCAAAATTGTCACAAACCTATACGGTGCCCAAAGGTACAGGATTGTTGCAAGTAATGAAGCCACCCGATTTTTAAACAGTTCCCAGCCGAATTGGTACATAAAGAAACCGGAGGCAACATACGAAATTACGAACAAGCTCTTAATAGTAAACGGAACGCTTTCCGTTATTTTGTAGACCGGAGTCCCCAAGACCCAGGGCAAGTGATAAGAAAAGAGAAAAAGAGGATACCCAAATCCGTGTGCCATAGTTCCTCCCCAACGTGGAGGAAATTGACCATCATTTAAGGCCTGTTGATAATGATAAAATCTTGCAACCTGGTGCCAAATATCATGTGCCGAGAAAAGACCGGGGTGAAAAAGTGCTTTAATACCAACAATTGAGAAAAGCAGAATCACCAAAAGAGAAAATATATGTTTCTTCATGCCTTTTGTATTCTACCGCATTACAGTGCACGGTAATTACTATAATAATGACAAACTTAGACGCACGTGCGAAATTTCTTGTCAGTTATCGCAAGACAACCCAAGAAACAAGAGCTGGATTTTTAAGCCCCGTTCGCGTACCATTTGAACTGTAATGAGGTATTCTCAAGTTTTTCCTAAAACTAAAAAAACTGCCCCAAAAGATGCAGAATCTATAAATCACCAACTTCTTGTTCGTGCAGGGTTTATTGATCAGCTGATGAGCGGATCGTGGACTTTCCTTCCTTTGGGACTCAGGGTTCTTCAAAAGGTAGTCCAAATAATTCGGGAAGAAATGAACGCAACTGGCGCACAAGAGCTTGCAATGCCCCTTCTTCACCCAAAAGAAATTTGGAATGAAACTGGCCGCTGGGATACAGCAAAAGAAGTGATGTATCAATTCAAAGATACAAGAGATAAAGAATACGCACTCTCCTTTACTCACGAAGAAATAGTGATAGATCTTGCAAGAAAACACATACAATCCTATAAAGACCTTCCATTAAAGATTTACCAATTTTCAACTAAGTTTAGGAATGAAGCGCGCGCTAGATCCGGTATTTTGCGCGGACGCGAATTCTTGATGAAAGACTTATACAGCATTCACATATCTGAAGTTGATATGTATGAATATTACTGGCAGGTAAAAGAAGCATATCTTCGCGCGTTCAAAAGAATGGGTTTTGAAAGTATAAAAGTTGCCGAGGCATCAGGCGGTGTGTTTACAGATAAACACACCCACGAGTTCCAGGTACTTGCAGACTCCGGCGAGGATACTATTTATTATTGTGACTGCGGAGAGTGCGAGTGGGTCCAAAACAAAGAGGTGTTTGAAGGCAAGGTAGGGGAAAAGTGCCCTGAATGCGGCAAGTGCGAAATTTTAGAGTCAAAATCTATAGAAGTTGGAAACATTTTCCCATTGGATACAAGATATTCTGAAAAAATGAACTTTTTTGTAACCGATGAAAACGGCAATAAGATAAACCCCTGGTTTGCAAGCTATGGAATTGGTCCTTCTCGCGTCGTTGGGACGTTGGTAGAAACAAACCATGATAACAAAGGAATTATCTGGCCAGAAAGCGTTGCTCCCTTTTTGGCACATCTTGTAAATATTGGTGTTGACGCAAGTAATATTTATACAAAACTCCAAGATGCTGGGGTTGATGTTTTGTATGATGATAGAGATTTATCAGCCGGAGAAAAATTTGCTGATGCCGATTTAATAGGAATACCTGTTCGCCTGGTGGTTTCAAAAAAAACAAATGGGAAAATCGAATGGAAAATGAGAAACAGCAAAACAGAAGAAGTTCTTGATTTAGAAGAAGTCACAAACCGCCTTGCCCCAAGATAAGTTAGATGGATTTCTCCTTCCAAGTTGTCAAAAAAGACAAAACAAAAAACGCCCGTGCAGGAATTATAAATACTCCTCATGGAAAAATAGAAACCCCAGCTTTTTCCCCAGTTGCAACCCGCGCAACGGTAAAAACCCTAAGTGTTGAAGATCTAAAAAGTACGGGCTCACAAGTTGTTCTTGCAAATACATATCATCTTTATCTTCGTCCGGGGGTTGAAACAATTAAAAAATTTGGAGGATTTGCACCATTTATGAAGTGGGATGGGCCAACGATTACAGATAGCGGAGGATATCAAGTGTCATTCCTGTGGCAACCCAAGAAAGTAACCCAGTCACTCAGTGACCCAGTGACACAAGATGTGGGTGGGCGGGTTGCAAAGATTACAGACGAAGGGGCGACTTTTGTATCATACATCGATGGTTCAAGACATCTTTTAACTCCCGAAAAATCTATGGAAATTCAAAACGCGTTAGGTGCAGACATAATCATGGCTTTTGATCAACCGTTAGCAAATAACGACTCACCCAAGAAAATCAAAGAAGCAGTTAAAAGAACATTTATGTGGGAAGAAAGATCGTTTTCTGCATGGCAGAAAATACAAAAGGTGAGAATTACAAAAGGACAAACGCACCAAGCATTATATGGAATTTTGCAAGGTGGCACAGATATAAAACTAAGGCGAGAATTTTTAAAATTCGTGATCAATACTGGCTTCCCAGGAGTTGCAATGGGTGGGGAATCGATTGGAAGTGATCCAAAAGCTACTGTAAAAACACTTGATACAATTTCTGACTTGTGGCCACAAAAACTACCCGTGCATGCCTTGGGACTTGGTGGAGGTCCAGAAGGAATTTTTGAAGCAATAGAACGTGGAGTAGATACATTCGACAATACCTCAATTACAAGAATGGCTCGCGCTGGCTTGCTGTTTATCTACCCAGAAGACGGTGGGAACATCCAAAATAAGTTCAGAGTAGAAATTCAAAAATCAAAATTTAAAACTCAAAAATCTCCATTGAGCAAAGTATGTACATGCTACACATGTACAAACTATTCAGCAGCATATGTTCACCACCTAATAGTGTCCCAAGAAATATTGGGTCTAAGACTGACAACTATTCACAACGTTCATTTTATTAACAACTTGATGTTTAAAATCAGAAATGCAATACTTTCAAACGATTTTTCCGCCCTTAAAAAAGAATGGGTTTCCCAAAAATAGTTCTTCTGTTTATTTCTTCAAGAATACTATTTTTGTTATTTGCGTCAGTTGCTTCTTACTTTATACCTCTCGACTCTGGATATATTGGAAAACAAATTGCCCCAGCTACTCCCTATCTTTCTTGGATTTGGGCAAATTTTGACGGAAGACATTTTATTAACATTGCAAAGCACGGCTATCAAAATTTTGATTTTGCATTCTTCCCTCTTTATCCGTTTTTAATTTCTTTGTTTAACTTTTTAGATCCTTTGTACGTGGGAATTTTTATATCCTGTATAAGTTTTGTTGCGGCACTCTATTTTTTATACAAACTCACAAAAGTTGACTATTCAGAAAAAATTGCTTCTTTGGCCGTCTTCTTTGCATGTTTTTATCCGCTCTCGTTTTTCTACCATTCTGTTTATTCAGACAGTTTGTTTTTTTTGCTTACAATACTTAGCTTTTATCTTGCGCGTAAGAGGAACTGGGTTTGGGCTGGTTTTTTTGCAGCATTAGCCTCTATGACAAGGCTGTCGGGAATAGTTCTTGTTCCAGCACTCTTGGTTGAGTGGTATCTGCAAAACAAAAACTCCCGAAATACCCCATTTAAAAAAGCTCTTCCTGGAATCGCTTTGGGAACCTTAGGTATTGGCGGCTATATGCTTGCACTAAATGTTCATAAAGGCGACCCTCTTTTATTCCAAAAATCTTTCTCTGCTTGGAATCAAGCAGGGGTAGTTTTGCCGTTTCAGGTTATCTATAGATATATAAAAATCTTTTTGTCTGTGAGTCCAAAACTTTTGGTCTATTGGGTTGCAGTCCTTGAATTTGTAACCCTTGGGTTATATTTACTTTTAGGACTATTTGTTTGGAGAAAAATACGAGCCTCGTATGGTTTATTTATATTTTTACTGCTTCTTCTTGTCCCGATCACAGGAACATTTGCCGGAACGCCAAGGTATCTCCTGCATCTTTTCCCTGGTTTTATCGCCTTAAGTTTGATTGCTCAAAAACGACCGCTTTTACAAAACATTTTAATAGTAATGTTTGTATCCTTGGGATTTGTCTTAACAGCAATTTTTACCCGAGGGTATTTTGTGTCCTGAATTTGATACAATAAATATGTGTTAGATCAAATCTCTGCCCTAGATCTATCAAGCTTATCCTTACCTTCTATTGACTCGTTAGATCCTGGGGTTCTAAGAATCGTACTCATAGGCGGTCTTGTATTTCTTTTTCTTTTTCTTTTCGCCTTAACTCGCCATCACATAATTTCCTACTCCATGAAGGGCATTTGGGCTGGGATTTTTTTAGGAATTGTCGCAGTACTTGGCCTCGAGGGAGGAGCATACTATTTATATACAAACTACATTGTAGGAACCAAAGGAGCAGAGCTTCCCCAAAATTTCCAGGTGGTTTTAAAAGATGGCACAAAAAGTCTTGAGCCGGTGTTAGGTAAGGCAGTTGAGAGAAAAGCTCCCACTACAAAAGAAATATTGTTGGATATAAACAGCTTAAGTTCAGAAGATTTAAAAGAAGTTAAGAGCTCAATTTGTAAAAAGCCATGAATATACCGTGGATTTTAAAACTTATCTTACTCTCGATTGCACTCCCGGCAATTATAATTGGAGGCGCTGTTGCTTACTTTGCGCTCAAAAGCGGACAAGTTTCCACAACCGATCTCTCAAAAACCCATGAAAAGGTTAAATCTGCAATCACCGAAAATGAGACAAAACAGCTTGATTCTGTAAAAAAGTTTATATCTAAAAATACCCCCGAGATAGTAAACAACCCTGTTCTTGCCCCAATTGTTAATACACAAAAAGAATTAAACTCAACTGTAGACACAATAAAATCACTCCCAGAAGATCAAAAAAATGCAATCTGCACCCAAATTTGTGGAAATTAACTAATTTAACCTCGCCTTTGGTACAATTCCCCTAGATATGGAGACGCTTCGCGAACAACTAAAAGAGTTAAAAAGTCGGCTAGAATCATTGCTCGAAAAGTTAAACTTAGAAAAAAAAAGAAAAAACCTAAGAGAGCTTGAAACCGAATCGCAAAAACACGATTTTTGGCAGGATAATGAAAATGCTCGCCAGGTTATGCAGGAAATTGATTCTTTAAAAAGCGAGCTTTCTTCTGTGGAAACTTTGGAAAAGCAAATAGAAGATACGCTTTCTGTGGCGTCAGAAGAATCCTTAAAAGACGAAGTTGAAAGGTCTGTTAGAGAAATAGAGAAAGGATTGGATACTCTTGAGACAAAAACGTTTTTATCAAGTCAATATGATGAAGCAAATGCAATACTTTCAATACATGCAGGTCAAGGTGGAACTGAAGCAATGGATTGGAGCGAGATGTTAAAAAGAATGTATTTGAGGTATTGTGAGCGTCAGGGTTGGAAAACAAGTATCGCAGATGTGACAAGGGGTGAAGAAGCAGGGATAAAGTCTGTAACAATTTTAATAAATGGCAAATATGCATACGGATACCTCAAAAACGAAGCTGGAACCCACAGACTAGTTCGCCAATCTCCATTCAATGCCGACAACCTACGCCAAACTTCATTTGCTCGCGTTGAAGTACTCCCCCAAATAGAAAAAGCACCAGACATTGAGATTAAAGAAGAAGATTTGGAATGGCAATTTTATCGCTCTGGGGGGGCAGGAGGACAAAATGTAAATAAAGTATCAACAGCCGTTAGGTTAATTCATAATCCAACAGGAATTGTTGTCACAGCCCAAGAAGAAAGATTTCAGGAAAAAAACCGCGAGATTGCGCTAAATCTACTTCGTGCAAAATTGTGGGCACGCCGCGAAGCAGAGCGCGAGGCACAAGTTAAACAGTTAAAAGGAGAATACAGGCCGCCCGCCTGGGGAACTCAAATCCGCTCTTACGTTTTGCATCCCTACAAGATGGTAAAAGACCTAAGAACAAATGTAGAAACAGGGAATACTGACGCTGTTCTAGATGGAGATCTTGACGAGTTCATCGAATCAGAACTGCGTGCGCTTTAATCTACTTGTTCTACTTTCCGATCGTGTGGTATATTATTCTAACATGCAGAAGCCTCAATCAAATCTTGTAAAAGACGTTCTTTTACCCTCTTTAGTTATTCTTGTGGTGATCTTGGCAGGAGTAGGAACAGGTTGGAAAATAAGCGGATCAAAGAATATCTTGGGCAGAAATGATACTTTTACTGCAGGAGACTTAAAAAAAGGGGAAGAAGTTGGATCATCTGACACAAAAACCTTCAAAGACGAAGCAGAAGGAACAATTGAGGCAGGCGGTGTCAACGGAGAGGGAACACACAAACTCCTGCGAGTTGGAGGCGCATCTCAAACTGCAGCCTTAACCTCCTCAGTTATTGATTTAGATGAATTTGTTGGAGAAAAGGTCCATGTCTGGGGAGAAACTTTCTCCTCAACAAAAGCGGCTTGGCTAATGGACGTAGGTAAGATCAAAATTGTCGAGTAAATCCTGCCTTCTCATGCCCAAATGATCAAGTTTGAGTCTGTCACTAAAAAGTATGGTTCAACGATTGCCCTTGATGATGTAACTTTTGAAGTAGGCGAGGGTGAATTTGCTTTTTTAACAGGCCACTCAGGAGCCGGAAAAACCACATTAATAAGGCTTCTTTTATGTGAGATTACCCCAACTTCTGGAAAAGTTCTAATCGAAGGCAGAGACTTAAAAAGCTTGAAAAAATCAGATATTCCTTACTATAGAAGAAAAATAGGTGTAATTTTCCAAGATTTTAAACTTCTCCAAGACAGAACTGTTTATGAAAACGTCAAAATTGCAACAGAAATTGACGGAAGAACAACCCCCGAAGAAGAGAAAAAGGTTCAAAACGCCTTAAAAGATGTTGGAATGACAAATAAAGCAAATCTATTTCCGCGCCAACTATCAGGCGGCGAAGTACAAAGAACTGTAATTGCCAGAGTTTTAGTACAAAAACCAAAAGTAATTCTGGCCGATGAGCCAACAGGAAATCTTGATCCGCAAACTGCAATGCAGATAGTCGACCTTTTGCAAGACGCAGCAAAAAACGGGGTAACGGTTCTTATGGCAACACATAATGCAGATATTGTCGATGCACTAAAACACAGAGTGATCCGCCTTAAAGAGGGTAAAATACAAAGCGACGTAAAAAAAGGAAAATACGAAAAAAATGATTAATACAGCCGTAAAACACATAAGGCGCTCCCCCTATCAAGCCTTAACCGCAATAATGATCATGACAATTACATTTTTTGTGGCAACTATCTTGATTCTTTTGGCATACGGATCATCAACAACTTTAAAATATTTCGAAACAAAGCCCCAACTTATGGCTTACCTTGTAAAAGATGGAACCCAAGAAGACGCCGAGAGAATTAGTAAAAAATTGCAAAGTGACCCACGCGTTGAACGAGTTAAAATTGTAACCCAAGAAGAAGCACTCCAAATTTACAAAGAACTCTCCTCCTCACAACCATTAATAAGCGAATTTGTTAGCCCCAAGACCCTTCCAATAAGTATTGATTTTTCTGTTGCTGATTTAAAATTTACTCAAGAGCTTATTAGTGAACTGGAAAAAGACCCAAAAATTGACGAGATCAACTTTACTGCAAGCTTAGGTACAGGGCAAAGTTTAGAAGAAGCAGTCGACAAACTATCAAACATTTCAAAATATCTAAAAATTGCAGGAGGAGTAACTTTGACGTTTCTTATTCTCTCTTCACTTCTCGTACTCTTAGTAATTATTGGAATGCGAATATCTTCACGACGCGACGAAATTGAAATTTTACAACTTCTTGGCGCAACCTCTGGTTTTATAAGAAGTCCGTTTATCGCAGAAGGAGTATTTTACGCCGTAGTCGGCGCCTTTGCAGGCTGGCTTTTAGCCTCACTTCTAACTCTTTATCTTTCCCCCTCACTTGTTGCATACTTTGCAGGAGTTCCGTTCCTGCCAAAAGATCTTTTTGGATTATTAAAACTATTTGGGATAATCCTAACTGGTCAGATTTTGCTCGCCCTAATCCTTGGAGCATCTGGAAGCTTTGTCGCAATCAAAAGATACCTCAAAATATAACAAACCGTGAGAAATTTTAAAATTTTTCTCGCCAGCCTCTTCTCTCTATTTTTATGCACCACATTATTTGTGGGGACTATTCATGCCCAATCAACCGAAGACCAGTTAAATGATATTAGAAAAAAGATAGAGGAAACAGAAAGACTTATCGCGGATACGCGACAAAGGGCACAAACACTGCAAAACGAAATTATATATCAAAACAAACAAATTGAGCTAACTACTTTAAAAATCTCAGAAACTGAAAAAGAAATTGAATCCCTTTCTGCCCAAATCAACAACCTAGAAGTTTCCTTATCCAGAATTTCCGAAGTTTTCTCCCAACGTGTTGTTGCATCATATAAATTAAAAAGACTTGGGGAACCTTTAACTCTTCTTCTTGGAGCAGATAGCGTGACTGACTTTGTTTATAGACTCCATTACCTCCAAAAGTTCCAAGAAAATGATCGCAATACTCTTATCCAAATGCAAACTACCCAATCAAACTACGAGGGACAAAGAGAAAAAAGGGAAGAGTTAAAAATAAAGCTTGAAGAACAGGGAAAAAAGCTAGAATCGCAAAAAAACCAAAAGACACACCTTTTGCAAGTGACAAAAAATGACGAGAAAAAATTCCAACAACTGCTTGCGGCGGCCAAGGCAGAACTTGAAGCAATCCAGGCGATTATTGCAGGGCGCGGATCCGAGACAAAGGTGGGAAGCATTGCCCAAGGATCAAGAATTGCTTCTATAATTTCCGGATCATCTTGTAACTCCAGTGGAGCGCATATGCATTTTATTGTTAGCAAAAACGGTACAACTGAAAATCCATTTAATCATTTAAAATCTGTAGATTATGAAAATTGCTCCGGGTCTTCTTGCAATTCTGGTGACGGCGACCCTTTTAATCCGCAAGGATCTTGGGACTGGCCTATCTATCCAAAAATCAAGTTTAGTCAAGGATACGGTTCAACCTGGGCAGTGAACAATGTCTCCTGGCTGAGACAAATTTACTCTTTCCACAACGGTATCGATATAAATAGCGACAACTCTGAAGTTCGAGCAGTTAGAAGTGGAACTCTTTATCGTGGCAGTTACTCAGGCTCCGGCGGATGCGCCCTTCGCTACGTCCGCGTCGACCACGACGAGTCAGACCTTGAGACATTTTACCTCCATATAAATTACTGATAATATAGGTTGACTGTGCATAAGCTAATTTGTGGTATCATACTTAACTTTTTAATACTTCTCTTTCCTTCTGCAATT
Source organism: Patescibacteria group bacterium (assembly GCA_038062025.1). Taxonomy (GTDB): domain Bacteria; phylum Patescibacteriota; class Microgenomatia; order UBA8517; family UBA10165; genus 2-12-FULL-44-25. The sequence continues at coordinate 24,509 of JBBTXW010000019.1, forward strand.
TCGGCAGCGACATACATAAATGAGTTTTCTGCGCATCCTTCTGGAGATGAGTGGGTCGAATTTTATAACCCAGATGGTACTGACTTGACGTCCTATTGGATTGACGATGATACATCGTTTACAGATGATTCTGGGAGCACGGGCAAAAAATTATTAAGTACCCTGAATACAACAAGCAGTACATATCCGTATATCGTGTTAACGTCATCAATGTTTAACAACTCGGGTGATTATGTTGTGTTGTTCTCTGGTGACGGCACGCTAATAGATAGTTATCAATACACAAACGATCCTGGAGTAGATGTAATAATTGGTAGAAGTCCTAACGGAGGAGCATGGAGCGTAGGTTTAACTGCAAGTCAGGGTGCCACAAACCCTGCAGCTCCTACCGCAACACCAACTCCAACTCCAACGCCTGCACCAACCTCAACCCCAACTTCTGCCCCGAGTGCGACATCCACTCCCACCCCTACAACAAAGCCCACAAATACACCTACTCCAACAACAAAACCATCAAATACCCCGACCCCAAGTTCTAAACCATCACCCACTCAAATTCCTATTTCTCAAGGCAAGGAACAAATTGTTTTGGGTGTGCAAAATGACAACAAAATTGCACAGGAGGAAAAAATTGCAACAGATGAAGCAAAAACCGCAGGCTGGAAAACTCCAGTAATTGCCGCGGCATTCATACTTCCTGGCCTAGGATTAATAGGGTATAGCATCTACTCATATGTTAAAAAATCTTCTTAAGCCCTGGCTTCTACCCATGCTCTGGTGTGCTTTAATATTCTACCTCTCCTCAACTGTTCCCGGCGCGGTTTCCGGCCCGCCCTGGCTCGATTTTCTAATTAAAAAATCGGCACACATGTTTTTGTATGCCGTTTTATGGCTCTTGCTTTATAGAGCATTAAAAAAACCTTTTTACGTTTTACTTTTTACTTTTTTCTATGCAATTTCTGATGAGTATCACCAATCTTTTGTCCCCGGCAGACACCCGGGGGTTATGGATATCGGTTTTGATACTCTTGGTGGTACAATCGCAATGATATGGACAGAGAAGTTGTTACCAAAAGCGCCCAAGCTACTCAAAAAGTGGGCAGAGATTTTGGAAATAATTTAAAAGGAGGAGAAGTTGTAGGATTAGTCGGAGATTTAGGTGGTGGCAAAACTACATTTGTCCAAGGTTTAGCTCAAAGGATTGGAGTAAAAGAGAGAATTATAAGTCCCACCTTTATTATTGTTCGCGAATATGAAAATAAGTTCGGAGGCAACCTCTACCATGTAGATCTTTACCGGTTAGAAAACAATCTCAAACAAGAACTTATAAATTTAGGGATTAACAACTTTTCAAAAGATCCTAAAAACGTAATAGTTGTTGAATGGGCAGACAAGGCAAGAAAGTATTTACCGATAAGCACAACTTGGGTGGAATTTGTAAATGAGGGTGAAAATAAGCGAAACATAACTATTCGCAATTAGCCACCCGCCACAAGCCATGAAGCTATTTATTGACACTTCCAATTCTCAAGACATTACAGTAAGAGTTGGTAAGACGACCATTCAAAAACCTTCTCACAATAAAGCATCTCAGTTCCTTCTTCAATCAATTAAAGAGGCGGCAGAAATTGAAAACATCAAACTTCAACATATTAAAGAGATAGAAGTCAATACTGGCCCCGGATCATTTACTGGTTTAAGGGTTGGAGTATCTGTCGCAAACGCCTTAGGCTGGGCTTTAAAGATTCCTGTAAATGGAAAGAGTGTAAAAAAAGACGGCCCTGTGGAACCCACGTACTAACCTGATATATACTGTCTAAACAATGTTTTCTGCCCTAACTCACTTGTTTTTCCCTCGTGTGGGTAACAACCACAGAGCGCATATTCTCCATCCATATTCGGTCTTTATCTTCTTGGGTGTGTTTTCAATCTTACAGATACTTGTGTCATTTGCCCCAGGCTTTATTCCAAGAGCTTTAGGAACTACAGTTATTACCCCAGAAAAAGTTATTGAAATTACAAATAAAAAACGCACAGAACTTGGGCTTTCTAAGTTAAAAATGGATGCGACTTTAAGCATTGTCGCACAAAGCAAAGCGGCTGATATGATTGCGAGAAATTATTGGGCACACAACGCCCCCGACGGAACAGAACCCTGGCATTTTTTCAAAGAAGCCGGCTACTCATATCACTATGCTGGGGAGAATCTTGCGCGTGATTTTACAAACCCAGAAGATGTTGTTTCAGCTTGGATTGCATCTCCAACACACAAAGAAAATCTTTTTTCCCCAAAATATCAAGAAATTGGAGTTGCCGTAGTTGAGGGAGAGTTAAAAGGAAGAAATACAGTACTGGTTGTCCAACATTTTGGAACAAAGCTTGGCATAACACTTGGTCCAGAAGCGCAAAAAGTACAACCAGTTCAAACAGCGCAAGGTCTAGTTGAAGGAAAAACATTCACAGGATTTTCTCAAGTTGCTGGCTGGTTTTCGATTACAAGAACACTAGGTATTTTTATTTTAGGATTATTTGCGCTAATTTTTGTAGTAGATATGGTTGTAATTCGTGCAGAGAGCATAAACCGCGCCGCCTCGCGCTCAAGCGCTCATATAATTTTTTTAGTTGCAATAATTCTTGGAGCACTAGCTCTTAAATCCGGAATGATAATTTGATGTCACACCATCTGGCCTTAATTGGAATTGTGGGTTTGGGACTTTGGGGGATAATTGCGTTTTCTTACGACCCATGGTTTCAGTCAATTATTGTAATTTCCCTAAGTGTTGGATTTGTTTGGTGGGGGTTAGTACATCACTGGCTCCACGAAGGAGCAAAAATTGGAATACTTTTAGAATACCTTGCAATAGCTCTTCTTGGAGCAGGGATCCTTTTATCAGTAATCTGGAGCAGATAAAGAACAATATTTGTACTCAGCCTAGATGATTTTGAAGCTGTTTCGTGGTATGCTTGCCCAATATGGAACCCCAAAGCGAAATATTTACAAGCCCCACAAAGGGTCCGCTCAATCTTGAGGGCGTTATTGATGAAATATCAGACTTTGTCGGCCAGTCCTCAGAACACTCCTACAGAATTGTTATTGGAACAGATTCTCAAGCAAAAAGGATAAACGGCGAGGCAGAAATCGATTTTGTGACAGCCGTGGTAGTTCACAGAATAGGCTATGGCGCCCGCTATTTTTGGAAGCGGGAAAAACAAAAAAGAAAGTATGTATTGCGCGAAAAAATCTACACAGAGACTATAAAATCCCTGGAATTTGCAGAAAAATTTGTTCCTAAGATTCGAGACAGAATAACTGCCGCCAAGTATGACTTGGAAATCCATATAGACGTTGGCCCCATTGGCCCAACTCGCGACATGATAAAAGAAATCGTAGGAATGGTACGAGGTTCGGGTTATACCCCTAAAACAAAGCCTGAATCATACGGCGCCTCCTCCGTCGCCGACCGCCATACGTAAAAATCCAAGGCAAAATTACTTCACGTTTTCACCGGCTAATTTTTTTGCTTCTTCTCTAAAAAACTCCTTTAATTCTTCTAATTTTAGCTCCTTGTACATTTTTGGCAAAAACTCGAAACCCTCAATCTTGATATAATCTGAAGCAATAATAAAAGGCTCGAGATCAACATTAAATTTAATCCGTACACCCTCCCTAAGATCCCAAACCGTAAACTTTTTTAATAAGAAATAAAGATCAACAAAATCTTTTACCTCGTTTCTTTGTGTGACAGTCAGCAGTTTGTTTACAGCAATATCGAGAAGGGAATCAATTCTCAAGAGATTAAAATTTTTACCATCTTCTAACTGTTTATATGGGTGGTAAGAAAAGTCTATCTTGATTTTTTCTCCGTCTTTAAAAACAGCAAAGCACTTAAATAGCGGACCAAGGAATTCCGACTGGAGCTCAAATCCCAGCGTTTCTCCCCACTCTTTAAACTGTGTAATCATAATTTGCGTGTCGAACCTCTTTGTTGAAAAGAAGTCAAGATCAACGCTTTCCCTGTGCTGTAAATAAAAAGCACTCAACGCTGTTCCACCCGTGAAGTAAAAGGTTGAAGTTAGAAAACGATCTTGAGCTATTAAGCCCAATATTTGTTCCTGTCTTTTTGTGAGGATCGGATTTTTCCCCATATCAATAATTCCATTAACTGCTTTCGCTCGAGAAACAAATTAAGCTTATCCCAATATTTTTTAACATCAGCAAGCTTTATTTTTTCTCCTTTTTCGGGACCATAGTTTATCGTTCGTTCTAAAATTAATATCCTTCCTTGCTCTGTTTTCTCAAGCTCTTTTCGGTCATAGTCCCAAATAAATGCCATTTGAATTATTATATACCCCAAAGCTATGAAATTCCACACTGCGCCTCTTCCGTCGCCGACAAGCACACTTGACTTACTATCGGTTTTGTGGTATAATATGTGCCTGTACTGGCAGATTTCAATCTGCGACGCACCCTTCTCGACCCACACCCCGGTGAATGTGGCCAATATCTACAACATGTCGACATGGGAGAACGTCGAGGTTGGTAGCGAACTGGGCAAGCGGGTCGTAGAGCGGCTGGAAGAGATCTTTGCCAACAGCGAAGACGAACTCTGCCCCGACTGCGACCTCGCCGCATAAGGCCAGAGCCAAGACCGACAGAGTCCCTAAGCCAGCTTGGACAATTCCAAAAATGTTCGATCGAACATTTTTGTCCAGGCCGGCACTCTCAAAGCAGACAAATTTGAGATTACACCTTAAAGGTGTACGCTTAAAACTTTGTAGGTTTTGAGAGGGAAACGAGACAATTCGTTTTCTAATAAGCACATATAAAAAGGAAGGTAGCCCATGACAAGTGACGAACTGGCCATCAGACGTGTGATTCAAGAGGTTCTTGACAGCGAGTATCCTCGCAAGAGGGAGCTAAAAGGTGCGCTTGTCTCAGCCAAGACGATGGGACTGATCGACCTCGTCGAGCAGATTGAGCACCAACTGGCTGAGATTGAACGCGTAAGGCGAGATGGTCGCGAGAAGGTAAAGGCTGCAAAGACCTTCATCGGTCTTGCGCCTGGAACTTCAGGGACGTATCACCACCCTCATTACGGCGACATCCCGGTTACATTCTTGGCTGTGACCAGATCGAAGCTCAGGATTCAGCGGGTGAACAAGCCGCGCATTGTTCACGAGATCGATCCGCGCTGCTTTACACCCTTTCCGAGCTAAGGAAAGGAGAAGGAATGTGGCAAACAAAGACAGGTCGCCACCCAAAGGAAGGGTGAAGCCCGAGCTTAGGGAGCGGATTATTCGGGAGCTAAAAAAAGTTGCCCAGACTGATCCGAGTCCCCGTAATCGTCAAGAAGCCCAAAGGCGTCTTGACGCGATTATTTCGACCGCACCAGCAGGCTGAGGAGTAAAAAACCACGGGGCTTTTTCTTGGCAATAATGTTAAACTAAATTATGGCTGAAGCAGGAACAGAAACTAAAGTAATTACACCTCCAGCAAGACCGGAACCAACAGCCTTTGCATCCCAAAAAGAAGAAGACGGGTTTATTAATACTTTCCGCGAGTGGACGGAAAGTGCTCCATTTCGCGACCTGGACAAAACCCGCAAGGAGCTTATCGACAACCTTCACCCTATAAATCAAAGGTCGGAAGGCCAAAGGCGGGTTTAGAAAAGGGAACTGGGAATAGTTGCGGAGTGGTGCGCGTTTTATGTTTTCCAGCAGGAGTTAGAAAAGCACCCTGGCTTAAAAGTCTCAATAGAAAAAGCGCCCGCGGAGGAAGACAAAAAATACAAGGTCGATATAGATATTGCTGTTCTTGGTGGGCACTACCGTGTTGATTTGACTTGTTCACGGGAAGAATATGAAAAAAAACTGAAAAGCCCGTACGCTCCGGGACATATGAGCATTCCGGCATTTGTTGACCCTAAACACACAGGTGTTCAAGTCGTGGTTGATGTTGTCCGCGCGCTTTATGGACACTTAAGTCCCGCACAGTTTCGGGAGTTTGCTGTTTTTATGGAAAATCCTCGCGCAAGTGGAAAATAAACCCTACCTGGTGTATACTTACTACAGGTTTAACACGAAGGAGGAAAGAAGAATGTGTTGCTCCTTAAAATTGCCTTCGCGCGGTTTCTGACACGACGCTTTAAGCTAAGCGCTGGGGAATTGCACCAGGTACTCAAAAAGGACGGAACCCAGGTCTATCTGGTAGTTGGATATATTCACCTGATGGGCCGAATCTGGTTGGCCTATTCCTACCCCGGTCGAATGGACCTCAACCTTTTTCTAAATGAAAGGGCGAAGCTTACAGAGGCGGGTGTCCCGCTCAATGAAAAGCGAATACACGCAGAACAGGTATTTAGGAGTTTGTTTGACAATCATCCGATTGTCAAACAAACAGACCTGGAGATGCCAGATGTCCATATCCGGCTGATCTGGGCCAAAAAACTGCCAACTACCTAAAAGTCTAACAAGCCCCGTGAGGATTAAAAAACCCGCGGGGCTTTTCTATTCCAGCCAGCATTCTCCACTCTAGTAGTGGAGAACAAATGACAAGAAGTTCCGCACGTGCGGCAAAGTTTGTCAGATATTTATGAGAAATTGAGGTGTTATTTCTCTAAAAGATCAGGTCTATTTTTCTTTGTTCTCTCAATTGCCACATTTTTTTTCCAAACATCTATTGCTTTGTGGTTGCCCGATAAAAGAACTTCCGGCACTTTCCAGCTGCGGAAATCTTCCGGTCTTGTGTACTGGGGATACTCCAAAAGACCCGACTCAAATGATTCATGGACTGTGGCATCTTCTTTTGTGAGAACACCCGGAAGTAACCGCACTACTGTGTCGACCACCACCAT
>JBBTXW010000020.1:0-28229 GCA_038062025.1 Patescibacteria group bacterium
TGAAAAGAGAAAAGTGAAAAGTGCGAGGGTGCGGCGGAAACTTATATATGGCTTTTTCTTTTTGGGGCGGCCTCTTTTGGGGGGTTGGTTGTGGGTTGTGGGTTGTGGGATAGGGTTGTGAGTGGGTAGGGTGAAAAGCCACAAAAGGAAAAGAACGAGACTTGTTAACAGGACGAAAAGGGGTCTGCCTAAAAAGGATAGGACAGAAAGAATTGGCTTTAGTATGGGTACCCTGAAACCCATGTTGAGGGAAAAGTAGCACAGGTTGTGCAAGTGGTACAAGTAGCAAAAGAATCTATTCTGTGGTTTTTCGAGGGAGTCTTGAAGGGGTTACTGTTGTGCTCCAATCTTGGAGGGGGCAATTTAGACACACCAGGCTTCCAAGGGGGTCTTCTAATATCTCTTTTGCTTCTGTATGGATTTGTTCGGGTAAGGCTTCAGTGTTTGCTAACATTCCGGTGTCGTTAAAAATAGATACCTCGCGGGTTAATGGGTAAGCAGGAGGCGGAGGAAATTCTTCTAAGAAAAACTCGAATCTTGTTGGGCATCCGGGATTTGTTTCGTCACCACTAGGAGGCAGAGTTCCAGTGATAGCACAAATATTTGTTCCTACTGCATCTGACGGTTTTGGCTGCCAAACATGTTCATGAACTTCCCGATCTTGGCCATGTCCTGAAAGTTGTCCGTCTTCAATCATATCTAAGGATCTTTTGATAACTCTGTTCCAAATTGGCGAAGCGCCTGTTACTCCTGAGGCAACGGAGGCCATCGGGGTGTTGTCGTTATTTCCAACCCAAACTCCTACAAATACTTCTGGGGTGTAGCCTAAAGTCCAGTTGTCTCTGCGGTCGTTTGTTGTACCGGTTTTTACAGATACCTCTGTGTGGCCTGAGACATTTAGGAATGAGGATGTGCCGAATGCATTTGCGCGAGCATTGTTATCAAGGAGAATGTGGGAAGTTATATATGACGTTCCGGTAGAGAGAACGCGGTCGCCTTCTTTAATTTTTACCTCTTCTAAAGTTTGTCCTTTGTAATCTTGGACTTTTAAAATTGAAACCAACTCCTGTTTTATGCCCATATTTGCTAATGCTCCAAATGCAACAGCCATGTCGACCATTTTTACCTCACCACCACCTAGGGTTAGAGAGAGACCATAGCGGTCTGGATCGGTTATTGTAGAGAGGCCCATTTTGTTTGCAAACTCAACAAAGTTTGGTAGGCCATTTAGGGCAATTATTCGGACTGCTGGAATGTTGTATGAATTTCCAAGCGCAAACCTTGTTTGAATTGCGCCGTGGAAGTTTCCGTCGTAATTTACGGGGCAATAGGTCTGCTGGCCTACAACATTAAAGCAAGTTGGAATATCTGCAAATGCGGTTGCCGGCGTTATTTTCCCTTCCTCGATTGCAAGAGCATAATTTAGAGGTTTTATTGAAGAACCCGGTTGGCGGGATCTTATTGTGACATTTACTTTCCCGTCTTCGTCTTCTGCAAAGTAATCATATGAACCGACCATTGCATATATTTCTCCAGTTCTGGGGTTGGTTGAAAGGGCTGCGCCATTTCCAACGCGGGCTGATTTTAATTTTCCTATCTCATCTTTTACAGTTTTTTCTGCAAATTCTTGAAGATCAAGATCGAGAGTAGTTGTTACCCGTAGGCCGCCTCTTTCAACCTTGTCCTGGCCATATTTGTCTACTAATTGCTCTTTGACAAACAGGGCAAAATGGGGAGCTTTTAAGTCCGTAACTTTTGCAAATTTTAGTTCTTCTTTTTGGGCGTCATTTGCTTGACCTTCTGTTATATACCCGTCTTCGACCATGCGTCTTAGAACTTGGTGCTGTCTCTCGATTGCTCTTTGGGGGTTTGAGCCGAAGGGGGAGTAGCGTGTGGGGGCTTGAGTTAAACCAGAAAGGAGGGCTGCTTGGGCAAGGGTTAGATCTTTTGCAGATTTGTTAAAGTAAGTAAGCGCTGCTGCCTCAATACCCCAAGCAGTGCCTCCGTAGGGGACATTATTTAAGTAGCTTTCGAGAATTTTGTCTTTTGTGTAGATGATTTCTATAAATATGGTTAAAACGGCTTCTCTGATTTTTCTTCTAAGTGTTCTCTCTGGGGTTAATAGCGTGGTCTTCACCAATTGTTGGGTAATGGTTGAGCCGCCTTGGAGGTCTTGTTTGACTGTGGTTTTGAAAAGCGCTCGCGCCATTCCGGTTAGTGAAAGCCCAAAATGCTTGTAGAAATTTTTGTCTTCGATTGCGATCGTTGCTTGATAAACGAACGGTGGAAGCCCATTTAGTTTTATTGGGGTTCTTCTTTTGCTTTCAAATATTTCGTAGATTAATTTCCCATTCCTATCAAGGATTTGGGTCGAAACTGGGTTTCTGGATTCTGAGGTCAATTGGGTGGGGAGAGGAATGCCCCAGAATAAATAAGTGAAAAGTGAAAAGAGAAAAGTGAAAAGTAAAAAACCAAACACAAAGCGGCCCCGCTTGTATGGCGGGACTTTGTTAAGGAGAGGAAGATTAAATATGGGCGAGATTTTGTGGGTCAACCACTCGGTGGCTCGTTTAAGATATCGCATTATATGTGTTACATATTATATATTAGAGTATAGCCATGGCAAAGCAAGATAAAACAAAAGTTGACACATTCAAGAATGTGATTTCTTTATATGCAATCTTGTTGGTTGTTTGGGGGTTTTATCGGATATTTTTTAAAGTGGATGACTGGATTGAGGAGGTTGTAATCAAGCCTATTGTTTGGTTTGGACCCATGTATTACTACCTGAGAAAAGAGGGGGCTGGTTTTATTTCTTTGGGGTGGACGGCAAGGAACCTTTTTAAGAGTATTTATTTGGCCTTGGGATTGGGGCTAGTTTTTGTTCTTGCAGCTGTATTTGCACATTTAGCAAAATATGGAGGAAGAGTAAGTTTTTCAACGTTTGGATTTGACAATACATTATTGAGTACAACGCTACTTGTGTCTTTCATTACGGCGATTGTTGAAGAGACGGTTTTTAGGGGATATATTCTAACAAGACTAAAAAGCGTTGTTGGAGAGATTCCTGCAGTTTTGGCAAGCACTGTAATGTGGGGAGTAATACATTTGCCGGTTGATGAGTTAGGACTGCGCTTTTTCTTAACTTCTGTATTTGGGTTTGGGTCTGCGATATTATTCTTGAGGACTGGGAATATTGTATCGTCTATCTTGCTTGGTGTCCTTTGGGCTTGGCCGATAATTTTGTTCAGATAGTCGGGGAAGTCGGATAACTCGGAGTGACATATCAAGTTGTACTGATGGGTTGGAGTGCTGAACCACTGATCATCTGATATACTGTCACTCTGAGTTTTCTGATTACCCTGACATGCTTCGCCGTGCGATATTTGCCACTTTTGTTCTTCTGACAGCTTTGGGGGTTCTTTTTGTTTCGATATATCGAGCAACGACTATACGATTCGACTTTTCAGAGCCTAACAATTCTGCGACGGGGGAGGTTTTTACAAGTAGTGTTGAGTACTCTTTGCCGTACCCGGGTATACTGCCAGACCATCCCTTGTGGATTGTTAAGGCAGCTCGGGATGGAACGATACTGTTTACAACTGTCGATTCTTATAAAAAAGCACAAAAAAACCTTTTTTTGGCTGACTCAAGGCTTGTTATGGCCAGAGAACTTCAAGAGAATGGCAAGGATGAACTTTCGGTATCAACAGCATTGAAAGCCCAAGGATATTTGGCGGAGGCATTGGAATGGGGAAAGGATGCTGATGTTCGGGGTTATGATTCTTCTGGTTTTTACGAGACTTTATATAAATCTTCTTTGGTGCATAGGGAGGTTTTGGAAGAAATTATGCAGAATTTGCCGGAGGAAGCAAGACCAATTGTAAATCAGGCGGTTGGTCAGACGACAAGAATTACGCAAGATTCGGTAGTTTTACTACAGCAAAAGGGCAAAGCTATACCTCAAATATAGCTGAATTATTGCACTAATCTTTTTAATTTGGACAAAAATATAGGGGTAGGAGTGGGGGATTGTAGGTATGATGGTGTTCGTTTTTGTAAGGAGGCAATTTCAAGAATTAGAAAGGTTGGCTAATTCTTGGGTTCGAAGCGGTTTAAAAGTGATCTCCTCTGATACAGAAGTTTGTATTGACATGCTTCAGACGGTTGTGGAAATATTCCCCAGAACCACTGATTGCGCGGATTCGAAACACGATTAATATTAAATATTAAAATGACTGAAAAAGCCTTAAATCCAACATTAATTAGAGTAAACCCGGAACCCGTGGAGTCCGGAACAGAACTCTCAGGCGTTTCTCAGAAAGTATTTATGGATCGCTACTCTCTAAAGGATGAAAAAGGCAATCCAATGGAGGCGTATCCTGAGCAAATGTGGAGAAGGGTTGCGCGGGCAATGTCTCGAGCAGAGAAACAAGAGCTTCAAAAGAGGTGGGAAGAGAGATTTTATGGGGCGATGGAGGGCTTTAAATTCATTCCTGGTGGGAGAATTCTTTCTGGGGCGGGAAGCGGTTTTTATGTGACTTACTACAACTGTTATGTATTGCCCTCACCGGAAGATTCAAGGGGCGGGATTTTGGATAACCTAAAAGAAATGGTTGAGATAATGAGCAGGGGTGGGGGAGTAGGGATTAATTTATCTTCTCTCAGACCTCGAGGTGCAAGGGTTGAAAAGGTAAATGGATTTTCTTCAGGACCAATGAGTTGGGCTGGGCTTTATTCAGTTGCTACACATGACATTATTCAACAAGGAGGATCAAGGCGTGGTGCTTTGATGCTCATGCTATGGGATTGGCATCCTGATATTGAAGAATTTATAACTGTAAAGCGGGATTTGTCAAAAATTGTTGGGGCAAATTTGTCGGTTTGTCTTTCGGATAGCTTTATGGAAGCGGTCAAAGAAGACAGGGATTGGGATTTGGTTTTTCCTGATATCAAAGATCCTGAATATGATGAAAAGTGGGATGGGGTTCTCGCGCATTGGTTGGATTTGGGAAAGAAGACGGTTTTGTATAAAACCGTGAAAGCAAGGTATCTTTGGGATTTGATCTGTGAAGCGGCCTGGGCATCTGCCGAGCCCGGGCTGCACTTTATGGAGAGGTCGAACAAGTTAAACAACAACTGGTACTTTAATTATCTGAATTGTACTAATCCCTGTGGTGAAGAAGCACTTCCGGATTACGGGGTTTGTAATTTGGGTTCTCTGAACTTGTCTGCATTTGTAAACGAGGAGGGGGAGATGGATTATGAATCTCTGAGCGAGCATGCAAAAGTTGCAACCAGATTTTTGGATAACGTAATTTTTGGAGATATATATCTTTTTGAAGGAATTAAAAAAACACAGCTTGAGGGAGAAAGAAGAGTTGGGGTTGGGACAATGGGATTGGGAGATGCATTGATTAAGATGAAGGTTCGATATGGATCGGATGAGTCTTTGCCGATAATTGAGAAGATTTATAGAACAATTCGCGATGCTTGCTATGAAGCCTCAGCTGATTTGGCTTCAGAGAAAGGACCGTTCCCGAAGTTTGACGCTGAAAAATATCCTCAGGGGCTGTTTATAAAAGAAATGCCCCAAGCTCTTCAGGACAAAATCAAAAAGCAGGGAGTTCGAAATTCTGTCATCTTGATGCAGGCCCCGACTGGGTCAACTTCTTTGATGGCTAACGTCACTTCTGGAATTGAGCCTGTTTATGAGTTTTCTTTAATTCGCAGAGATCGTCTTGGGGAGCACAAAATTTATCACCCACTGTATCAAGAGTGGAGGGAAAAGCATTCGGGAGAGGAAATTCCTTCATGGTTTGTTTCGGCAAATGATCTTACTCCCGAGGAGCATGTAAAAGTACAAGGCGCAGTTCAGAAATATGTAGATGCTTCAATCTCAAAAACCGTCAACGCTCCAACTGCCCATAGCGTTGACGATGTTAAAAAGCTTTATACACTCGCTTACGAGCTAGGACTTAAGGGAATAACTTATATGAGAGATGGTTCTCGCCCCGGGGTTTTATCAAGAGACACTTCGGCAGGCTCAGTGCAAGAGAATCCTTCGAAGGGAGAGGAGGCGCCAGCTCCAGTATTTGTAGAAGCTGTTTTGCAGCGTCCGGAAAGTTTGCAGGGGGTAACTTACAGAATGGTGACTCCTGTGGGATCTGCTTTTATCACTATTAATGAGGACTTGTCGGGGCATCCTTTGGAGGTATTTGTAAATATTGGAAAAGCGGGATCTGATTTGTCAGCAATGGCTGCTGCTCTTGGGAGGACTGTTTCAACGCTTTTAAGGCTTAATTCTCCAGTCAGTTCAAGACAAAGAGCGCAAGAGATTGTTGATCAGCTTTCTGGGATTGGGGGAGCAAGGTCTGTGGGTTTTGGCCCAAACAAAGTTCGTTCGCTTCCTGATGCTGTTGCACAAGCTTTGAGAATACATCTTCAGCGACAAGATTTTGTGGAAACAGTGCTAGCAAATGCGAACGATGAAGCACATACGAATGAAAACACGAATGACAAAAACTTACACGCGGAGACAAATGGTCATTCTAGCGGGAATGGCCATGCCAATGACGATGGTCACGCTAAACTTGCCTCAGAGGGGCAAGAATTACATATGCAAGCTGGGGCTGTCATGGCGGCGCTTAACCCTGACCCCACGCCGGCCCCAGCAGAAGGAAATCTACCGATAATATCTTCCGCAGGACTGCGGGGGGCAGATATTTGCCCCGTTTGTGGTGTTGCGGCGTTTGTCCACGAGGAGGGCTGTGCGAAATGCTACGCGTGTGGACATGCGGAATGTTGAGGTATAGTAAAAATTAAAACTAATCCGAACTTCTGCTTTCTTCGTTTTAATTTATCATTTTACATTTTTACTTTTACATTTTAATATTCCATTGTGGCAATTTATACAAAAAGAGGAGACCAGGGGACTACTGGGATTTATGGATCTGATGAAAGACTTTCTAAGGAAGATCCGAGATTTGAGGCATTGGGGGGAATTGATGAGTTAAATTCTCAGATTGGTGTTGTTTTAAGTTTATTGAACGCAGAACAGGCATCACTTCGTGGGGAACTTTTGGCAATTCAAGAAGATTTGTTTGAAATTGCCTCAGAAGTTGGAACCGCGAAAGGGAAAGAACCTCCGTTTGTTTGCGACTCAGACAAGACGAGGCGTCTGGAGCGGTTTATTGATTTACAAGAAGGGGGATTGCCGGTTTTGGGGAACTTTATCTTTCCCGGGGGGTCTCCTGCGGGAGCGGCACTACATATGGCCAGAAGCATATGTAGAAGAGCAGAGCGGGCGTTGGTCGCGCATTCCCGTTCTCAAGACGTAAATTCCAATGTTGCGAAGTATTTGAATAGGCTGTCGGATTACCTTTTCATGGCGGCCCGGCTTGCAAACCACCTAGTGGGAACCCCAGAGGAGAAGTGGAAAGGCAAGTAAACACTCGGAAGAAATCAGAAGATATAAGATAAATCAGGGGCGGGTAAACAAGATCTGATTTATCCATAATCTGATTTTAGCCGAACTGTTCTGATCTATCTGATCTGCTATACTCCATATATGGCTGCTGCCCAAGAACTTGAGGTTAGACCTACTCCAGAAGTATCTGCTGGTCAATCAGCGGATAGCGGGTTGATAGAGCGTGTGGAAGTTCCACAAGCATCGCAGGCAACGCAACAGGTTGTTCAGCCAACTGTAGTTGCCCAACCACAAGCGGTACAAGATGATAAAGGAAACACAATTTTGGTTCCAAGCGGGGAGGAGGTTGTAAATGTCCCGTATACTCCAAAGCAAATAAAAGAGATTGAAAAAGAGCCGGTTGAAAGCTCTTGTCATTGGCTTGTGGTATTTTGGAAAAGGGTAGTTAAGCATGCCTTACTTTTCGGGAAAAAGGTTTTGTACCCTTCGACAGGCTCAGGGCAAGGCCCAGGAGGCGCGCAATGAATTGCGCTAATACACATGGATAATTTAACTTCTGCATTAATCTTTCTTATATTTTTGTGTTTTTTTGCTCTTATCTTTGGTTTTTTGGCAATGTTCGGGTTTGTTGTGTTCAAACACAGAGGAAGGGAAAGGCGTAGTCTTGATTCGGTTCTGTTGGAAGTTGCTGTCCCTCGCGATAACGAAATAAAAATTGATGCTGCGGAGCAAATGTTTGCGGCTCTTTATTCAATAAGAAAAAGCGGCTGGCAGCAGAAATTTACAGTCCAAGACACAATTTCTTTTGAGGTTGTTGCAAGACATGAAGATATACGCTTCTATGTTTGGTGCCCCAAGCGTTTACAAGACCTGATTGAGAAACAGATCCACGGCGCGTTTCCTGATGCACAAATTAACGCAGTTCCGGAACATAATATATTTCGCGAGGAAGGGAAAGTTGCATACTCTGGATTGCAGTTAAGGACTGCAAACTTCTACCCAATCAAGACTTTTAAGGACCTTCCAACAGATCCGTTGAGTTCTTTGACTTCTTCTTTGGCAAAAATGGGTCCTGATGAGGGTGCTTGCGTACAAATTATTGTGTCTCCGGCGGACAATGTTTGGAAAAGTGGGGGAAAGTTTTATCTTTCAAAAACTAAAAAAGAGGAGTCAGATCCAAACAAAGCTTCCTATAAAGTTGACGCAAAAACATTTGAAGCAATTGACAACAAAATTTCAAAGCCGGGGTTTGAGACAAGTATTCGCATTGTGGTTTCTTCAACAAGCGAGGAACAGGCAAAGGCGCATTTGGCAAATATAAAAGCTGCGTTTGAGCAGTTTTCGGGAGATCTAAATGGGTTTAAGAGCAGGAAGATTCGCAACAAAGGCACTTTTGTTGATGATTTTTGGTACAGGTATCATTCAAAGTTTGATATTTTGGGGAATCAGAGAACAATTCTTAATTCTGAAGAGCTTGCAACGGTTTTTCATTTCCCCAACAAACAAATAACAACACCTCATATTTTCTGGCTTAATGCAAAGCGCGCGCCAGCGCCTTCACAGATTCCAACTTCGGGGCTTTATATTGGTGTATCAGAATACAGGGGAATAAAGCGGCCGGTTTACATATCAGACGAGGATAGAAGGCGGCATATGTACATTATTGGAAAGACCGGAACAGGTAAGTCGGAGCTTTTGAAAGATTTGATTATGCAGGATATTAAGGCTGGACACGGACTTTGTTTTATGGATCCTCACGGAGACGCAGTTGAGGATATCTTAAAACTTATTCCGCCAGAGCGAGCAGAGGATGTAGTTTATTTTAATCCCGCAGATGCAGAGCGCCCGATGGGATTAAATTTATTGGAGGCAAAGACAATTGATCAGCAACACTTTGTTGCAACTTCGGTTATCAATATGATGTACAAGCTTTTTGATCCATATAAAACCGGAATTGTTGGGCCGAGGTTTGAACATATGGTTCGAAATGCGGTCTTGACTGCATTTTCTGAAAACGGCGCGACGTTTGTTGAGGTAGTTCGGTTGATGACTGATCCGGCTTTAGTTCAGGAATATTTGCCAAAAATCCAAGATCCTATGGTTAGGAGGTACTGGACGGATCAGATTGCGCAGACATCGGAGTTCCACAAGTCTGAAGTTTTGGATTATGTTGTTTCAAAATTTGGGCGCTTCGTTACCAACATCATGATCCGAAACATGATTGGACAATCTCAATCTGCGTTTAACTTTAGAGAAGTAATGGATTCAGGCAAGATACTGCTTGTGAATTTATCGAAAGGCGCATTAGGAGAGGAGAACTCAAACTTCTTGGGATTAGTTTTGGTGCCGCGCATACTTATGGCCGCAATGAGCCGGTCTGACATGCCGGAAGATCAGAGGCGAGATTTTTACTTGTATGTTGACGAGTTCCAAAACTTCGCAACTCCTGACTTTGCACAGATTTTGTCAGAAGCACGCAAATACCGCTTAAACCTTTGTGTCGCAAACCAATTTATTGGCCAAGTTGATGAAGAAGTGAAAAACGCTATTTTTGGAAACGTTGGAACGATTATGTGCTACCGCGTTGGGGTAGCTGATGCAAATTATTTAACTCGAGAATTTCAGCCTGTTTTTGATGAAGATGATCTTTTAAATATTGAGCGCTTCAATGTTTATATGAAGACGATAGTCCACAACGAGCCGGTTCCACCATTTTCAGTTGATTTGACTCGCGATTTGGTAAAGATAAAAGAGTCGGGGAGTGAGGAGGTTGCAAGGGTAATTCGCGAAATGTCGAAAGTGAAGTATGGGAGAGATAGAGCATTGGTTGAGGCAGAGATAAATAGACGAGCAAAGCTCTAGAATAAAGTAGTGAGAGTAGTGAAGGTAGAAAAGGTAGTGAAGGCAAGAAGAATATGTTTACACAGATAAAGATTTGTTATGATTCAAAGGGTAAGACGCTTAGCGTTTGGTTTGACGACCCTAAAAAAGAGGTAAAATCTGAAGAGATTGGGGATGGGACTATTGTTAGTAAAGATAAAAAAGGGAAGATAATTGGTTTTTGAGAAGCTTTATGTGGAACTCCCTAGGGGTAAGAGTTTGAAAAATCTTCCAGTAGTCTCTGTGTAGAACTCCGAATGGCAAACTGATATAATTGCCTTGTTCTGCATGCGCCTGTAGCTCAACGGCGGAGCGGATGGCTTATATCCATCAGGCTGGGGGTTCGAGTCCCTCCGGGCGCACATTTAATTTTTCTTTACCTTTGGCTTTCTTGTGTAAACTTGGGGATGTGTGCCGATTGATAAGAATTGGGCTGTATTTTTGCCTTGCCACTTGTAGATAATCCTAATATCGTCGGTTATGCTAAATGCCCATCGACTCTTAAGTCGTTTGGTCAATTTGTGGTTAAGAAGGCGGGTGTCATCGGGGTTATTTACAAATAAAGATATTTGGTCTTCAACATCAGCGCGCAATTCCGGACTGTCTTTGTAAGGATTTTCTAACATTTGTGTGAATTTTCCAAGCGTTTTTAGCTTTATCATCCCTTGCTATTTTTTCTCTTAATTCCTTGAAATATTTTCTCACATCGGCCTCGCTTTCCCAAACTTGATCGTTTTCTTCAGGCTCCATTTCGGATTCTATTATCTGATCTTCAAAGGTGGGACTAAAGCCGTTCTCAGTAATTTCTTCATATAAAGATTTGCGGACAGAGTCGCGGATCATCTCGCTTACGGAAGAAAAACGCTTAACTTTGACTGCGCGTTTAATATCTTTGTACATCTCTTTTGGGAGAGAAATGTTTATAGTTATCGCCATACAAAGATTGTATGGTATTTGTATGGTGATGTCAAGCAAAGAAAAGGCGGCAAGGTATTAACAGTTTGGAAGAACAGTCAACGGATCCTTACTGCCAAACGCCCCACTTCGCGTGGACGCTCCGCGGGGTAAAAAACGGCTGGTGGGTAATTGTTTGGAGAATGGTTGCTTTCTTGTGACTCACAACGGTGGAAAACTGACTGCCAAATTTATTGTACTGCACAACAGAATCACGCAATTAGATAGATTGTACTACTCAAGTCAAAAAAGATACAATCAGAAGCGCGAATTGAAATTCGCTGATACAAAAACCTTACTTATGGCAAATGTGGGAATTATTGGCTGGGGGGTTGTGGGGCAAGCAACAGGTCAAGGTTTTTCAAAAAAACACTCTATTTTGTGGCATGACCCGTATAAAGAAGGCGGAATAGAGGTTTCGGAATTGGTTTCCAAAAGCGAGTTTATTTTTGTTTGTGTCCCGACTCCGATGTATCATGACTATTCGGGGATAGATCTCTCGATCGTCGATGGAGTAGTGGAGAAAGTTGCCGAGCAAGTAAGAGACAGTGACAGAGTAGTTATAATCAAGTCCACAGTTATTCCAGGTACAGCAAAGAAAATTGCTGAAAAACACAAAGGAGTTAGGATTGTTAGCAATCCCGAGTTCTTAACTGAATCACATCCTTTAGAAGATTTTTTAAATCCAAACAGAACGATTATTGGGGGGGAAGACAGTGATAGAGACAGAGTTAGAGAACTGTATACAACTATACTTCCACAAGAGTCGTTGTATTTCTTGACTGATACAACCTCTGCTGAGATGGCCAAATACATGTCCAATGTTATGCTGGCGGCCAAAACTGTGGTGGCTAACGAGTTTTACCAGCTCGCGCAAGCGTTGGGCATTAATTACGATGACGTGCGAAAAATGGTGGAAGTTGATAAAAGGGGGGGGACACACATTAAAGTTCCGGGCCCGGATGGCAACTTTGGTTTTGGGGGGAAGTGTTTCCCAAAGGACTATTTAGCGTTGTTGTCTTTAGGACGGGAACTGGGCGTGGATTTGGTGGTTCTTGAGAAAGCTTGGGAGAAGAACCTAAAACTTCGAAGAGACCGGGATTGGGAGAAAATTGCGGGAGCGGTGAGTAGAAAGAGCGCGAAATAAATTTCGCTATTACAGCTCTTCTAATTTTGTGGAGCGGCCGGGGCCGTTCTTTCTTTCAATAAACTCCAAATAGCGCTCGGTTGTCGAGAGTCTTTTATGTCCAGCAATTTTTGAGACAGTTACAACATCGACTCCACCTTTAAGTTGGTGGGCGATAAAGGTGGATCTTAAATCGTTGACCTTTGCATTTTCTATACCGGCCTCTTTGAAGTATCGATCAATTGAGCTTCTAATATTACGGACTAATAGAGGCCTTTGGTTTTTTGTAATGAACACATGGTCGTTTTTGACTTCGCCGCGGTCGGATAAGTAGTCGTTTAAAGCATCCTTTGCGGGTTTGTTAATCGGGACTGTTCTCTCAGATTGAGAAGCATAAGCGCGGATATGGATTGAATCGCTATTAATATCAGACAATTGAAAAGCTGCAACCTCGCCGATTCTTACACCAGTTTGGAGCATGAGTTCTATAATTGCCGCAATTCTTTTATCGCCCCGGGCTGCATCTCTTAAAGCTCTATACTCCATACGAGTCAAGATTCGAGGAGGGGGATTGTCGTATTTTGGATGGGCAACAGGAGCTGCGGGATCGTTTTCAAGGATTTTTTTGCCAACAATCCAGCGGAAGAAGGCTTTTATCGCATTAAGTTTTCTTGAGATTGATTTTGCAGTATATGCCTTTTCAGAAAGAGAGTTTCTGAAAGCTTCGATATCTGAAGAAGTTACTTGATTACTTTCGGTTTTCTCAGTTGAAGCAAGGTAAGCGACAAGTTGCTCGATGTCTTTATTATATGCGAGAATGGTCGCAGAAGACCTGCTTTTGGTCCTTAAATCTGCTATAAATTCTCTTTGCAGAGATTGCAGAGTGGTTTCTTGGGCTGCCATGGCCTATATTATCATGTAAAGAGGCTAGTGTCAAGGGGGTTAAATTATGGATAATCTGAAGTCAATTCTAGGGTTGTTGAAGGCGCGTGCAGTATTTGTTGTCTTGATCCTAATTATGACTTCTTCTATCCATACTGGCTTTAAGTTAAAAGGAAGGGGTGGGGCGATTGAGGAGGCTCGGACGAGGCTTGAAGAGGAGGAGACAAAGAGGATAGAGCTTGAGGCTATTAGGGAGTCTTTGGGCTCAGTTAAGTTTATTGAGCAACAGGCGAGAGACAAACTCGGGCTAGCTCAGGAGGGGGAGGTAATTGTAGTTTTGCCGCCTGAGGAGGTTTTAAGGTCGCTTGCGCCTAAAGAGGAGTTTGTTGATTCTGGTTTTGAGCAAGAAACGCGTCCGATTTGGAGGCAATGGGTGAGGCTGTTTTTGCCGGAGGTTGATTTGTGGATTGGAGCATAGGCTCGCCCTGAGCGAAGTCGAAGGGTGGCTGGGGAGAGACTCGAACTCTCAGCCTTACGCGTATGAAGCGTCTGCTCCGCCAATTGAGCTACCCAGCCTTGCAGAAGGTGATTATACCATATCCTGAATCTGCTTGATCCAGGCTTGAATTTTGACAAAAAGATCTCCTTGGCCATTTGCTCTTATTCGTAGCACTCCAAAGTAATTTCTGGGCTCGGCGTACTCTTTTTTCCATATGAATTTTTGAAAAAACGGCTTCTGAAATTGGCTTTGAGGAATGCCAGTTTGTGCTTCCCAATACTTCTGAACCTCTTCAATCCTACCTTTGTGGCTGATATTTAAGCCTACACGTAGTCTGAGAGTGCTCTTGGGTACACCAGCTACTTCCAGCCATTTAAGAAAGAGTTTAATCATTGTGGGGTCTGAGTTGGCAAAACCCAATCGGTTGTCTTTTTTGAATCCTTCGGCCCAGTAGAGAAAGATACCAGCTACAAACAAGTCTCGCCCTGACAGTGTTCCTAGCTCTTTTTCGGCTTCTTTAGTTAGCCTATTGAGTCTTTTGTCCCTTGCCTGTTTTTGTATGGCTTGGGCTTTAATCCGACCTTGCTGGAGGGTGTCGAAAACCTTTTTGACAAGTCGATCTCTCTGAGTGGGGGAAAGCTGTATGTGGCGAACCCATAGGCTCACGGTGGAGGATGAGACATCAAGCATAGTACCGATTTCTTTAATGCTAAAACCCTTATTTCTAAGCTCGAGTGCTTTGGCTTTTTCCAGCGGCTTTCTTATCATTCGAATGACAGATGGCGGTTCAGTAGTTCAGTATCTCAGTTATTCGATTGTATGTCAAGGTTGATATACAGGGGTTGAGCTGATATAATTCATGGGTAAGTTAACATGCGGGGTAGTGTAGAGTTGCACGCGAGGCTCAAAATGGGCCCATCTGATAGAAATATTAGAATGAGAACTTGGCTATATCGGGGAAACCCTTCGACTCCAAGAGTCGCTCAGGGCAATCCCGAGGGAACCCTTCGACTATCGCTCAGGGCGAGGTCGTTGGGACTCCGTAGAGACTACACGCCGAGCCCCCAATCAGTTCATATGATTGGGGTGATGATATAGTCCGACACTCCAGGTAACTGGAGATTACAGACAAGCATAATCTCGCAGGCCGGGCGCGACTCCCGGCCCCGCAACTGAGGGTATTAAACGAAAACGCCACCGAAAGGTGGCTTTTTTCGTTCCACCCTCATCGGGTCGGTGTGCGAGTGGACGCGAAGCACATAATGACCCGAAGGTTTACAATAAGGTGTGCACTTCGTTTATATTCTCCAATCTTCAAAGAATAAAAAGTGGCTCTACAAAGGTTCAACATCAAACCTACAAAAACGTGTGAAAGATCATAACTCAGGTAGAAATTTCTCCACGGCGCCCCACGTTCCCCTCAAACTTGTTTATTACGAGGTTTATCTTCTAAAAACTGATGCAGAAGCACGAGAAAGATATTTGAAGACAAGTATGGGAATGAGAGTTTTAAAGAAACAGCTGAGACACTTTTTAGAGCAAGCTGCCGTGTGATTGCGGTTTCAACCTCTAGTTTTGACATTTGGCCTCAATTGTAAGATAATGTTCCAACGCTTTAATAAGCGATTTTGCACAAAGAGACAAGTAAATGCAGGTGGATGTTGCACGGCTCAAGAGGTTTTTTCTCTCGTCGGCTGCCAAGACCTACGCTGGCGGGGAAGTGAAGAAGGAGACGATTTCAGGACTCCCTGGATTCAAGGTTTACCGAGTAGTTGAGGGTGACCTTGAGTACATCGATATGTACGGCACAAATGGCGAGTACTCTGGTGGGATGACAACAATCATCCAAAGCGGCGGCCGTGGGTTTCGAATGATTTGGCAGACTGGGCAGAGAGGCCTTGTTTATCATAATCTGATCAATCCCAACTCTTCGGGTTTTCGGTACTTCCAAGGTAGGGAGTACATGGATCACTGGCCGGAAATCACCAAAGAGGTATTTTGGCACGAGTACTCGGGAATGCTCAGAAGGAGTTGGAACGCTCTCGCGCGGCCTAAGCCTTGACTTCACCCCATGGGGATTTCGTTTTTTACAACATCCCAGACTATTGTGTAATCGACGCCGAAGTAGTGGTGTATAAGTTTGTCTCTCATGCCAGCCATGAATTTTTCTTCACCAGTGTCTTTGGAAGAATTTAGTAGGTATTCAATCTCATCCAAAATGTGCTTTAGGTATTCTTCAGGCTGTTTTGACATATTTAACTTCTTTTTTGATAAAATGGCCTTGTGTTTGAATACACAAGGCATGCGAAGTTAAAATTTCGACGTAAAAGAATGAGGGAACTTGGGATTAAAAGGAAAGATGTGGAGGCAGTTGTGCTGGAGCCTGCTGCTGTGGATCAGGGGGAATACCCACACATAGCTGTTGCCACACATAGCAAGAGCATTTCTTTAGTCGTTGTTTACAAAAACACTGAAATGGGGTATAAGGTAATTACCTTTTTTTCGGCAACCAAGGGCAGATATGAAGATAAAATATTACAAAGAGGATGACTTGTTAATAATTGAGCTTTCTAAGAAAGTATTTCAGGATGCTGAAATGGAAGGTGATTTTATCGTGCATTATACAAAAAAAAGAGAACCAGTGTTAATTGAGGTTTTGAATGCAAGTAAGTTCCTGAAAGCTACTAGTAAAGCAATCCCTAAAAGCACTAAGCAACAGATTTTTGCTTAATTTTTGAGATTTTTGTTTGGTTTAAAACTTTTCTATCTTCTTGAGTTTTGAAGAATTCCAGAGGCCATATCTTGCATAGTGGTCTGACTTCAGGAGTTTGGGGTGGAAGGTTGGCAAAGCTTTCGGCACCTGTTTCGGACATGATTGATCTTTGTATAGCCAACCGCAGAATGCAAATGGCATTTTTAGTTGTTAAATTGAGAGACGAGGCTTAAAATTGACAAAGCGCGCAATAAGAACCTCCGAAGAACCTTGCTGTTGTTTTGCGCAGATGCGACACAACAGTAGAATTGCGTTAATACGATATATGACTCAAAAACGAGTACTATCAGGAATTAGGGCAAATGGCCGACTTCACCTCGGCAACTATCTTGGTGCCGTAAAAGGTATGCTTGAGCTTCAAGACGACTCCAGATATGACACTTTCTATATGGTTGCGGATCTTCATTCTATTAATATTCCTTATGACCCTAAAGTTTTTCAGGGAGCGGTACGAGACGTGGTCTTGGATTATCTTGCGGCAGGGCTTGACCCCGAAAAGAGCACTATATTTATACAATCTCAAGTATATGAGCATGTAGAGCTGTCTTATTTGTTCTCAACTGTGGTAACTATTGCACGCATGCAGCACCTTCCAACTTTTAAAGAAAAAGTAAAAAATTACCCAGAAAATGTGAATATGGCGCTTTTGTATTACCCGGTCCTTATGGCCGCAGATATACTCGTGTATGGAGCATCGCTTGTACCTGTTGGAATTGACCAAGAGCCGCATTTGGAGGTAGCGCGCGAGATTGCGCAAAAAATGAATGATAGGTTTGGCTTGAAACTGCCTTTCCCCCAGAGGTTTGCAACGCAGGGTGAGTATGTACCCTCTTTGACGGGAGAGGGTAAGATGGCAAAGAGCGTGGAGGGTAGTTCTATTTTGCTCACGGATGATCTTGTTACAATCCAAAAGAGACTTGCTGCTGTTCCTACGGATTTGGGGAAAGGAGAAACGGTGCCAACCGAAGGGGGAGTTGCGGCACTTTTGAAGTTCTGTGAATTATTCCTTGGAGACAAAAGAACAGAAACACTCGCGAACCAATACAAACAGGACGGAATTAAATACAAAGATCTAAAAGAAGAACTTGCAGAAGCAATATACGCAGAACTTAAGCCGATTCAAAAGAGGCGCGCTGATCTGGAAGCTGATACAGAAACTGTGAACAGGATTATTAATGAAGGCGCAAAGAAGGCCAAAGTGGTTGCTTCAGAAACATTAAGTACTGTAAAGGAGGCAATGGGGTTGGTTTAAGTCAGTTCATTCATTTTTCTGTCGAGGGTAAGAAGCGGAATGTTGTGTTTTTTTGTCAACCAGAGGTAAGAAGCATCGTAGACAGAACAGTTTTTATCAAGACTTAGGGATAGGACATCTTCAAAACGTAATTCTTCTTGATTTATTTTCATTTCGAAGAACTGTTTTACTAGAGCAAGGGCAAGGCTTTCTTCGATTCTTTTTGAGAGCACTGCAGATTTTAATCCATTGATCACTTCGAAGGGTAGCAGGGGAGATGTTGTTAGGTTGATGTTTCCAAGTTCGTAGCTGCTGAAAATTTCTTCCACCTTATCTATATTTTCGTCTGGCAAAAGCTGTGCCAGTACGAAAGATGAGTCAATAATGTAAGTTAATATACAACTCTCCCTTCGTTGATCAGTGCTTTATAATCGATCTTCCCTTTTACGGGTTTGGGCCTGATTCGTCGGATATGCTCAATTGCTTTTCTTCTTGCCTCAAGTTCGAGTTGGCGGGGATATTTTTCTTCGACCGCATTGCGCACAAGCTCGCCAACGGAAGTCTTTTGGTTCTTGGCCAGGCGAGATAGCTCTTTCCATGTTTTCTCTTCAAATAAGATGTTGGCTCTTTTGGTTAACATGTGTATACACATTAACATACATATGTTTTCTTGTCAAGCGCGCATGATTAAATGTTAGGACAAGGTATAGCTTCAATTTGTGGTATACTTGGCACGTTCATGGAACCTCAGAGCATACATTCGACCCATTCGACAAGCTCAGGGCAAGCAAGCTCAGGGTCTTCGACGGTAACCGCAGAAGAGTTTTTTAAGGTTGAACTTCGTGTGGGGAGAGTTGAAAACTGTGAACACCTTGAGAATAGCGAGAAGCTTTTTTATGACCCTTCCTATTTTGTGGACAAGTTATTTGTATTTGCATACAACTTAGAGCCGAGAAAAATGGCAGGGGAATTAAGCGAAGGGATGTTGTTGTGCACCGACAGTGAGAGTGGTCCAAAACCAATTGTGGCACCCGAAGGAAGCAAGGAAGGAGATAGGATAAAGTAGACCATAACGGACTTTTTAAGAAAAAAGATCCGATATGTCGTCTTGTAAAAAAAGTTATTAATAAACCGACATGGCTGCAAAACTAAAATTACCAAAAGACACAAACAACAAAACCTCAAACGGTAAGGGCAAGCGCGGTTTGAAATTTAAATTCCAGTTTAATCTTCGCAATCTTCTTTTGTTTTTGTTGGTCCTTTTCTTCTTGGGTCCGATGTTTTTTTCTGCAATTGGGAATAGGTATGGGGAAACTGTGCCTTTGCCGACAGTTTTGCAGGAGATAAAGGACGGCAAAATTGAAAATATTAACGTTTCGGGAGATAGGTTGGTTGTTAAATATAAAGATGGAGCCCAGAAGACTGCTGTTAAAGAAGGGGGTCATTCATTTACTGAAGTTTTGCGCGATTCTGAGATTGATCCTGCGACTGTTCCATACAAGGTAGATGATCAAATTTTGTCTCGTTTTTGGCTTGATATATTGGGGATTTTACTGCCTTTGGGCTTAATGGCAGTATTTTTCTTATTTATTTTTCGCCAGGCAAGGGGGGCGCAGGATAATATTTTTTCTTTTGGGAAATCTGGGGCAAAGGCTTTTGCAAAGGGAAAGCAATCAGTCACATTTGCCGACGTGGCGGGGGTTGATGAAGCAAAAAGGGAATTGGAGGAAGTTGTCGACTTTTTGAAAAACCCTGCTAAGTACCGTGCAATTGGTGCGCGTACCCCAAAAGGTGTCTTGCTGTTCGGTCCGAGCGGTGTGGGGAAAACACTTTTGGCCCGTGGTGTGGCGGGGGAAGCGGGGGTACCCTTCTTTTCAATGGCGGGTTCGGAATTTATGGAAATGCTTGTTGGTGTTGGGGCTTCTGTTACCGGAGACACGCCCATTCTTATTAAAAGCGACCAAGGGACAAAACTTTTGCCGATAGGCCAATTTGTTGACAGCTTCTTTAAAGAGGACAAGGAGGGTCTGGTTAGAGTTGGGAACATCCGAACGCTTGGTTTTGACAATAAAACAGACGGGTTTTGGGGATATAAAAACGGCAGGATGCTAAGAATTGCCAATTCAGCATTCAAAAGTGTAACGGCTGTCTTTCGCCATAAAGTTCAAGAAATTTACGAGATTCATTATTTGGGCGGAGTAGTTAAAACAACAGCAGATCATAGTGTGTTTATAAGGAGAAATGGCAGGATATTGCCTGTTGCAACAAAAGATATCAAAAAAGGAGACATTTTGGTTGAGCTGCCCCTTAATATAAGACTTGCTTATCAACCGGGCGCTCCACAAAAACACAAAATTATTGCCCACAAGTTTACAAATGAAATGCCAGAACTCGAGCTTGACGTTTGGAACGACGACCAGGGGTTAATTGAGAAATATCAGTTTGCTTTGGCAAATTCAGGAACGATGAGTCAATATGCGGTTGCTTCACAAGTTGGGGTTTCTCAGGCAACAGTTGGAAATTGGCAAAGCGGACTTCACATGCCAAGACTTCTGAGCAAAAAATTGGTGAAACTTAATCTTCCAGATAAGATAGCTGTTACTCCCGCCCTTATGAAACTTTTAGGCTTTTATACCGCTGAGGGGAGGGGAATTCCGTACCTGGAATTTATTTTTGGGATACACGAGACGAGCCTTCATAAAGAGGTGATTTCGCTAATGCATGAAGTATTTGGGGTTTACCCTGTGCTCGAGAAAACACAGGATAATACCCTCAGAATCAAGTACCACTCAGCCCATCTTGGCAGGTTTTTTATAAAACATTGCGGGAGTGGGAGTCACAACAAGCACGTACCTGAGCTTATCTGGGGATTGCCCAAGGAGTACTTCTTAAGCTTCCTGGAGGGATATTGGCAGGGGGATGGGTATCAGGCCAAAAGCGGCAAGTTTTTTGCCACTTCGGTTTCTAAGCAACTTATTCTAGAGCTTTCTTGGCTGTGCAGCATGTATGGTATGAAGGTCGGAATCAAACACGAAAAGGTTAAGGGCGGGAGAATTATCAAAAATAGACCACTCCCGGATTATGAGTGTTGGACTCTCATAATAGGCAAAACCACCAACCCCTTCTTAGAGCAGAAAGAAGCAACACCGTTCCAGTTTAAAAGAGCAATAGTTCAAAAAATAGTGAAGAAATCACACGAAGGGTATGTTTATGACTTGTGTGGAGTGGAAAACGAGGCCTTCTTCGGTGGTGAGAAGCCCATACTTCTTCATAATTCCCGAGTCCGTGATTTATTTTTGACAGCAAAAAAAGCTGCACCTTCTATTATTTTTATTGACGAAATTGATGCAATTGGAAGGCAAAGGGGACATGGGATTGCGGGAGGGCATGATGAGAGGGAACAGACTTTAAACCAAATTTTGGTTGAGATGGATGGATTTACACCAAACGATTCTGTTTTGGTTATCGCGGCGACGAATCGCGGGGATCTTTTGGATCCGGCGCTTTTGAGGCCTGGTAGATTTGACCGGAGAGTGACTTTGGATTTGCCGGATAAAGAAGGAAGAGAGGCGATTTTGAAGATTCATGCAAGAGGAAAGAAGTTTGTAGAGGGAGTTGATTGGGCGCGGGTTTCATCCCGCACTGTTGGATTTTCTGGGGCGGATTTGGAGAACATGCTGAATGAAGCTGCAATTGCTGCGGCGCGTGATGATAAGAAAGAAATTACAGTAATTGATATAAACGAGGCGGCAACGAAAGTTAAACTGGGTCCTGCGCGTCGGCGTTTGCAATCAGAGGAGGACAAAAGAATAACTGCGTATCATGAAGCAGGACACGCGATTGTAAGCCATGTGCTGCCTTCAATTGACCCGATTGACCGGATTTCGATTGTTGCAAGAAATGAAACTTTGGGACAGACATCTATTTCTCCTGAGGTTGACAGGGTACATGAGACAAAGACGAGAATTTTGGAACTTTTGAGGACGATTCTTGGGGGAAGGGCAGCCGAAGAACTTGTTTTTTCTGAGATGACAATTGGGGCGTCAAACGATATTGCAAAAGCAACAGAACTTGCACGTCGTATGGTTTCAGAATTTGGAATGAGTGGCTTGGGGCCAATTAACTGGCAGCCGTATTACGATATCGATATGGTCGGAAGGCTCCGATCTATGGATGCCCAGCAAATTGGACAAAAGACACAAGATCAGGTTGATCGGGAGATAAGAAAGATTATTGCGAAAGCATATAAAGAGGCACAAGATATTGTAAAGCGAGAAAGAAAGGCACTCGACAAGGTTGTTGAGGCTTTATTGGTAAAAGAAACTTTGGATCGTGATGAGTTTGAGAAGATTGTAGGTGCAAAGAAATCCTCAAAACGACCTGCTAAAAAATGAAGAAGAGACTAGTGTTGATCGACGGGCATGCGATAATTCACAGGGCATATCATGCTCTTCCGCCATTGACGACCCCCTATGGCGCGCCGGCACAAGCTGCATACGGGTTTGTGTCGATTCTTCTTAGGGTTATTGATGAGTTAAAGCCCACACACCTGGCAGTTTGTTTTGATCTTCCTGAGGCGACGTTTCGGCATACTGCATATATTGCATACCAAGCGCAGAGGCCATCAGCCGATGAAGACTTAGTTTCGCAGATAGTTTTGGTACATGAGGTTGTTGGAGTTTCGGGGATTCCAGTTTATACAGCTTCGGGATTTGAGGCGGATGACGTTATTGGGACGTTGGCACAGCAAGCTGTGCAGAGTAAAAGAATAAAAGAGTATGACGTAGTTATTGTCACGGGAGATAAAGATATAATGCAGTTGGTTGATGATAAGAAGGGGATTAAGGTATTTGCACCAATTAAAGGGATAGCAAACGCGAGACTTTTGGAAGAAAAAGATGTTTTGGAGTATGTTGGCATTAGTCCAGCAAAGATTGTTGATTATAAAGCTCTAATTGGGGATTCTTCTGATAATTATCCTGGTGTGTCGGGGATAGGGCCAAAGACGGCACAAAGCCTCCTTGAGAAATTCGGAACACTAGAGGAAGTTTACAGGAACGTAAAAGGTAAAACGGAAAAAGTAAAAAGTTTGCCTGCTGGCGTGGTCAAAAAATTGGAAGAAGGGGAGGAGTCTGCGAAAATGTCAAAGTATTTGGCGACGATTGTAACGGATGCGCCAGTGACCTTAAACCTTGAGAGGTGTGAGTTGGGGCGTTTGAGAGAGGATAAGGATTTTGTTGATAAGCTGAAAGAGCTGGGTTTTAAAAGTTTGTTGGTGAGAATTGGAGCTGTGGGGCGCAAAACGGCAAACGCAAAACGGCAAACGAACAAAAAAAATAAAGACCAGATGGAACTTATATGAAAGTTGCAATTGTACACGATAACGTAGGTGAATTTGGGGGAGCAGAGCGGGTAGTTTTGGCGCTTTCGGAGATGTTTCCTGATGCACCGATTTATACAGCTTTTAAGAGGAAAGGACCCTTTCTTGATCGGTTAAAAGGAAGAAAAATAATTGCATCGTGGGCGCAGAATATTCCGTTTTTCTCAACAAAACTTCATAGCCCGTTAAGGTTTTTGGCGCCTTGGATTTGGGGAAGTTTTGATTTTTCTAAATATGAATTGGTGATATCGAGTGCCTCGTGGTATATCACCAAAGGATTTGGGAGTAGGAATGAGACACGAGACACGAGACACGTGACACGAAAGCCGGTCGAAATTTGCTATATACACACTCCACCGAGGTGGTTGTATGGATATGACACGCCGCTTGGGGATAGAAACATTTTTGTAAAAATCTACAAAAATATCCTTGCACATTTTTTAAGGATTTATGATTTTGAAGCGGCACAGCGGGTGAATTATTTTGTGGCAAACTCGGAGAATGTGGCGGCGAGAGTTGAGAAGTTTTATAGGAGAGAGGCAATTGTAATATATCCACCAATAGAAATTCCAAATTCTAAATTACAAATTACAAATGGTAAGAAGGACTATTACCTAATAATTTCGCGTATTACTGGTGGTAAGGGGATAGAGATGGCGGTAAGGGCAGCTAAAAAATTAAAAATAAAAATGAAAATAGCGGGGGGAGTTTCTGGGTATTCACAAACACACGAGTGGCTTAAAAAGAATGCAGTTGGCGACATTGAGTATTTAGGATATGTCACAGATGAAGAACAGGCCAAATTCTACTCGGAGGCAAAGGCGTTTTTGGCTTTGGAGAGGGATGTTGATTTTGGGATGACCCCGGTTGAGGCGATGGTTTACGGGGCGCCTGTTATTGCATACAACTCTGGGGGGTATTCGGAGTCGGTGATAGATGCGACACGTGACACGCGACACGCGACACGAAGCACTGGGGTGCTTTTTGAGGACTACACTGTAGAAGGGCTTGTAGCTGCCATAAAAAGATTTGAGAAGATTAAATTTGACGAAGATGTTTTAAGAGGACATGCAAAGAAATTTTCGAAGGAAAGATTTAAGAAAGAGATTTTGGGTTTTGTAAAGGGTGTGTTGTAGGCTAGTGAGAGGGTGTGCTATTTAGGCGAGCGACTGTTTCTTGGAGGGCAACAGTTTTGCCGTTTTGGGATGGTATACCGAAGCCGACTTGACCGTGGTGTTTTTCGACGAACCTTCTTAGTTCTTCGTCTCTTTTAGAGACAGCAAGTTTATTATATTTTTTATCAACTTCATCTAATGCCCTTGCCCAGTCTTCAAGTGTGAATGTTGTGTTTATATCTTCTTCAGATAGACCAATTCTTCTATTTTTTTCTACTGCGATTCGTGCAAGATAAAAAGATTTTGCTGTTGTGCAAATTTCGGCTAGGTATCGAGGGGTATACCCTTGTGTGTGGAGGGCTATTGCTCGTATTACTGTGGCTCTTTCTTGCACGGAGTTAAAGAGTGGTATATTTAGACTTCTACTAATTTGAGTTGTGTGTACTTCTAAGATGCCTCGGCGCGCTTCTTCGTTACATAGACCGAAGTAAAGAATGTGGGCAAATCTTTGGGGTTGGAGGAGTTGGTCGTTTAGTTGTTCTGGGTGGTTTGTTGAGGCCAAGACAAAAAAGCCGCTTTCTCGGACACCAGCCATAAGATTAAGCAGAGTCGAATTAATGGTGTTTTGCTCTTTTCCTTGGAGGACATTTTCTATGTCGTCTATGTGTAAGACAACTGGTATTCCGGTCTGGGCAAAGACTTGCGAGATTCGTGGAAGGATTCTTTTTTTCTCTGGGGGGGCATATAATTCTTGCGCAAGATGAAGTGGATCAATGGGGAGCAGGAAGACACCAATGTCTCTTTGTAGAAATTGCTCTGCTACTAGGGTTTTGCCTGTTCCGGGAACACCAACAAGTAAGACTGATCCTGCGTTAAATCTTATGGAGGTGCTCAAGCCTAGATTAGCTAAGGGTAGTATCAAGACTCTTTCTATGTGGGTTGTGTGTTTATCAAGGCCGTGGGCTGTGTCTTTTCCATTCTTTCTTAGGCCCAATCTATTAAGATCGTTATATATTTCGTATTTTAACCAACGGTCAGTTATAGTGTGTCCTTTGGCTAATATGTGGGCAACTTGTGTTGTAAATTCTATTACGTCGGTGTGGTATAAGTCGGCTTCTCTAATTTCAATTATGTAACTGGTTTTGACTGGTTTATGAATAATTGGGTCGACGATGTTTGCATTGAAGAACCATTCTTTACAATCTCGACCCTTTAAAAAATTGGCCATGTCTTGGGTGCCAAGGTCTTTGTGTACAAAAAGTCCGGTGTGTGTATTCTCAACTTTGGGGTCTAAATTGGGACCAAAATACCAACCCAGTCTTTTGCCCCATGATTTTTGTCTCCTTCTTTCTTGCGGATTGTCTAGTTCGGGGTATCCTCCGATCGTGATGGGTGTGCCATATGTGCTTTTTCTTGTTTTAACAGCAGTGCTGTAGGTTGAACGTACCAGATTTTCAAGAGCAGCTAGTTGTTCTTGTGTGAGGGTGTCAACGTTAAATCTAACAATAAGTCTGGGTTCTTGTTTGTGTGTGTGAATGTTGTAGGCTGCAGCTGATTCGATAACGGTTGGTTCAAGGCCTCCATATTTTGTGATTTTTTTAAGTGCGACCAGCTTTAGTGCGTCTATTGCTTCGGGATTTGTTAAGTCTGGAGGAAAGAGAAGCGGGTTGAGTTCTCCAAGGCTGGGCTCTTTTTTCTCTTTTAAAATCTCTATTAACGCCTCTGGGGTTGTCCTGCCATTTTTGGTTAATTCTGCAAGTGCGGGCATACTTTAGCAGATGCTAACAGGGGCAATTGCGGGTGTCAAGGCTTCTTAGTTTCTCACTCAATTTTTACATTCAGGGTTTAAAGTACGGAATGGTCCGCCTGCGTTGAAACTCCGGCGGACGAAGGCGGTGAAAGACATGAAAAGAATTACCTGATATTCGACCAACTGAGGAGTATAAACCTGGGATTGCTTGCCCAAAATGCAATACACAAAATGACGTAACGGAGGAACTTCCTGATATACTGGCCCACGGTGCCTGAATTACCCGAGGTAGAAACAATAAGGTTGGGTTTGCAGAAGTATTTGGTGGGGAAAAAGTTATCAGAAGTTGAGGTAAGGCTTCCGAAGGTTATAGTTGGGGGTGATGTGGGTGATCTTGTAGATAGGGTAGTGGAAAAAGTGCGCCGATTTGGGAAAGTTCTGGTTCTAGATTTCTCCACGGGATTATCGCTGATGGTTCATATAAAGCTGACGGGACAGCTGATTGTACAGGTACCACGGGCAGCACAGGTAGCACGAGTATCACGGGAGAAGGTGGGAACATTGCCGAATAGGTGGACGCATTTGATTTTTCACTTCCACGATGAAACGAAATTGTTCTATAACGACCTTCGTCAGTTTGGGTGGATTAGGGTTTTACCAACAAAAAATGTTGAACACTTCAAATTTATTCGGGAGCTTGGGCCAGAACCAGAAATAGCAACACGCAACAAGTTAACATGTAACAAGTTAACAAAGGAAAAGTTCGCGGAACTTTTGAAAAATAAAAACACGAAGATAAAACCACTCCTTCTTGATCAGACGAAGATTTCTGGAGTTGGCAACATCTACTCAAACGATGCATTGTTTCTTGCGAAGATTGATCCGCGAAGGCCGGCAAAAACGTTATCAAACGATGAGGCAGTGAGGCTATACAACGCATTGCTGGAGGTTCTAAAGAAAAGTTTGGATCTTGGTGGATCAAGTGAGAACACATATGTGAATGCATTGGGTGAGGAGGGCGAATATCAAAAACATATGCTAGTTTATGCAAAGGCTGGAAAGTTGTGTAAAAACGGTTGTGGAAATGTGATTAAGAGAATTAGTTTGGGTGGTAGGGGGACTTTTTACTGTGAGAAGTGCCAGAAGTAAGAAGTAGATAAGAACCTGAAGACAGAACCTTGCCGCTGATGCGGTAGGTAGACAAGTAGACAGGTAGTAAAGATGGTAATACAAACATTACAACTTCAGAATTTCAGAAATATCACAAAGCGTCAATTTAGTTTCATTGACGGTGTTACTGTGATTTACGGGAAAAACACTGCTGGGAAAACAAATACTTTAGAGGCGATATATCTTTTGTCGACTGGTAAATCTTTTCGGGCATACAGAGAGGAGGAGATGGTACAAGAAGGAGAAGAGTTGGCAAGAGTTACGGGGAAAGTGGGGACAGTAACCCAGTCACACAGTGACCCAGAAAACACACAACTTGAGGCTGTTATAGTTCGACCCACAGAAAACTTACGCGGGGGAAAAAAGTTAAGTGTAAATGGAGTGTCGCGCCAACTCTATACATTTGTCGGAAATTTGAAAGCTGTTATGTTTGGCCCTTGGGATTTATCTCTTGTAACTGAGTCCCCAAGTACAAGAAGAAAGTATTTGGATTTTGTACTGTCTTTGGCAGATCGCGAATACAGAAGGTCGATTCTTTCCTATGAAAAAGGAGTTCGCCAGAGGAATAGGGTTTTGGAGAGAATTCGAGAAGGAATGGCGACCCGTTCCCAGCTTCTTTTTTGGGACCATTTGCTAATTCGCGAGGGAAACATAATTACGGCGGAGAGAGAGAAATTTGTCGAGTTTGTAAATACAACTTCTTTGCCGGGGGAAGAGTTTTCTTTAGAGTATGACCGGAGTGCGATTTCTGAGGGGAGGCTTGATCAATACAAGGAGGAAGAGGTGCTGGCGGCGGCAACACTTGTGGGGCCGCATAGGGATGATGTGGTTTTCAAGAAAAAAAGAGTAAAAGAGCGGGAGAGTAAAAGGGCTGGAGATTATTGGGAGCTTTCAAAGTTTGGGTCGCGGGGGGAGCAGAGGATGGCGGTTTTGTGGGTGAAATTGGCAGAACTTGAGTATATTGAGCGCGAAACTGGGGAGAGGCCGGTTTTATTGTTGGATGACATTTTCTCAGAACTTGATTCTGAGCATCATAAGTT
>JBBTXW010000021.1:0-3968 GCA_038062025.1 Patescibacteria group bacterium
TTATCTTCCCCACCATTCCAAGGTCTTCGTGATTTCCTACACTGCAGTAAACCTCGAATGTGCCTGTTTTTTGCGGTGTTACTTCAGCCGTCACAGCCTCTCCGCCCTTAATAGTTGCAGTTGAAACCCCAAGCTCATCTGAAACATAGTTGTGAGGCGCATTGCCGGTATTTTTGAATGTCAATCTATAGGTTGTTCCCTTTTTCAAAGTTACATTTGCAGGCGAAAAACTATACTCATCCCCCGCAATAACAATTTCCTCAGTCATAACCAAAGCGCTCTGGGTACTTGTAGGAGTAGCTTGGGTTTGTCGGATAACATCACTTTCCGGACTTTTACTCATTGTTTGGGTAAACACGAAAGCCGCAACAACAATTGCAGCCAAAACCCCGAGCCCAACATATATCGTTCTGTTCATCTTAAAAAATTATTTAATCTTTTTAACTAACGACTGTAAGAATGTCGAAACAAAAGCAATAACCACTCCTCCAATCAAAGCCGGCAAGAAACCGTTGACATCAAATCCGCCAACAACTCGTCCTGTCAACCAAAGAAGAAATGCAGAAATCACCCAAGAAAAAAGGCCCAAAGTAAGAAGATTTGCAGGTAGTGCCAAGAAGCTCAAAATCGGCCTCAAAAATACATTAAAAAGCCCCAAAACCAATGCGGCCAAAACCGCGGTCATAAAATTCGATACCTCTATTCCAGGAATCAGGTATGCCGTAGCAAGAATTGCTAGCGCATTTGCAATTAGGATAAAAACTAGCTGCATAGATTCGACTCCGCTCACTACACGTATTTACCGCATTTTTACCGCTCATTTCCCGCGCGGCCTTGGTTCTCTTTTAAAAACCAAAAAAGCTACATCTAGTGTAGCATTTTTTGGAATATTGCAATAGGACAATCTTATTGCCTTATCGACTGTCTCCACCACGCCGATCAAAACCACCTCCTTGTGGTCTATCTTCTCGAGGTCGTGCAACGTTTACAACCAACTTCCTTCCCTCAATATCGTATCCGTTTAATTTTTCAACTGCAGCTTGAGAATCTGCATCTTCCATTTCAACGAAACCAAATCCGCGAGATCTTCCGGACATTCTGTCCATAACAACCTCTGCAGAAACAACCGTTCCTGCTTGGGAAAAAAGCTGACCTAAATCTTCTGAAGTAGTTTTGTAAGGAAGGTTCCCTACAAATAGTTTAACTGCCAAAAATATTCACCACCAATCGTAATTAGTCGATTCGGTGGCTCAAAGAGTAGAATCTCTCGTCTCACGCGAAACTGACCTAACAGCCATAGTATAACACCATTGTGTCAAGAATGCCAAATCACGAGCTGATTTTATCGGGGTATTTGCGCTTTTGCACCCTTACCTTCCCAATCATTTTCTCCTCCAAAAGTTCCGTGTTGGTTTTAGCTTTCTCAAACCACTCATCTGGATCTGGCTTGCCCTGAGCGAACTTGTCCTGAGTGGAACCGAAGGAGTTGAAGGGCTCCATTATTAAAAACACAAACTTGTCGCAACCCAATTTAGGTTCAGTATAAACCGGCAATTCACTGTTGGGTACATACAAGTACTTAATAGCTTTGGGCATAAATGAATACTCACAAGGCAAATACTTGTAATTATTTCGTCCATGCCACCAAAAAACATATTGGTAGTGGTCGTCATACTTATTTGGCGTATATGTATAAACATTAAATCCATTGTTTTCAGCATTTTGATAAATCCAATCAACAACTTTAATTTGGTTAACAAGAAGCCCTGGGTCGTCTGATGGGTGAAGATACTGAAGATAGCGATCTTTAAACATTGATGCCTGTGAAATTAATATCACCCCAATTACCCCAATCACCCCAATCCTCCCATAACGATTCGTCCTTTGCCAAAGCTCACATAGCACCAAAATAAGCGTTACAAACAATAAAGGAGGCAAGAACAAATCATGCCAATCCTGCCACCCCCGGGATGCACCAAGAAAAACGAAAGAAACAAAGTATAAACCAAGACTGAGCATTATAAAGTGTTTGGGAAACTTACCCACATGTCTTATCCCTATCCCACAAATCACAACCCACAACCCGACCCCAAATAGGGTGTTTTGCGGAATACTCGCCTCCCCCACTACCTCCAAAAAAGCCTTCCCAACCCCCAAAAAGTTTATTCCCCCAAAAGTGTTTAAATTCGACTCCGGCAAAGTATGGGTTGCCTGCCAAACGCGATATGCATCCCAAATCATCTTCAAAACAAAAACTCCAGGAAGCAAAAATGCTGACAAAATATAAGTTTTGAGTGCTAGCTTCTTCTTGATCCAAGCCCAAGCTCCAAAAAGTACGTAGAAAACCCCCATCGCAGCAGCCCCTGCGACTTCTGCGTTGAAAGCCAAACCTACCGGGACAGCAGCATACATATAGTATTTGGCGCTTCCGCGAAGAAATGCGGATAACAACAAAACTAGTGCAAACCCGCATGCAACAAGTGGAAACGGATTAAAACCATACCGCGAAGTATCATAAAAAGCCCACTGAAATGTAAGTGCACAACCAACCGCAAGTGCTTGCCGCCACCCTACATGCTTCTTTATCTGCCACATCAAAACCGCAGTAACAGCCAAATTAAGAACAATCATCATAAAAACAGCCCCAAAAGGGTCTTTGTCAAAAATCAGATATCCCAAAGATATGAAGTAGTACCAAAGAGGTCCGGCATGAACCCCTTGTATCCCAGTCTCCGGTCCTTTTGTTAAAAGTTTTCCTCTTGTAAAAAATTCTCTTGCATGAATTGCATCATCACCCTGGTCAATCGTGAAGTAAAAATTGTTCCCTAGGGTTGGAACAACCCTCAAAACAAGCCCAAAAATTAAAATTCCAAAAAAACAAAACCAAAAAATCTTCCGTTCCACAAAATGAGTATACTAAAGCGTGGAACTTGCAACATTAGCAGGAGGTTGTTTTTGGTGTACCGAGGCAATAGCGCAATTCATTGCGCGCAACGGGCGCTTATCTATCTGGCCCGCCCTGTAAAACCCTCGGATTCTTCGTCCGGCGCTTCTTTGGAGCGTAAATCCGCCGAAGCGTTACTTGAAAATATCATTTTTTTGCTTCGACACATTTCTTCGCTTCATCCGAGGTTTAAAAACCTCGGGTTTCGCGAAGGCGGACTAAAAGAACGGGGCGTGATATAATGTGATGCCCATGGGTATAACTTTCGTCAAAGCCACAATCAGAAACCCTCAAAGCCCCAAGAAAATGCTTGAGGAAGAGTTTCTCGTCGACAGCGGAGCCACATATTCCCTTGTTCCGGCAAGTCAGCTTAAGAAAATTGGCATTAAGCCGCACAGAAAACAAGAATTTACCCTCGCTGACGGAACCAAGGTTACTAGGGAAATCGGAGACGCA
The DNA here is from genome assembly GCA_038062025.1 of Patescibacteria group bacterium. GTDB lineage: Bacteria > Patescibacteriota > Microgenomatia > UBA8517 > UBA10165 > 2-12-FULL-44-25. The sequence continues at coordinate 3,401 of JBBTXW010000021.1, forward strand.
ATCTTTGAGTTCCAAGGGGTTCGTGCAGCTACCCCAATTGTGTTTGGTGTAAAAGGAGACGAACCACTATTCGGGGCCTTTAGCCTTGAAGCCCTCGGCCTCGTCCTTGATCCCTTCCAAAGAAAAATCCATCCTGCCAAACTTTTCCTAGCAAAAGCCAGAGCTTAATGACCAAGGAACCAAAAGATATCTATAGCGGGGTTTACCAACACTTTAAGGGCGGTCTGTACTTTGTGCTCGGTTTAGCCCGCCACACAGAAACTAACAAAAGACTAATCTGCTATATTCCTCTTTACACAAAAGAAGGCCATGAAGGGCCTCGCCTACAAGTAAGACCAGCGGAGATGTTTTTTGAAGAAGTCGAACACGAAGGGAAAACCGTCCCTCGCTTCAAGTATCTGGGAAAAGAGCTTGGCTCCAACAACCTCTAAATGGTATAATACTTCAGTTCTTAAATTAAAAATTGAGAATTGTAAATTAAAAATTAACTTACATTCCCCTGTAGCTCAACGGTAGAGCGCTCGACTGTTAATCGAATGGTTCTTGGTTCGAATCCAAGCGGGGGAGC